>DVDV01000296.1 GCA_015296075.1 Leptolyngbyaceae cyanobacterium M33_DOE_097 | reverse complement strand
TTGTTCCCTTCGATTATCTGGTTTCAGTTACTCAAACGCATCCAATCTCACGCTGATATTGCGGCTCATTTTGGGTTCGATATTGACCTCAAACCTCGCTTAGAATCGGCTTATTGAGAATGCTGCAAGATCTCAGTTGACACAGGCTAATGCCATCCAACTGGGGCAGCATGACATCCAGCAGTAGTAGGTCATAAGGAAACTGTTGTAGTAGTTCCCAAGCAGTTTCCCCATCCGCCGCCTCATCCACTAAAAAATTTTCCTTTACGAGTGACGCTTTTAGAAGGTTTTGAGTATGAAGCTCGTCTTCAACCAACAAAATTCTCATAGAGCAGGATAGGGTTTTGCAAAGAACAAGAACAGATCTAAACCAGTTTTTTACTTTTGTTGCTTACACTCTAGATCACCTCATCAATCTAGACCTAACTTTCATAAATTATTCAAAATCTGGCAGATAGTGTCACATATTAGGCGAAAACACGTTGTTGTCACCCAGTGTCACGTTCAGCACTCTTTGTCCTCGTTAACCCCAGGGGATGTACAACGAGGCTGAGCATGGGGTGCTGAAAGAGTTACTGAGAGAGGAATTGAGAGTAGCTCTGTTGAGGGAATGACTTCAAAAGCGAATGAAACAGGAGCTAAACGATGAGCTTAACAGTAGCGGTAACGCTGCCCAACCCCTATGCTCGACGACACCCACCGAGTCTTGCATTGACCGAGTGATTGCAGCCCTGACGCTGCGTTCTGCCATGACCAAATCTTCACTTAATTGGTAGGTAATGGCTGATTAAGGGGCAATAGGCGATCGCTAATGGTTATCTAAGCAAACGTTTGTTGAGGATGACGCAGAAACAGCTCCAGAAGTTGGTACTCTTTGCGGTTGATGTTCAAAACCTAACCATAGCAGGTGATCTGACAGGTCGTTGGATTCAGGCGCACGAGTCGTGATAATAACATTGTGACAGCGCCTTGGATGTGGGCTAACAGCTCCTGTTCATCAGTGGGACGGGTGAAACAGGCATTAGCACCGCTTTCTAAACCCTGAATGAGAGCGTTCAAGACGAGGGCAGGCAAAATCAACAAAATCAACACCGGATGAACCGACACTGCGCAGGTGACGGCAAAAGTTGATGCCATCGAACGAAAGCGGGAGCGATTCCAGCAGCACCAGATCGTACAGAAAAGAATTGAGGAGATCCCAGGCTTCTTCGCTATTGCAGGTTCGATCAACAGCAAACCTATGCTGACTTAGGGCGGTGTAGAAGCTCAGACGTTGTTGCGCGACTTCAACCAGCAAGATTCTCATACTCTAAATTTATTTGCCCTGATCGTAGAGCAGTCGGTCATGCTTCTAGACTACACCTATTTTTCACCTTTTCGTAGGATAATGAGCCGTACTAATTCAACAACCGTCATCTTGACTCAGGATGATCTTTCTGAGCTAGAAAAATCCGCTTATATACTCTCTGGAAAACCCCTTTATGGAACCCGATTTATCTCACCTCAACCTGGAAAGCCCAGGGGTTAAAGAGGTGATTCGCTGGCTCAATCGTCGCCAGTTTCTGACGTTAGGAGCCGGATCATTTCTGGCAACACTTGCTCTTGCTTCTCCACATACACAGGCTCAATCTGGCTCTTTACCGACTTTATTAGCAAACACCAATTCCACATCTTCTGGAGAAAACCCAATGGTAGATATTACCCCCACCAATCCCGACTATTTCATTCCTAACCGCTTTCAAGGCAAAACCCTGCTGGTGACGGGAGCAGCCACTGGAATTGGGGCAGCAACCGCTATTCGGGCAGCACGGGAAGGGGCCAATGTGGTCGGTGTGGATCGCAAAGAAAAGGAACTAAATGAAACGATTGGCAAGATCAAAAGCGCAGGGCATAAAGCGATCGCAGTCGTCGGAAATGTGGTGAAAACAGAGGTATGCGATCGCGCCGTAGCCGATGCAGTGCGAGTTTTTGGTGGCCTGGATCTGGCTGTTAATGCTGCGGGTGTGATGGATGGCGGCGACCCAGCCCTCCCTCTGAACTTTAACGGGCAACGCAACCTGCTACCTAACTCCATCCATGAAGCAACCGATGAATACTGGGAGGCTGTCATCGCGACCAATACCACGGGGGTATTCAAATCCATGCGGTCAGAGTTGCGGCAGATGATTCAGCAGGGGTGCGGGGGAGCCATTGTCAACATTGGTTCTATTGCGGGTCTCACCGGTTTAGCTGGCAATCCGGCTTATGTCGCTAGCAAGCATGGCGTGAACGGATTGACTCGCAACGCCGCTTTAGATTACGCACCCTACGGAATCCGCATCAACTCCACCAATATGGCTGCAACGGATACCCCAATGGTGGCGCGAGCTGGCGAATTCGTAAAAGCCATGAAAGCATCGGGGCAAGGCGGTTCAATGGGTGGGCTAAAAACCCAGAGCATCCTGATGGCTGCTGATTCTAAGCAGCGCTCTTCCACCGTTTGGGAGCAAGCTGCCATTATCCTGTTTCTCCTGTCTCCTGATGCTGCCAACCTGACTGGTTGTATCTATGCCACAGATGGTGGTTGGACAAACTACTAACGAGTTCGCTGTTATAGCGGTAGTCATCTAGCTGAGGACGGGGTGCAGGGGTGGAACCCCTGGCTGGGGCGCAGCCCCCACAACCCCCTTTATTTTCAATGTCCTAAACCAACTGGCGACAGCTATAGTAATCACGACTTGAACGTGGCAACTCATGATTCAACGTTCAAGTCGATCTTTGGCCCAGCATGTCAGCCAGTTGCGGTGAACCTCTCGATGCGACTGGTAATCAGTGCGTGTTGATGAACCCCGCACCCGCTCAACCCTTCTCCTGAATCTAATAGTAACAACGCTCTACTTGCGGCAGGGCGATCGCCTTTTCTCAAAAATGGTCGTCTGATTGTTAATAAGGCCAGGCTTTGGCGATCGTATCCGCACAGCTACGTCTATCTTCTCGGCTGACTGTGACTGGGTTGAGCAGGTTCCAGCGAATGAACTTCTAACAATTAAAAAGGCGATTCGAGACTTACAGCGACGATGAAAACTGATTCAGCCCACTACTGGGACAAATATTTCGGTGGCGTTCTCTTAGCTGCAATTCTATCCTTATCTGGGGGCAGAAGCGCTCAAGCCGATACAGCGATTCATCCAACGATTCACGCCTTATCCGCCGATCGCTCGATCCAGGCCGCCGATTTAGCTCCCTTGCCCATCCGTCAGACGGAGTCAAACCTGCCTCCAACGCATCTAAGTCAGGCATCACCCACCGCGCCTTCGGCATCCACTGGCATTCCTCCTGAAGCAATACCACCGGGAGCATTTCTCCTGAATCCTGCCTTGTTGAATGGGGAACGGATTAGCAATGTCATCATCTATCTCGAAAACCCAACATCAGATAGCGATCGCAACCAACAATTGCAGCGGCAAATTGCCGAAGCCTTTGTCATTCAGCCGGGAGACAGCTATAGCCAGCTCTTTTTAGATAAAGGGTTGCAACGGGTAAAGCAAATCAAGATGGTTGAAACGGCACAGTATGGACTCTACGAAGTTCAGATCCCCGGTGAGGTCGTAGTGGTCTTATCGGTGCGATTGACGACAGAGATTTTGGCCCCGCCCCAAAAGACAGGGCTATTTGTAACGGGGAACTGGCGCGAGTTTCCCAATCTCTATACCAGCGATCGCGCGACTGTTGTTGCCATTCTCAAGAGTGGATTCTCCTCCTTCAGCAGCAATAACACCTGGTTTGGCAACGCTAGCCTCTTCACCGCAGGCAATCCCCTGGCTCGCGATCCTGCTGGTGCAGGCACCTATACCTGGTTTGACGGTTATCTAGAATTCGGTGTTGCCGGAATCACCCAAATTGACACCGTACCTCTTTATGTCTATGGAGGGGTCAGCAATATAGTGTCTACCACTCTGCAACCCGATTTGTTTGAATCGGATAATCGTATCTTCAGTGGCATTGAAGACCTATACGGCGGTCTAGTTTACGGCTATCGCACCGATAGTTCTCGATTTGGGATTAACCTGTCTGCCGGACGGCAAGACTACCGGATTAGTAACGGCATGTTATTTGCGAACGGAGCCGGGAATGGGGGCGATCGCGCCACAATTCTCTCAAATCCCCGGACTGCTTTTGACAATACAGTGATTGGTCGGATGCGCTGGAATGATATTCGCCTCGAAGGGTTTTACCTGGATCCCGATGAGTTGCCCCTGCTGGATACTCGAACCCAATATGTGGGAGCCAATTTGGAATATGACAATAATCGCTCTCTACAGTTGGGATTGAGCTATATCACTGTCCCCCAGTCAGACTTTTCGTACTTCACTCAAACCGATGTCTTTTCTCGCGAAGGGTTGAATGTCATTTATCCCCGCATTCGCTTAACCAATCCTTTTGGGCTCAACGGGCTTTGGCTCCAGGCTGAATATGCCTATCAGTGGAATAACAACTTTGACATGGCTGCCAACGCGGCTTGGGGTCAAATCGGTTATACCATCAAGGATCTTCCCTGGACGCCGACCCTAAGCTACCGCTATGCCTATTTCAGCGGTGACGACCCCGATACCACAGCCTTTGAACGGTTTGATCCATTGCTATCTGGAGGCAACCCCGATACCTGGATTCAAGGCGCAAACCTCGTCAAACTTTACCAAAATTCCAATCTGATCACCCATCAACTTCTATTACGTTTACGGCCATCACAACGCTTTGACTTGGCTCTGCAATATATCTATCTAATTGCTCCAGAACGCAATAATTTAGGAGGTACTCAGGCACTCTCTTTTCTAGATTCATCAGAAATTGGACAAGAGATTACCTTAACCGCTCGATACAATTTTTCTCGCAATTTTCTGTTATACGCTAGCGGTTCCATCGCTTTTCCAGGTGCTGCAATCCAGCAGGTCGTAGGAGACAATCCTGGTCCGTGGTATTTCCTGCAACTCTCATTTTTGATCAATTTCTGAGCAATCCCCACGAATTTACCTGTCGCTTCTCGCGCTCTTTGTCCTCGTTAAGCCCGCAGGATGCTTGTTATGCAGCAGATCGAGCGATCGCAGAGAATGGTATTCGAACTTCACTGACAGACAATGACAGCGAGCTATGACTGGAAATCGCCGCTATTGGTAAAGGCACTGAATCCCTGTTTGTTAATTCGACCTTGAACCGCTTAGATAGTTCGGTCAATCACCAACTCAGCTTAGACTCGAAGCTAACACAGGCCAATAGCTCAAATCAGGAGCAGCAGACAGCTATAAACTCAGCACTAACAAGTTCACTGCATTTGAATTTCTGCCGCTACCAGTAGATCAGCAAGAAACATAAAAACTGGAGTCCTTGCCTAGCCCCTAAAACTTTGCTTTTGCTTGACTTAATATTTTCTTGAGTTCGTCGTTGAGTTCTCGAAATAGGTACCGGGGGCTAACCTCATCTAGCACCTCTACGATAGAGTTCACCTGGGAGGGAGTTAGGCTTGGGTTACCCGTTAATGTCTCGAACTTGACTTTGATGATATAGTCCCGCAGGTCATCTAAAGAGACCTGGTTGTTTACCATGTCCGTAACGATTTTGCTGGACTTAGCAAATTGAATAAAATCTTTGTTCAGTAGGTCGTAGGAGAGATCACCTTTTTTATTCGTATAAGCATCCACGATCGCCTGGTATTCTGCACTATCTACGACAGCAAAATCCTCTGTCAGAGATTCCTCAACATCGCCTGTGGTCTGTGCTGGAGGTTCTCCGCTGAGTTGCACTTTCCCCCGGCGAGCATAGGGCATTCCCCCAGTTAACTCTATCGCTTCCTGGAAAGCTTCGACAGGATACATCTCAAGGTTTGTATTGGCAGAGGGGACAGGCTCCCCAGTTTTACGACTGATGCTTGCGAATCCAGGCTGTGCCGCGTCATAGCGTAGAATAGCTACTCCTGGGCCATCCTTGAGTTTTTGGCGATAAGCGACGGCAGCGAACGTTGATAATTCAACCAGTTTTGTTCTAATAATCATTGTTACACCCATAACATAAATAATGGAGGCTGGTATTGTCTGGTCGTATATCATCACCTAGAAAGGAATACACCAGATAGCGGCTAGAACTTAACTGGGCCTTGCTGGACATATATGCTTTTTGGATAAGCAGCCCCATGCTAGAGACGTTTCACATTCGCGTAGCGTCTCCATCGAGACAACGCCTTTACAGAATTCATACTCCCAAGCAGCAACGCCCTTAACAGTGGATGAGCAAATGATTTGGTGCAATTAGCAAGCGAGTAGCGTAAATGCCTGGTCTGATGAAGGCAAGCATTCGGGGCTTTAAGAATAGAACAATAATGCTCTTTAGCTTGTTCTGCCACAATGTCTAAAGGCTCAAACAATGAGAGTTTCAAAGGTTTAGAAAGTACGCGACTGATTTGCTAACTGCGCAAATTTTACTGTTCAACCCCATCAGCGAGCTGTAAAGTTGCTGCGTCCATGGTCAATGCCACTTCCAGTAACAGTGCAAAAAGAACGTCGAATGACACCAGCACTAGCCTGGATATCACAATTACCCGAAGCTGAAACTGTCCGATAGCCCATTTCTGAAGACCGGAACTTATTGACCTGAAGTTGAATCGTGCCCTCGAAGTTGCTGCGAACAACACCAATATATTCAATCGAGAAGCCCCCAGCTGTGAGACTCATCGACGCTTGATTATTGCTGGGCCGCACAATCACCATCTGGGCATCGCCACGTCCACTGTAACGGGCATTGTTGATCGTGCCCGTCGATTTGAAGATCTCATTCGTGTTCGTTCCACCTGTGGGTGGAGTTGGCTTTTCAGCTCTGAGGTAGCGAGCAAAGACCCAACCTTCGCCGCCTCGTTCACCAACGATAAATGCCCAATCTCCCTGTCGTCGCGTCACCTCAACGCGATCGCCTTTCTTCAGTACATACGTCACTGGAAAGTTTGTTCCAGGTCCACGACGTACATTTAGGTCATTACTGGTAACGGTATACAGCTGAGCAAGTGCTGCACTGATTGAAAGGATAGCCCCAACGCAACCTGCCAAACAAACTGCTGCGATCTTTTTAATATGCATTTCAAATTTAACTCTTAAAGGTTTGCAATCTGCTGGATGAAGCTTCTGCAATTACTTCAATCTAGCCTTCTACGGCATTAAAGCTACCAGGTTTTCTACGGAGAAAGCAATAGAGCCGCCTGGAAATAAGGATAGAAATTTCCAGAAGTTTTACTTGTTGAGATTCCAGTGATTTGATGGAAGCCACTGTATATCCTTCTCAGCAAAGCTTTCACCGATCACCTGACAGATTTATTCTACGACAAATTATTTTTAATTTGTATTTTATTTTTCTATTAGTAACAATGTTTTTCAAATTTTAAATAGTACCCTCTAGAACATTAACAAAATAGTAGAAAGTTTTGATAAACCGAAAGCTTGCCTTAATCTTCATATAGGCAAAGTAGATACAGTTAAGATCCATGCGATTCGTTTGAGAGATGGTGTGAGTTAAACATGAGACTAAAAGTGAGACTGGCAAACAACAGCCAACTTAAACAAACCAGTCATGCTTTATGTGAGTTTAGTACATTCATGTTGAGACCTTTAAGAATGATGCCGCCTCAAGTCGGTCTGCTCATGAACGCGATCGCGTCTACAACATTCCCTGTTCAAGCAGAGGAGTTACTGCCTGTCTCTCATAACGATGTTGCTTCTCAGACCTCTTCTCCACACAATCTAGAATCGCCCCATCGATAATATCAAGCTGATCGAGGATTCAGCTAAGAACTTCATTGTGGTTATGAAAGATGGCAAGATTTATAAGAACCGTCTTATTTGACTGAAATAAAAGGACATAGACAGTGGATAAATCAGTAGAAGATCATCCTTTTCAACCAACTTTTAATTGGCGATTATGTCCAGGCTACTTAAGCGAAGGGAATTCTGATTTCGAATCAGTACACGTGTTGATTGGTCAGTTTCTTGCTGATCGTCACTCACCTGACCCTTTACCCGATGAGTCACTTCTATCTGAGAATCTTAAGTTTGGCTGGGGCAAAGGTAGACCGTTGGAGAAGGTAATCGGTTCCAACGTCGAACTCGAGTTTTTGATGCACCATCCAGTCTTATTTCGTAATGCTATTTCGATTATTGAACCCTGGCATCATGTGGGGCACAATCCGTTGGGAGAAGAGGTACGAGCATCACTTAACGTTGCCTACATTGCTCAAAAAATTGCCGATTGTGATTCGATTTTGTTTCCGGTATGGTCGTCTGGCCTGCTTGACCCAGAGGTTGTCGTGCCTTTAATTACATCTGGGTTAGCCGTCGTTGTAGAAGGCGGTAATCCGTCTGTTCGAGATGCTTCAACATTTAATGGGGCAAACTGTTCGCTCGATGATCTTCATTCTTTAATCGAAAGGTTGTTAATTTCCCGATCGCCCACCAGTGCCCTGGCCTTGTTTATTTGTTTAGGACATCAACTTGCGGCTCAGGGCCACATCAACTTGATTAAACGAGCCGTGCGGCAAGTCCTAAGTTTAGATACACTTCCGAGAGATCGAGACGGTAGAATGATGCGATCGCTAAGGCGTGTATGTCAGCGCATTGAGTTGATGGGCTGTTCCCTCAAAATTATGAAGCGCAATGGTCATACGATTGAAGGGTGGGATGATCCAGAATTTGCGGTGGGTCCAAATGAATACCCAGAAGTCGGCGATCGCCAGTTACATCATTATCAATCTCCCAATCGAGAAGAACTCGGCATTCCGCAAGACTTGATTGATGCCCATGATATTACAGCCGATCAGTACGAGGGTGTCATTGATACGGCGATTGAGTATGAGCGAGAAGTCAACATTGCTATGTTTCACTCAGATGAGGTGAATCAGGAAGCGATCTTATTTGCAAATTGGGCCTATCGTTTGTTACATGATGCGATGATTCCTCATCGATCCGTTTTAGCGGCTAGTCGATTGTCGTGGTTACTGAAACTACCAGATGCTGTCGAGATTCTTTGCTCTACAACAATTGGCGATGAAATTGTGACAGAATGTTCGGCTACCTGCATCATTTATCGAGATTTTGAAAGTAAACAGGTGCGGCGATCGTTCACTTGTCAATTCCACCCAGAATTGTTGTCTGATTTACGAGCTGTTGGAGTATCTGAGCCACCCTCCTACGCCCAGTTGAAGATGGATGATGGGGCACGTCTATTTGCCCGGTTGCTCTACGAAGGAATGCAGGAGTAAGTAGGGCTTGCTGAAAAAGTATTTCACGAATTTTGGGAAGACTGACAGCTAAATCCTGAGACTGGCTAGAACTTAAACAACAGCCGTAACAAATTGAGAATTGGCTCCCTGTCGTTGCGATCGGTTGAACTAAAACAACGTTTAAACGCGGGCAAAAAGACAAAAAACAGATGCCGGAGCAACTGCTCCAGATTCATGACGGGGAAGGTGATTGCGATCGCTGTTTCTGCGGTTGAAGCGAGCTTTGCCCTGGTTGCGAATCGCAGCATCAGCTTGGGCTTGCTTTTGGCTATCCGCTTGCAGACTGGCTTTGGGTCGGCCTAACGGTTTTCCCCTGAGTCGAATCCCCGTTCCTGGCAATACTGGCGATTGGCTGGGGTCTGGTAGATTCGGTCGGCATGCACCAAAGCAGGATAGTGCCCAAAGCGATGCTTGAAGCCTTCATGCAATATCTTGAAGAGAAGATCCTTGGGGAATTTAAGTGCTATTTGCCAGAGTCGCAGAAATTATATGCAGAGAAAGAGGAGTATACCAAACTATTTCTCAAGGATTTGAGAAGTAACTTGTAATGTTGCAGCAGAGTAACAAGTCGAGCGAATTTGAAAGGTAGTTTGATGTTGAGGAAAAGTTTGTTTACAACCGTTCAAGCGAAACGTTAGATTACTTCCTAGCCAGGGAATTCTGGATTAAAGTGTCAATTACTATCTAAAGACTAAACAATGGATAAAGCAGGCGTACCAGCTATTTCCCCAAATGAGGCAGTAACTCATTTAGAACAAGCGCTTAACCAAGCTCGCGCAGAGATTGAAACCTTGAAGCAGGCTCAAGCTCAGGAAAAAAAACAGCGTGAACAGATCGAGCTTGATTTGAGAGCATCTCAGCGGATGCTACAACTCGTTATGGACACATTACCTGAAGCAATTTTCTGGAAAGATCGAAATTCAACATATTTGGGTTGCAACCAAAATTTTGCTGATGATGCTGGGCTGAGTTCTCCTGAGGAGATTGTTGGCAAAACCGATTTTGACATGCCGTGGAAAAGAGAAGAAACAGAGTTTTATCGAGCATGCGATCGCCGGGTCATACTCTCAGGTAAAGCTGAGTTGGGCATTACTGAACCCCAGCTTAATAGCGAAGGGAAGCAGACGTGGCTGGAAACTAATAAAGCTCCTTTACATGATAGTAGTGGTCGAATCATTGGAATTCTGGGCACTTACCAAGACATTACAGAGCGCAAGCAGGCTGAAATTGCCTTACAAGAATTGAATCAAAAACTGGAGTTGCAGACGATTGAACTCACAGCAGCCCTGGAGCAATTACAACAATCCCAACTGCAACTCATCCAACGGGAAAAAATGTCGGCTTTAGGCAATTTAATTGCAGGTGTAGCTCATGAAATCAGTAACCCTGTTGGTTTTCTATCCGGTAATCTACAACCTGCTAAAGACTATGTGAAAGACTTATTTGAGTTGCTCGATCTGTACCAACAAGAAGTTTCACACCCAGGTCCAGCGATCGCAGAGAAAATTGACATTATTGAATTAGACTATTTACGAGAAGACTTGCCCAAACTCTTGCATTCTATGCAGGAGGGTATCAGACGAATTGCTAGTATTAGCACCAGCCTCAGAACGTTCTCTCGAGCTGATACAGAACACCGAGTTCCTTTTCAACTGCACGAAGGACTGGATAGTACATTACTCATTCTCAAACATCGCTTAAAGGCAAATGAGCAGCGCCCAGCGATTCAGATTATTCAGGACTATGGGGAAGTACCCCCAATTCGCTGCTTCCCAGGACAACTCAATCAGGTTTTCATGAACTTGCTAGCCAACGCGGTTGATGCCCTGGATGAATCGAATCAAGGTAAGAGTTTTTCAGAAATCCAGGCACAGCCAAACCGCATCACAATTACAACCCAGCTATCAGCTGATCAGCAATGGGCAATCATTAAAATTAAAGATAATGGAATCGGTGTGACAAAGGACATCAAGCATAAGATCTTTGACAACCTGTTCACCACTAAAGGCGTGGGAAAAGGGACAGGTTTAGGCTTAGCGATCGCTCGACAAATCATCGTTGAGAAGCACGGTGGAAAGATTGAGTTTGACTCTGAACTTGGGCAGGGCACAGAGTTTGCCATTGAGATTCCTGTGACAACGGTCTAACAATTCCACTAAACCCGGCTGGATCACCTTGGCCGGTGAATCTGCGGAGTTACTGGTGGCGGGTGAACGGGGTCGTTGGTGTCATCCTAAAATATACGCTTTCAACAGAATCAAGGATTACTATGCATTTCAGGCGTCATACACAGAATGACTCACAGGCTATCGTGTCGCTCTTTACATCCGTATTCGCAAAGTCTGAAGGAGAAGCTGAAGGCACCCTGGTTGGACAGCTGACAAAAGACCTGCTTGAGAAAACAGATGAGCATGATCTGTACTGCTTTATCGCCGTAGATAACGAACAAATAGTTGGATCTATCTGCTTTAGTCGGTTAGATTTTGAGAATGGGATCGAGTCGTTCATTCTAGCGCCTGTGGCCGTACACAGTGACCATCAAGGCAAAGGCATCGGTCAGGCTTTGATCAATCACGGCCTGAGTGAATTGAAGAATAGGGGAGTGAGCATTGTGCTTACCTATGGAGACCCAGGGTTCTACAGTAAAGTCGGCTTCCAGAGCATTTCGCATGAGACGGTAAAAGCACCTTTCACGCTTTCGCGACCAGAAGGATGGCTTGGCCAGTCTCTGCTTGGTGGTTCTATAGAGACATTATCTGGCAAGTGTACGTGTGTTGCAGCCTTGAATGATCTAAAATACTGGTGATGCATCTACAGCAGCAAAGAATCCGTAAATCAGTATTGGCATCACAAGATCGCTGGGTTTGCAGGTGGCGGCTTTAATTGATCTGGTTATTTCGCAGTCTTCAGTCATCTATCAAATTTCTAAGTTTCTCTATATATCACTGTCATCAGTTGGTTTAGGACATTGAAAATAAAGGGAGCTGCGCCCTCAGCCAGGGCTTTCCCCGCTGCACCCCGTCTAACCGAGATAACTACCGATATACTTTACTGTCAATTGAATCCACTATGGATAGTACATCTGATATTGTATTTGTTTGTTGTGTAGAATCTGGCAGTCTTGAATCCCAAACCATTCGCATGATAGAAAGTTTGCGGCGATACAGTGGCAAGTTTTCAAATACTCCTGTAATCGCTGTCATGCCTCGCTTTGGTTCACCTTTAGATCAAAAAACTCGTCATTTTTTTGATCAATATGAAATTGAATATCTAGTCCTTTCTTCGGATATAGGGAATACTCGTTATTCCTGGAACAAATTTATGAATAAACCCTACGCCATCTTAGCTGCCAACGAGAGGTCTAATTCAAAAGCAATCGGTTGGCTAGATAGTGATCTGCTATTTGTTGATGAACCAGATCAACTAAGTTTACGAGCAGACGAAAGTTTTCTTGCCTGCACGGTGGACTCAAATGGCGGGACAACTGGCCTGAACGATCCTTTAGAACCCTACTGGTTATCAGTTTGCAGGGTACTGAATTTAGATATTGAATTATTACCCTGGGTAACTACAGAACGTGAGCATGATCGGATCAGATATTATTTCAATAGTGGAATGTTTGTTTACCGACGAGAAACAAACTTTGCTAAGCAGTATCTCGAAAATTGTACAAAGATATTAGATGCCCACATATCATCCAAAGCATGTGGGTTTTTCTTTACTGACCAAATTGCTTTGGGGTTGACAGCTTTTCAATTAGGTTTACCCTGGCGACCACTTCCCTACTCTCACAACTTCAGTGTCTCCCCTCAAAAAGATAAGGTGTTCTACAAGGAAGAATCATTCAATGACGCCAGAATCCTGCACTACCACGGCTCAATGTGGCCTGCATCTTGGTCAGCATTTCTTGACTGTGTTTGTAATACCCATCCAGAGGTAGGAGAGTGGCTTGCGTCGTTGGGTCCTATGAAGAATTCTGCGCCCTGGCAGCGGCGTCTCTTGAATAAATTACTAAAATACGCCAGATCCCGCGCTGAAAGTGCTTACAGTCGAAATTGCCAGATTGTTTGAAATAATAAGTTCCAGTGTGCTTGCTGGCTTCTAAGATGAGTTAATGAAGGTCTACAATCGGTAACGATCGCCATTAACCACCTGAGTCCTTTATCAAGAAATTCCGGCTTTTGCCCAAAAATATCTTCATAACAGTAAAATCAGCGATACATCAGGGCTGCTCCTACTAAATAACAGGTACTGAGGCTCCATGAAAACCTTAGTGCTAAGACGCTTTCCCTTTGGGCTGGCAGATGTGGCGAGCATTTAGGCACACTGGTCTTAGTGGCTCCTGATCCACTGACTGCATGCACTTGGGATAGTGTTAGCGAACCCGTGTTTGCAGGCGTTGCTGCTCAGCCGGATGAATATCAAGCTGGCAACTTTTAGCTGCGTTTCAAGACAACTTGCTAGTGTGGCGATCGCCATTTGGTTTTCAAGTAGAAGTAGAAAATAATTAAGGACACGCTGTGCGTTTCTGAAAATGTGCCACAAATTGAATTAATCCTATCTGATTCAGGATTATGGAAATATGTTGGCACTTCACCAACCAATTTGGACTTTACCCGTTGAAGCGGTGTATGAATCGCTGACAACCTCTGAGACGGGCTTATCTGACTTAGAAGCCAGTCAAAGGCTCGCCAAATTCGGGCTGAATGAACTCCCAGCGCCAGCTCATCGTGCCCTGTGGTTGCGGTTTACTGATCAACTCACTCATTTCATGGCTTTGTTACTGTGGGTAGCGGGGATCCTCGCTTTTGTATCACGCACCCCAGCATTGGGATGGGCAATCTGGGCAGTCATCTGGATTAACGCTCTTTTTAGCTTCTGGCAAGAGTTTCAGGCGGAGCGTGCGCTAGGTGCCCTAAAAAACGTCTTACCGATGCAAGTTAAAGTTTACCGCAACGGAACATTACAACAGATTGTTGCCAGGGAACTGGTACGCGGAGATGTCGTGCAACTTGAGGAAGGCGATCGCATTCCCGCTGATGCCCGTCTGGTATCTGCGGAGAGCTTTTATGTCGATACCTCAGTATTAACCGGAGAATCCCTTCCTGTTGCCCGCAATGCCCATCCCGTCCGAATGCGGGAGGCGGTATTATTACGTTCGGGCAAGCCTTTAACCCGCCAAGGCGAATATCCGTTGCAGGAACAGATCAACCCTGCTGAAATTGCGAATTTAGTCTTGGCAGGAGCGACAGTTGCAGCCGGACGAGCCGTAGCGGTTGTCTACGCGACAGGGGCGCAAACCGAATTTGGACAGGTCGCTCATCTAACAACAATTATTAGACGGGAACCCAGCACGTTAGAGGTACAAGTAACACGGATCGTTCGACTCATTACGGCGATCGCCATCGCGATGGGCATCACAGTCTTCTTGCTCAGCTACCTGCTGATTGGCATGAGTGTGAGTGAGAGTTCCATCTTTGCGATCGGTATCATTGTGGCAAATGTGCCCGAAGGATTGTTGCCCACAGTGACGCTGGCATTAGCATTAGGCGTACAACGCATGGCCAAGCAAAATGCTCTAGTCAAGCGACTGTCGGCAGTGGAAACCCTTAGTGCAACATCCGTCATTTGCACCGACAAAACGGGGACTTTGACCAAAAATGAAATGACCGTACGCTATCTCTGGATCCCCAGGCAGCCTCAGCAGCAGACAGGAGTTCCAGCACCAGAGGAAACGTCCCCAGACAACGCCAGTCGCCTCCCACCGCACCTGATCCAAGTGACCGGAGCAGGATATGACCCCACAGATGGCACCGTACAAATGCCAGCAGATTATGAAGCTGCCTGGAAAGTGCGCCTGCTACTGATTGGAGCTGCGCTTTGTTCCAATGCTCGGTTAATGCATCCCTCTCCTAACCGATGGCAAGAAATTGGTGATCCAACAGAAGCAGCATTGCTGGTTGTTACGGCTAAAGCAGGATTAAACCTGGAGTCTCTGCAACACCAATTTCCCCGCTTGCGAGAGGTGCCATTTGATTCGCGGCGTCGCATGATGACAGTCGTGCTGGATTGGCGATCGTCAGATATTTGGACGAGTACAATACCTCACCTGGCTATCACAAAAGGTGCCCCCCTGGAAGTATTGCGACACTGTCGGAGTATTCTACGAAATGGCACGATCGAAGACTTGACCCAGACCGTCGGAGATGAGGTCATTGCTGTCAATGATGAGCTGGCACGTCAGGGATTTCGGGTTTTGGGCTTGGCAGCGCGGCGTGGCGATGAAACGTTGTGTACGTTGCGGGCGCAAGAGTTGGAGCAAGATTTGATCTTCATTGGGTTAATTGCCATGTTCGATCCTCCCCGGCCTGAAGTGCCCGACGCGATCGCCCGATGTCATGCAGCTGGAGTCAAAGTCACGATGGTGACAGGGGATTATGGTTTAACGGCTGAGGCGATCGCCCAAAAAATTGGGCTGGTGCGCAACCATCACAACCTCCACGAACGGGTGCGAGTCGTCACTGGAGAAGGGATGGGGCATTTGTCTGATGCTCAACTACGACAGATTTTGAAGTATCGCTCCACCTTAGTATTTGCGCGTATGTCACCCGAACATAAGTTACGTCTGGTGCAAGCGTATAAGGATATCGGTGAGGTTGTCGCTGTCACCGGAGATGGCGTGAATGATGCACCAGCTCTGAGAGCAGCCCATATCGGCATTGCCATGGGGATGAATGGTACGGATGTGGCACGAGAAGCTGCCGATATTGTATTAACAGATGATAACTTTGCCACGATCGTTCAGGCGATCGCGCTCGGTCGTGGCATTTACCAGAACATCCGTAAGTTTATGACCTATATTCTGGCATCCAATATTCCAGAAATCATGCCCTTCCTAGCAATGGTGATCTTTAAAGTTCCACCTGCGCTCACGATTTTACAAATTTTGGCTGTGGACTTAGGCACCGATATGGTGCCCGCGCTGGCACTGGGTGCCGAATCCCCCGAAGCAGGTATCATGACTCATCCGCCTCGCCCTAAGCAAGAATTTCTGTTAAATACCCCCTTACTTCTAAGAGCCTATGGCTTTCTAGGTATGATTGAAACCATTCTGTCACTGCTAGGCTTTTACCTGGTCTGGTGGAGTCATGGTTACTCTTTGAGCGACTTACAGCAAGTAACACCAATGATCTTAAACCACACGGCTGATCCATCCCTCACTGCCATTTATCGTCAGGCAACAACTGTCACGTTGGTCGCGATCGTCGCGTGTCAAATCGGTAATCTGTTTGCCTGTCGTTCAGAATGGGGTTCGATACTTCGCCTCAATTGGCTAGACAACCGCTTGCTATGGCTCGGCATTTGGGTGGAGTGCATGGTTGTGATTGCCTTAATTTACGTTCCGTTTCTGAGCCGTGTTTTTACCACGTCACCCCTGACATCCTGGCAATGGCTACTCCTGCTTATTTGTCCTCCGATTTTACTGAGTGCAGAAGAAGGTCGAAAAATGGTATTTCGTAAATGGCAAGGATCTTAGGTTTAGGGAAAGGGGGTTGTGGATGAGCAAATGATTGGGCGAAATCAGCTGGTGTTGAATTCAGCTTTGTGGGTATGATTTGAAAAAATATCAGACATAACGTAGAAACTGGTTCACCGCTTACACTGATCATTGAATGCTTTGTCATTTACGTAAACTGAGGAAAGTCATAGCTCTCTCAAGCAAATGAAAAACTGCTTGGCTTGAACGGATCAGGGCATCGCTGAATGTATATAAAAACAGACCCCATTTATTACCATGCTATCGGTAAGCGTCAGCTATGAGCCAGGAAGAACGATCCAGGGAAGACCTTCTACACGAGATTGAGCAGCTTCATTGGGAAGTAAAGCATCTAACCCGAGAACGGAGGGATCTGAGCGCTTTAGTTGCAATATTGATGGATCATTCGGATGAAGTGACAACACGACACGTTCAAGACTTGTTGAAATTGACAACGGCTTACGAACGGTTTGTGCCTCGTGAGTTTTTGCAACTTCTTGGTAAAGCAAACATTGCTGATGTGTCTTTAGGAGACCAGATTCAAAAAGAAATGACGATTTTGTTTGCAGATATTGTCAACTTTACGAGCCTGTCAGAAAAGATGACACCCGCCGAGACTTTCCGCTTCATTAATGTGTTTCTCAGTTATATGGAACCCTGTGTTCGAAAAAATCACGGTTTTATTGACAAATACATTGGTGACGGCATCATGGCACTGTTTAACAACACAGCAGATAATGCCGTCAGAGCTGGCATTGCGATGCTAAAAACCGTGCAAGAGTTCAATCAACATGTGACTCCCGCAATCAACATTGGGATTGGCATCAACACGGGGTTACTCATGCTAGGGACAATTGGTGACGAACACCGAATGGACAGCACTGTTATTAGCGACGCGGTTAACTTAGCAGCCCGGCTCGAGAAACTAACCCGTGAGTATGGGATTACGCTGTTGATTAGCCATGACACCTTTGCACAATTACAACAACCTGAGCAGTACTTTATCCGCAAGATCGACCAGGTAAAGGTGAAGGGGAAGTCAGAGGCTATTACCGTTTACGAAGTGTTTGATGCCGATCCGCCAAATCTACGCAATGGCAAACTCGAAACCGCCGAGATGTTTGCAACCGCCCTTGATCTCTACGAAACGCGTAAATTTAGAGATGCAACAGAGCTGTTCTTCAATTGCATAAACCACAATCCTGGCGATACGGTCGTAAAGAACTATTTAGAAAAGTGCTATAATTCGCGCTTCCAAATTCTTCAAGAGCTTTAGAAAAGCTCAACTGCTGTCTGTTGATTTGGTCTCCTGCGCAACAGACACTTGATCGATTTTCTGTATGTTTCTTGAACGCAAGAAGGCAGAAAATTGGGTCAATCACTTTCATGAGTCACCAACCTTTCTGCCTATGTGCATGAGCTTAGAAGGGGCTGTTTTAGCTGTGCTATGGCCGAATTGGCTCAAGCTTTACTTCAACCACAGGAGCCGTTGCGATCGCCCCTAAGCCCTGTTCGCCCAGCAAATCTTTCCACTCTTCGCTGTAAGTTGCCGGATTCTTTTGCATCAGCGCGGCTGTATCCGCCAACATGTCATTCCAGATTCCTGCTGAACCATAGATCGAGGGTTTCTCTTGAGGGGGTACCGTGTTGACACTGGCTAGCTTTTGCTTAGTCTCAGCGTCTAACGTCTTCACGTAATTGTCATCAACTCGTTGCACAACACCCGTCACCACGATGTCTTCGGCTCGGTTTTGAGCATTGCAGACCAACATCATGGCCCACAGGTAACTCTTACCAGCTTTTAACCCCTCCGATGAACCTGTCTTTGGCAACGACATCTTCACAACCGAAGCTTTGTGCCTGTAAGCCGCATTAGCTGCATTGGCCTTGGGCATTTGTACCTGTCCGGTAAACACTTCCTTACCACTCTCCTCTTCGACTAACCGAAACTCCGCGCGCTGTGCATTATTAGGAGGAAGATAGGCAAAGAAAGTAGGAAATGCTTTAGTCGTCAAACCTAAATTGCTAGTCGGTAGAAGGGCTGTCAGACCGCTACTGTTGGCAGTTGAGGCACATGTATCACTGCGAGCCGCGCCTGCTTCTCGATTACCGGGGGCACCCGATCGCGGGGGCCTAAACTTTGACCCTGCAACGGCTATGTCAGCGACCATCATCACGAAGGTGCTAAGCAGCAATGCCGACAGTGAAAACCCTAAAAAATTGAGGGGGCGCTTTTTCATTACTGAAATCCTTGGAAGTTAGTAGACGATCAGGAAAGAGGGTTTGCGGAAAATGAAAAAACTGAAGCAGTGCCAAACGACTAGCGCAGGGGCAATTACTAACAAACTACCTGATTTTAGTGCGCTTGAGAGTAATTGAAATCCAGTCTAGCCTACCAAAGTCGTGGTAGCTACCGTAACAAAATTTGATATCAGAACAAACCCTTTGCCTGTCTGCATTAATGCTAAGATTCAACGATTCTGACCGTTGTGATCCGTTTGTATGTAGTTCTGTGATCTCTTAATCCCTGATCGCTGTTAAATAGCTTGTAAAGTGGATAGGCTCAACTTTTATTTGCAGCCTTTACACACGCTCATGGCAGGTTGCATCAAACTGCAATCTACGCATGGCCCTGTGATAGGGGTAGTCTCGTACTCCTTTCGTTCTCGTAAACGATCGCGTATGCTCTCCCGGCTTCTCAACGAACTTCACACTCGCTTCCCGCGTTTGGAAACTGTGGGTTCGTTAGTCATGAAAACAGGCGTACCAATTCTGGTGACCAGTTTAACGATGACCGGGAGCATTCTTGGGATCCGCCATTTTGGCTTTTTACAAGGCGCTGAGCTAGCTGCCTATGACCACTTTATCCAGGCGCAACCTGACAAGGAGCCAGACGATCGCCTGTTAGTAGTTGGCATTGATGAACTGGATCTGCAAACCCTGCAAGAGTGGCCCATCAGCGATCGCACCTTAGCAAACTTAATCAAGCAGTTAGAAACTTATCAACCGCGCGTCATTGGCATTGATGTGATCCGAGATATCCCCATTGAGCCGGGGCGAGCCGAATTGTTGCAGCAGCTACAGCAGAGCGATCGCATCGTAATTGTGTGCAAAGTTAACTCTCAACGAGAATTTGGAGTCGCACCTCCCCCCGGAATCGCGTTAGAAAAGGTCGGCACGGCTGATTTAGTGATTGACCCAGGTGGCATTTTGCGGCGATCGTTGCTATGGCTGACCCCACCCCCTTCCAAACTAATCATCAAAAAGCATCTTTGCAATGACCCCAGCAACACCCTCCTATCGCTCAGCTTCAATGTTGCCTTAACCTATTTAGAAGACCTAAATATTAAGCCTGAAATCACTGAGACAGAAGAGTTAAAGTTAGGAGATACAATTCTGCATAAGTTTCAGCCGAATACAGGCGGCTATCGCAACGCTGATGCAGGTGGGTATCAACTGCTTTTACACTACCGATCTCAAAGCAACTCGGTGGCTCAAGTCCGATTAACGGATGTCTTAAACGGTAAGGTTGATCCTGAGTTGATTCGCGATCGCATTGTGTTGGTCGGTTATACAACCCCGCAGGCAAAAGACGATTTTTACACACCCTATAGCTCTAGCAAAGACGACCTCCAAAAGATGCCGGGTGTCATCGTGCATGCCCAATCAGCCAGCCAAATCTTAAGCGCTGTGCTAGATCAACAACCGCTAATTTGGGTTTGGTCATTTCCAAGTGAGCTGGCTTGGGTCTTGGGCTGGTCACTTGTTGGTGGCATTTTGGCATGGTATCTCCGTCATCCCTTCTGGTTTAGTGTGACAGCCGCCGGAGCAAGTGGAGCCGTGTATGCCATCTCCCTGCTAATCTTCTTTCAAGCGGGGTGGATTCCCTTTGTTCCTGCGATCGCGGCATTTATGACTACGGCTGTTGGGGTGGTGCTACTCGACCGCTTTAATAACAGCACCTACGGTCAAACCGTCTATAAAACCGTGAAGACCTTCCTCAAATTAGAAGTAGATATTGACGAGGAAAAGTTAGAAAAACAGGTAGCCGAGATTACAGAAACAGATTACTTTAAGGACTTACAAGATACCGTAAAAAGCCTGCGAGAGCAGCAAAAGGGGGGTGAAACAGATTCTCGATTATTTTCTAACCTTAAACCGCCACAAGAGACAAGCGATCGCCCCCAGCCTCAGCCTGAAAAAACTCAACCATCTGATATTTTTAATTTTCGAACAACCATTTCCAATGCTGAAGAGTCTGAAGCGTATGAATTTGACTTCATTAATGATCTAAAACGAGAAAGCCAACAGCTACAAAGAAAGAAAGATTCGTCAGATGCAGATGAGTATGAGTTCGACTTCATTCAAGAGATCAAGCAAGAAAGCCAACAGCTCAAGAGCAATGGCAGCGAATTGAACTCAGACAAGCCCCCAAAATCCCACCTAGAAGAACTCAATCAGAACAGCGATCGTTCGAAGCCAGAGGGTTCTTCCTCCCCAACAGAATCTTCAGGGCAGGCATCAGGCAGCGGCATGCAAACTTACCAAAAATTTACGCTAGACACCCCATCAACCTTAATTGAAGATGATGATACCGACTCAGATTATTTCGACTTTTTACAGCAAGAGAGTCGGCGCTTAAAGGAAGCCCATCAAGATCAAAGCTCTTGATCGAAGAATAACCGTAGAAATGTATACCGCATTACAGAATATAGTTAATTTGAACAAATAAATTTCAAGGGTCTTCCTTTCGAGTAACAATTAAAAAGCTCAATGAGTCTTCCACTCGAGTTGAACATTACACTTGGCAAGACACAAGCATGAATCAAACCTAAGGACGGATCGTATGGTAAAGGTTATCTCTGTTCATTCATTTCGTGGAGGTACAGGAAAGTCAAATCTCACCGCAAATCTGGCAGTACTCACCGCTTCTAAAGGAAATCGAGTCGCCATTGTTGACACAGACATTCAATCGCCCGGAATCCACGTTATTTTTGGCATGGATGAGCAGGAGATGCAGCGATCGCTCAACGATTATTTGTGGGAGCGCTGCACCATTACTGAAGCCTCTTACAATGTCACTCCCGCTGATGTTGCTAAAGCAGGGGGTTCGGTCTACCTGATTCCATCAAGCATTAAAGCTGGGGAGATCGCCCGTATCTTAAATGAGGGGTATAGCGTTACATTGCTCAACGATGGATTGCGCAATTTATGTCAAGAGCTGCAGTTAGATTATCTTTTTATTGATACTCACCCTGGGTTAAATAAAGAAACACTACTTTCTGTTGCGATTTCTGACGCCTTGGTGATTATTCTGCGCCCGGATCGCCAAGATTTTCAAGGCACTGCTGTTACACTCCAGGTTGCCCGTAAGCTAGACACGCCAAAGACTATGCTTGTTGTCAATAAGGTATTGCCTTCTTACGATCCACAAGATGTTAAAGAGCAGGTTTCCAGTAAATTTCAGGTTCCAGTTGCCGGAGTTTTTCCAGTCTGTGATGAGATGATTCAACTCGCGAGTGGCGGTGTTTTTAGCCTGGTACATCCCAATCATCCTTACACTGAGCAGCTTAAAAAAGTCACAGAACAAGTTATCACTTAGTTCATTTGACTTGACAAGTAAGATTGACTCAATATTCAGTAATTTAGAAAATTACCAAATGAGTAATTACATGGCTTTTCAACTCCTATTCAACACATTTTATTGAAGGTTTCTATCTATCGCACGTATATTAGTCAATCAATCTCGAATATTTGTGTGGCTGTTTCCAAAATACAGGGCATTCTATTTCGATCCTTCGAATCTATACTGTATTTCGTTCAACTCAAGATTTTTGTTTGGCCTCTGACAATAAAATATTGACATCTCATTAAAAAGGTGGGTTAGCGGTGGTTGAAGGTAACGATAATCAGAATTTTCTTGATGACCTTGACTCATTGATTCAACCGTTTAAGGCAGTTGCATCACCACTTCAGGGATTCTTAAATGATCTCCATGCAAAGTACAAGCCGATCACGGCTGGCGCAGTTGCAGACTACATTCCAGAGCTTGCCAAAGTTGATCCAGAGCTATTTGGCATCTGTGTTGTTACCGTCGATGGCCAAGTTTTTGAAGTTGGCGATACTAACAAGCTGTTTACGATTCAGTCAGCTTCAAAACCGTTTGTGCATGGCTTGACGTTAGAAGACTGTGGACGAGATTTTGTCTTAAGTCGAGTCGGGGTAGAACCAACTGGCGACTCTTTTAACGCAATCATCTTAGATGAGCAATCGGGGCGACCCTACAACCCAATGGTGAATGCGGGTGCGATCGCAACGGCTGGCTTGGTCAAAGGCAATAACCCAACCGAAAAGTTAAACCGCCTGTTAGATATGTTTCGGCGCTATATCGGGCGGGATGTTTACGTCGATATGTCTGTTTACACCTCAGAACGGTCTACCGGCCATCGTAATCGGGCGATCGCTCACCTAATGCTAAACTTTGGCATGGTAGACGACAACCTGGAAGACATGCTGGACTTGTACTTTAAGCAATGCTCTGTTATGGTCACGTGTCGAGACTTGGGCATTATGGGCGCAACGCTAGCCAATAACGGAGTCAATCCCATCACCAATACACGCGCATTAGACTCTGAATATATAAAAGATGTATTGAGTGTCATGTACACGTGTGGCATGTATGATTACTCTGGCGAATGGGCTTACCGGGTTGGGCTACCAGCCAAGAGCGGTGTTGGAGGCGGCATTGTCGCTGTCGTTCCAAAACTTTTAGGGATTGCAGCCTTTTCACCACGCCTAGATGCCCGTGGCAACAGTATTCGTGGCGTTAAAGCTTGCGAAGAAATGTCTAAGCACTTCGGGCTTCACTCTTTTGACTTACATGACGATTACTCTAAATTTCTTAAGTCACTGACTCGATCAGGTCAGCTTTCTTGAAGTTATTCACTGGTGATTGACAAATCTTGGCAGGGTCACCTCTCCCGTTAACAAAGGAACACGCGATCGACCTGTTTTCCTTCTTGGTTAAGACGGGGTGCAGAATGGAATTCCTGACGCGAGTCTCAATCTCTTAAGCCATCTGGTCACAACGATACAACGGATGTGATCGCATTCATTCACTGCAAAATTACGCTCAAATGTAGATGTAGTGTTATTGATCATGCTGCTATAAAAATAAGCATCCTCTTTATTTCATTCAGAATAGAGTATGCCAAACTCAATTGAATTCAAGTTATTAGCACCTTACAACAAAGCTGCTGTATTAGTGGGTTCATTCTCTGAGTGGAATGAAATCTCAATGCAAAAGGATGATAGGGGCTATTTTCGGACATCCATTGAGTTAGAGGATGGTGTTCACCAGTATAAATTTCGAGTTCAATCTAAAAGTTGGTTCCATAAACCAGATGAATGGTTAGACGTTAACGATCCTTACGTAACCGAAATCGATGCATCG
Organism: Leptolyngbyaceae cyanobacterium M33_DOE_097; assembly: GCA_015296075.1. Taxonomy (GTDB): domain Bacteria; phylum Cyanobacteriota; class Cyanobacteriia; order Leptolyngbyales; family Leptolyngbyaceae; genus DSRU01. The sequence continues at coordinate 1,701 of DVDV01000296.1, read as the reverse complement.
ACTGGAAATGGAATTGTACGAGTCAAAAATGGAGATCGCATCGTTGACGATTACGTGTGGCAGCATGATGACCAACCATTACCAGGCGATCACGAATTAATCATCTATGAATTGCTGATTTCCGATTTCTTTCATGGAAGTGGCGATAGTCCACGCGGTCAATATAAAAACGTTATTGAGAAACTAGATTATCTCAGTGAGTTAGGCATTAATGCGATCGAACTTATGCCCCTCAACGAAACCCCCGGTGATTATAACTGGGGCTACATTCCCAGTTATTTCTTTGCAACTCAACCCAATTACGGTTCAACCAGTGAGTTGAAGCAACTAATTGATGAATGCCATGCTAGAGGCATTCGCGTTATTTTGGATCAACTTTACAACCATTCCTCAGAAGAAAGTCCGTTATTACATATTGATCGTGATTACTGGTATTACCACGATCGCCACCATCCTGATGCTGACCCTTCAGACCACTGGGGGCCTGAATTTAATTACGATTACAAAGATGAAGTCCTTGATATCTGTCCAGCCTGGGAATTTATGCGCGATGTGCTGCGGTTCTGGGTTCAGGAGTATCACATTGATGGAATTCGCTACGACGCCTTAAAAGAATTGGATAATTTTGACTTCCTCTTCTGGATGACTCAGGAAGCAAAGCAAATTGCAGGAGCAAAGCCGTTTTACAATATTGGGGAACACATCCCAGAAAAGCCTGATTTAGTCAGTCCTAACGGGCCAATGGATGGTTGCTGGCACGAGAATTTTTACCACACGATGCGATCTCATTTGTGTGAAGAGTCTTTCGACCCTCAGCAGCTTAAGCAGGCGATCGACCCAACGCAGCAAGGCTACCCAGAGGGACTGACGAAGGCAGTCAGTTACCTGTGCAACCATGACCAGACGCGTTTATTACTGGATTTAGGCGATCGCGACATTTTTGATGATGCTGCATTTAGACGAACCAAACTGGGTGCAGTGTTACTGATAACAGCTGTAAGTGTGCCCTTAATTTGGATGGGTGAAGAGTTTGGAGACTGCACCCCAATCAATGCTAACGAGAAAGATCAACAGCTTAGTTGGTCGTTGCTGAAAAACGAGCGGAATCGCAATTTGTTAGAACACTACAAAGGACTAATTGCGTTACGGAAACAAAACCTAGCACTTCAAACCACTAACATCAACTTCTTTCATGAAGATCCAGAAACCAAAGTCTTTGCTTATGTTCGCTGGAATGATGAGGGTTCACGAGTTGTTGTTGTCGCTAATTTTTCTGATCAGTTTTTAGAAAATTATCAGATTCCCCAGTTCCCTGAAAATGGAATCTGGCACGAGTGGACAAAGAATTACAAAATTGAGTCACAGAATCATCAGTTAACAATTAACTTGGGCGAGTACGAAGCTCAAGTGTTGGTTTGGTCGTAAAATAATCAATGGCTACTCCCCTGCTAACCCACCGAAAGGGCGATCATCATAATTTTTTCCAAGATTACTATGAGTGTCGCGATTTCAAAAACGCATTCTCGGCCCCAAGAACATGTCAGCGGATATGGTAGCTATATCATCAGCAAAACAAAAGCCCCCCTACCGATTCATGAGTAGGGGGGCTTTTGGCTGAAAAGGTTAACCTGGCACCGTGCTATTTTTGCGGGACGCGACCGTCCGACTATCTTTGCCGCAGATGCGTTTCACACCTCAGTT
>DVDV01000316.1 GCA_015296075.1 Leptolyngbyaceae cyanobacterium M33_DOE_097 | reverse complement strand
TGGTTTCAATCATTTGCTGCATCTCCGGGTCGCCTGGGTAAATGGGAGGTTCGATTCCTTGTTTGGCGATCGCCCTCTGTCTCCCACTCTGTACTCCCCCAACCGCTAGATGCGCCCGTTTGTCAACGTTCTGTAAGCGTTTAACCTAAGCGTGTGCCGAGATCCCTAGATGCTTTAAGCTTCTGGGGATCTGCGCTTTTTCTGAGGGATGAACACGATAAAAAATGACTTGCCAAAGTTCCCCTTTCGCCGTTCAATGGCACCTAGTCCTGATTGTGATGTCTTTACCCTATGCCCTGTCGTGCAACGCTGGCTCAACTGATTTCTGCAACCCATGCAAAGGCGATCGCGCCTGCCTCGTTGGAAGCGACTCAAATTGCAACGGGCATCACCACTGATAGCCGTTGTATTCAGCCGGGTGAGGTATTTGTTGCTCTGCGGGGCGAAAAGTTTGATGGGCATGATTTTGTGGTTAAAGCGCTGGAACAAGGGGCGATCGCGGCGATTGTCGATACCCAGTACCCACTGTCTGATGCTGCCCTGCCGCTGTTGCAGGTTGAAAACACGTTGCAGGCGTATCAAGCGATCGGGCGTTGGTGGCGAGATCAGTTCACAATTCCTGTAATTGGGGTGACTGGCTCGGTTGGCAAAACGACGACCAAAGAGTTGATTGCTGCTGTCTTGGGGCAAAAAGGCAAGGTTCTCAAGAGTCAGGCAAACTTTAATAACGAAATTGGTGTGCCGAAAACGTTGCTGGAGTTAGGGCCAGAGCATGATTTTGCGGTAATTGAGATGGCGATGCGCGGCAAAGGACAAATTGCCGAATTAACTCAAACGGCACGTCCTGAGATTGGCGTGATTACGAATGTTGGCACGGCGCATATCGGTTTGTTAGGTTCAGAGGCGGCGATCGCGGCAGCCAAATGTGAACTGCTGGTGGAGATGTCTGCGAGTGGAACAGCGATTCTCAACTATGACAATCCGCTGTTGATGGAGACTGCGACTCACTGCTGGCAGGGCAAGACAATCCGTTATGGATTGACGGGGGGGGACATATATGGAGAGATGGTGGGGACAGATCGGATTCGAGTCGGAAACCAGGAGTTTCCGTTGCCATTGGCGGGTGAACATAACGCGCTCAATTATCTAGCGGCACTGGCAGTCGCAAAAGTGTTGGGAATTGACTGGTCGATTTTAGCAGCGGGTCTGCCTGTCGAGTTGCCGGGGGGACGCGCAAAACGGTATGAGTTACCCCACGACATTGTGCTACTCGATGAAACCTATAACGCTGGCCTGGAGTCAATGTTGGCATCCTTGAAGTTGCTGGCTCAAACTCCTGGCACTCGTCGCATTGCTGTCTTGGGAACGATGAAAGAGTTGGGCGATCGCTCACCAGAATTTCACGAGCGTGTGGGTACGAGCGTGCGCGAGCTGAACTTAGATGGCTTGTTGATTTTGGCGGATCCTGCTGAAGCGGCGGCCCTTAAGCAAGGGGCGGCCCCTCTAGCGGCGGAAACCTTTGAGGATCAGGCGCAGGTTGTTGCCCGTCTGAAAGAACTGATGCAACCAGGCGATCGCCTGCTGTTTAAGGCATCGCGAGCGGTAGGTCTTGACCGTGTGGTTGAGCAATTGCGAACCCCTTAAGCAAAGCGCACGCTTACTTGTGATACTGACTGCCTTGCAGAATGGTTTTGGCTCGATAGAGTTGTTCCACGAGTAACAAGCGGGCGACCTCATGGGGAAATGTCATGGGTGAGAGACTGAGCAGGTGAGTTGCTTGTTGCTTGAGCGCAGGACTTAACCCCTCGGCACTGCCGATCGCGAAGACTAAGCTATTTGAATCAGCCTGACTCAACAACTCAGCAAATGCAACCGAAGAATAGGTTTTGCCTTCTTCGGTCAGCGCAATCAGGCGATCGCTGGGTTTGAGGCTGGCTAAGATCTGTTCACCTTCGCGATCAGGGGTTGAGTCTTTCAGTTCTAAAATCTCTAGTTCTGGCAGACGTTTGAGGTAAACGGCTAACCCTTCGCGCAGCCACTCTTTTTTAACTTTGCCGACCGCTAACAACTTTACTTTCGGGAAACTTCTCACAACGCTTCTATGTCAAATCCACAGACATCATCATGCACGGATTGCTTTGCCCTTCAACCCAAACTTGCGGATTAATGGCGACATTTACTATCCAGCTAAGGAACTAGCAGAAAGCTTGAAGCGGCGATGAGTCGAAATTTTGAGCGGATCGCTCGGCTATTGCGATCGCTGCATTCACGTTTCTACCGCTCACTTAACGGGGAAGTGCAGCTATTGCGCGATCGAGTAATCCTATCTGGATTCTGAAAAGGTTTCCTGTTTACAACACCGCTTCCATTTCACGAATATCCAGGACTGCTATATCTTAATGAAGCGTGGTTGGGAGGTTCTTATGGCAGAGTGGCGCAAAAAATTGCAGACGGTCGAACAGGCTCAAGTTCCCTTTTGGGTGGCTGTGCTAGTTGTGGCTGCCTTTATTAGCCTACGTTGGCTGTTTAACAGCAATGTCGGGTTGTTTAATGAGTCCAACTTGCTCGTTTTTTCGCGCCAGCAGGTCGATCCAACCTGGCTCCCAAATGATTGGTATCTCAATCAGGCGGCAGGCTACCGGGTGTTGTTTATGAATGCGTTCGGTCGCCTTGCGATGACGCTGGGCTTTTTGCCGACTTCTATTATTGGCCGCTTACTCTGTTATTCATTTATCTCGTCGGGGCTAGTTTTTCTCAGTCGCCAACTGCGCTTAAGTTTGACATCTTTGCTTCTGGCCCTGGCCTTGTTTCTCTATGTCAATACAGGCACCAGCAACGCTGCAGGCGATCAGGGGATTGCGGCCCGTGAATGGATGATTGGTGGTCTGGAACCCAAGATGGTAGCCTATGGGCTGATTTTGTTTGGCATTACGTGTTTGCTCCGCGATCGCTGGCGTTGGGCGGTTGGCCTGTTTGGGTTAGCCGCATCGTTTCACACGCTTGTGGGTGGGTGGGCGTCGATCGCCTGTTTGGGTTGGTTGTTCTTGCGTCGTCGTGATCAAGTGCTGGGCGATCGGGTGCGTCTGCTGCAAATGATTGCTATTTTCCTGCTGACAGCGTGTTTTACCTTCCCTACGGTTTGGCAGCAAATTTCGGATCCGGCAGTGCGGGGACGGTTTACAACCTCTTTCACCTATGTTTTTATTCGCACGCCGCATCATCTCAATCCGCTTTCTTGGCATCCTACTTGGGTGTTAAAGCTGGGGATTTTGCTGACTGTTTTTTGTTTAAGTCTGTGGCTGATTCATCGGCAGCGACGCCAACCAATCAAGCCGATCGCAGCTTATCAGGCACAGATTGACCTGGCTGACTTTACTCTGGTGAGCCTGATCCCTTTTCTAGTAGGGGTGACGCTTGCCCCTTTTGACGCAGAGGGCAAATTTTTGCAGTACTATCCCTTTCGCTTTGGGGATATCATGCTGCCGTTGATGACCTGCATTTTGTTTTGTTGCGCGTTAGAGCAACAATTAAGTCGGGGGCGATCGCGCGTTTATTACAAGCAGGTGTGTCTCTTTCTCATCACGCTGACCTGTTGTTTGCAAGCGTTTACAACATTTCAAGATGTGGCGAACCTGCGTCAGTTTCCCGGTAAGCCTCAAACGGTGACAATGGCTGACAAAGATATGGCAGGCTGGATCCGCGCTAACACACCCAAAGAGGCGATTTTTGTGACGCCGCCGGTCGATTTTGTCAGTTTTAACTGGTTGGCAGAGCGGGCTACTGTTGTGAAGTTTAAGCTGGTTCCACCGACTTCTCAGGGGGTGGTCGATTGGGTTGAGCGGTTGACGGATTTGAGTGGCCCTGTGGATCCCTGGAAGGACTTGCAGCGCAATCAGGATAATGCCCTGCTGATTATGGATCGGTTGACCGCAGGATACAAACAATTGACAACTGAGCAGGCGATCGCGCTCTCTAAAAAGTACCAGGCTCAGTATTTTGTAACGTATGCACCGGGAAATTTGGACTTTCCAGTCTCCTATCAGAATTCCAAATATGTCCTCTATCAATCCCCGTCTGGGCAGTGATTACGCTTAATTGGGTGCCACAAGCTACTGCGCCAGTGCCCAAAAAGCTCATTTTTAGGTTTGAAAAGAGTCAGTAAAAAAAACTTGAAAACGCTTCAGGGAGCTAATTCTGAGTTTTTGACTCAACAAAACTTGTGGAGTCTTTGTCACTTTGGTAAGTTGTTTGGCTAGCCAAAAAGCAACAGGTCGTCACAATTTTTATCGGAGTTTTTTGTAAATTCAACCCTGCATAAAAGCAATGAAACTGTGCCACATTTAAATCCCTTAAGTATAATCACAGCAACCATTGCGAGGATTCTCAAAAATGAACAAAGGCGAATTAGTTGACAAGATTGCTGAAAAAGCAAACGTAACTAAAAAAGATGCAGATTCAGTTTTATCTGCGATGTTAGAGTCGATTGTTGACGCGGTTGCTTCGGGCGATAAAGTCACGCTCGTTGGCTTTGGTACGTTTGAAGCTCGCGATCGCCAAGCCAGAGAGGGCCGCAACCCTTCGACTGGTAAGCCAATCAAAATTCCAGCAACCCGTGTACCTGCTTTCAGCGCTGGCAAACTCTTTAAGGAGAAGGTGCTAGAAGCGAAGGGCAAGTAAGAAGTGGGGTAAGACAGAGTCGTTTACCTGAGTCGCTAACGCCCCTTCACTGGATTAAACAAACGTTTGCGGTTGCTCGGTCAACGGCAATGTCTGAACTTATGATTTAAACAGCCCGCTCTTCGGGAGGCGGGTTATTTTTTAAATTCACGCATATCAATCCTTAGCGGCACTGATCTCACCCTTCAGCAAGTGCGCTAAAAGCTTACTCTGCAGGGGCGTAAGGCGTTTAAATTGGAAAAAGTACTTTCGCTTCGCTCTAGGGAGCTACATGGCGAAGGTTAATGTCAGCCCTTTGCCTCTTGCAACAGCTTTTTGACGACTGCCAGCAAATCAGGGGGATGGTAGGGCTTGGTGATGTAAGCATCAGCGCCCTGTTTCATGCCCCAGTAGCGATCGAACTCTTCGCCTTTGCTGGTACACATCACAACTGGAATGTTTTTGGTTTGTGGTTCGTTTTTAAGCCAGCGGCAAAGCTCATAGCCGTTTTTTTTCGGCATGACGATGTCCGTCACAATTAAGTCTGGCGGATTCGCTTTAATTTGAGAAATGGCTTCTTCACCGTCGATCGCTTCCATTACGTTGAAGCCCGCTCTTCTCAGTTGTTCTGAGACCATTTCTCGCACTGTGTGGCTATCATCTACGATCAAAATGGTAGGCATGGGGAGTTTGGGCGCGGCAGTTGTAAACGTAGTGGGAGTCGCAGTAAAAAATAGTAATCCTCTGCGTATTTTGAATTGACGGTCAATTCATACTTTGGCTAATGCTTCAGGAAGCATATCACCCCTCAGTACACCCAGGGAATTAGCTTTTTAACTCGGTGACGATAATTTTCGTATTCAGGATACTTTTGGGTCAGCCACATTTCTTCTTGCGCTGCTTTGCGGTCTAGCAGGAGAAACAAAATGCAGCTGCATAGCAGGTGGGACAAACTTATTACATAGAGTGCCCAGGCCAGAGTCAGAATTATCAAACCACTATAGAGGGGATGTCGCACAAGGCTATAAGCTCCCGTTTCTGTCAGTTGCCCATCTGCTTTGGGGAAGGGAAGGGGAGTCAGGTTTTGCCCTAGGTCTATGAGTCCTTTGGTCAGTAAGGTGATGGCCAAAACACCCAAAAAAGCTGCGATCGCCCAAATAAAGTAGATGGCAGGCGTACCGGGGATAAACTGAAGCGGCGGACGGTAAATCGGCAAAAACAGAAAGGTCATCAGCACAATTGCTTGCCCAACCACCCAATATTCGCCGTGGGTACCGCGCCAGCTTTCTTTGCTAAACCCCCAGTCGGCCAACAGTTTCATCTTGAACCCTCCCCAATCAATCCTTTCAATAGCTAGTTGCTTAATCCTAATAAAGCCAGATGTCTAACGCCAGGGACGACTGACATGATCGAGTGCTTCAATGTCGGCTGGTTTAAGGCTCCAACCGAGAACACCTGCGTTTTGCCGTGCCTGGTCTGGTGTTTTGGCCCCTGGAATGGGCACCACATTCCCTTGTGCAATGAGCCAGTTTAGCGCTACTTGAGCGGGGGTACGTTGGTAAGTTTCTGCTAGATTTTGCAGCACTGAAAGCACGGGTGCTATCTTGCGTAACCCATTCGGGCTAAAGCGGGGATCAATGCGGCGAGCGCCAGTCAAATTGGGCGAATGTTCAGGCGTATACTTCCCAGTTAGCAACCCTTGGGATAAAGGGCTATAGGCCAGGATGGTGATGCCTAGCTCACGGGCGGTTTCCATCACTCCGTTGGTTTCAATCTGCCGCGCCAGTAAGGAATACTGCATCTGGTTAACTGCCAGGGGAATGCCCCGTGCTGCTAAATGTTTGTGGGCTTCACGCATTTGAGCCGCCGAGTAGTTACTCACCCCGATCGCCTGGATCCGACCGCGCTCAACCTCATCGGCTAAAGCATTCATCAGGGTTTGTTTGCCCATTAAAAAGTCGAAGGGGCTATGGACTTGATAGAGGGCAATAGAGTTTACTTGCAACCGATCTAAACTGGCTTTAAGTGCATCTGCAACGGAGTTGGCTCCCCAGCGCCATGGGAGGGGAAAATATTTGGTTGCAATCTGAACGGGTGTTTGTGTCTGTTGCATAAACTGCCCCAGCAACCGTTCAGATTCACCGAGTCCATAGACTTCTGCGGTATCAAAAAAGGTGATACCCGACTCAACGGCCATCTGAAATGCAGCTTTTACTTGCTCGATCCCATAATCGGAGCCGTAACTCCAAAACAGGCGATCGCCCCATGCCCAAGTGCCAATGCCCAAGGCGGGTACAATGACATTCGTAGGACCAAGCGCCACAGTCTGTAAGGATTGAGAAGAATTCATGCTGGTTATCAACGTTAGGTGCTTTTCTGAGTCTAAAACCTTTGAAAAAACTTTGTCTTGACCCTTTGGCACCGTATTTTAGATAAAGTGACAACGATAAATTCCCTTTTGTGATTGCTTTGAGTCGTTATTAACCTGTTAATCAGCCGATATGAATAATTTTTCAGACCCGTCGCCCGTTGCTGAAGCGGCCCCAAAGCCTAAACTGGCTCTCCCCACGATGTTTCAACTGGGGTTATATCAGATGGGTTTAGGCATTATGTCGGTGCTTACTCTGGGTGTGCTAAACCGCGTCATGATCAATGAATTGGCGATCCCAGCTTTATTGACCGCAGGGGCGATCGCGATGCACCAGGTTGTAGCTCCGGCCCGTTTGTGGTTTGGGCAACTGTCGGATGCTCGACCGATCGCAGGTCTACACCGCACCAGCTACGTATGGATCGGCTCTGCCCTGTTTGCGTTAGCTGCTTTTTTGGCAGTGCAAGTGATGTGGCAGTTGGGAGATAGCTTACAGACAACTGGCTGGAGTGGCGCGACCTATGCCTGGGTTGCCCTGCTGGGGGTGATTTTTGCCTTCTATGGTCTATCCCTAAGTGCAGGTTCCACCCCCTTTGCCGCGCTACTGGTCGATGTCTCTGATGAAGACGATCGCTCTAAACTGGTCGGTATTGTTTGGTCAATGTTAATGGTTGGTATTGTTGTCGGCGCGATTTTGAGTTCGCGTCTGTTACCGCAACCGTTGAATAGTACCTGTCAGGACTTAGGGCAAGCCGATTTGGCCTTACTCCGCACATCTGTAAATCGTCTTTTTTTAATTATTCCTGGGGTGGTATTTTTAATTTCTTTGTTTGCCACTTTTGGGGTTGAGAAAAAATATTCTCGCTTTGCCACGCGTTCAACAACAGTTGATCGCGAAGACCAAATTACTCTGGGTCGGGCGCTGCGAGTGTTGACCGCCTCTCGTCAGACGGGGTTGTTTTTTACCTTCTTGCTGTTTATGACCATTAGCTTGTTCATGCAAGATGCGGTGATGGAATCCTACGGTGGCCGTGTGTTTGGCATGTGTGTGGGCGAAACAACCAAACTCAATGCTTTTTGGGGCACGGGGACACTAATTGGTATTGCAGGCGCAGGTTTTGCTGTGGTCCCCCGCTTAGGCAAGAAAAATACAGCGCGCTTTGGTTGTCTGATGGTGGCCGGAACGATGCTGCTGATCATTCTGGCTGGGTTCACTGCTAATCCAAGATTCTTGCAATGGGGCTTGTTATTGTTTGGGCTAGCCTCTGGCATTACCACAACAGGCGCAATCAGTTTGATGCTTGATTTAACAGCCGCCGAGACAGCAGGGACTTTTATTGGTGCGTGGGGCTTGGCTCAAGCTCTTGCTCGCGCGATCGCGACAGTCTTGGGTGGGGCAGTCCTTGATTTGGGCCAATTGTTGTTTAACCGTGATGTGTTGGCCTATGGTTTGGTGTTTAGCCTTCAAGCCGTTGGCATGATTACAGCAATTTGGTTGCTCAGTCGGGTGGATGTTCAAGAGTTTCGTGACAACGCGAAAGCGGCGATCGCGGCGGTGATTGGTCAAGAACTCGACTAACAAAATCGGTTCCTGGCTGATTTGGGGATTGTCAGACTGAGTGATCCTCTTCTGCTGTCCCATTGGACTTTAGACTAAATGTAATTTTCCACCATACTGAGGGGCAAACACCTGAAGTAAGATCGACCGGATATTCACCCCTAAGCATGGTGTATTTTTTGAATTGCCCAAACGCCGAGTCCTGTTCACTCAGAGTATTAGTTACGTACTTTCTCATCCAAAAAAACTACCCGTAAGAAACGCCACTCAAGTTGCTTACGGGTAAATTAATATCGGGGTGAATGAAGTGTATTGAGGTTTCCCTAACCCTGGTTGCGGATTAGCGATCGCTGGCTACAAACCCAAACGCCGATGGAATCGGATTAATTGCAGCGGTGTTGGCGACTAGCGCACTGATCGCAGCAGTTAACAGTCGGGCTGGTTGCAGGTCGTCTTTGACTAACTGCCAGAGGCGTTGTACCTCTTCTGTGTGCAGGCGATCGTCTTCGGTTAAAGCGATCAACACTTCCCGCCGGAGAAACTTGCCTTCATCGGACAGGAGAAACTGTAAGCCCAGCTGAGCAGTCGGCAACAAGTCAAAATTGTTGTCAGAACGGGCGATCTCAATCAAGTTTTCGAGCCGATTCCAGCAAAACTTGCCATCCTTAAACAACACTTCTAACAAGCGTCGCCGCAGTTCGGGAGACTCGCCAGTTAGCAGGCGCTTAGCGACATAGGGGAAAGCAATATCGACAATTTTGAACTCTGGGTTCAATGTCAGTGCTAAGCCTTCTTGTGTAATTAAAGAGCGAATGATCAGCGCAAATTTGGCAGGCAGCCGAAAGGGATACTCGTACATCAACTCCGAAAACTTATCAGTGATGGTTTTGAAGTTGAAGTCGCTGACTTTTTCGCCCAAGGCTTCACCGAGTACCGTTTCTAACGCTGGAATGATTGGCTTCAAATCAATATCTGGCGTGAGAAAGCCGAGTTTCACAAAGTCCCTAGCCAAGTCTTCGTAGTCTTTATTGATGAGATGTACAACCGAGTCAACCAGGGTTTCTTTGGCTGATTCTTCTAACTGATCCATCATGCCAAAGTCGATATAAGCCATGACCGCAGGCGCTTTGCCATCCAGTGAAGGAAGGGCAAACAAGTTGCCTGGGTGCGGATCAGCGTGAAAGAAGCCAAACTCTAATAACTGTCGTAAGCCAGAGCGAACTCCAATCTCAATTAGCGCGTCTTGGTCAAGCTGAGCCTGCTGAATTTGCTCAGTATTGGTCAGCTTAATACCTGGAATCCACTCAAGAGTCAGAACTCGCTGGCTGCTGTAACGCCAGAAGATAGAAGGAACTTTAACCGTTGGGTCATCTCTAAAGTTGGTGGCAAACCGTTCGGCATTTCGCCCTTCGTTGAGGTAGTCAATCTCCTCATATAACTTGGTGCCAAACTCATCCACAATCAAGGTGAGGTCATGCCCCAAATTTAGCGGCAGAAACGGACTGGCCCAACTAGCAGCCCACCGCATCAGGTAAAGGTCAAGACTAATCACAGGTACCAGGTTTGGCCGCTGAACTTTGACAGCGACTTCTTCACCGCTGTAAAGGGTGGCTCGGTAAACCTGGCCTAAACTTGCAGCCGCAACCGGGAGTGGGGAAATCTTACGATAAACCTCATCAACGGGGCGCTCTAACTCAGCTTCGATGATTTGAAAAGCCGTGTCGTTTGGGAAAGCTGGCAACTGATCCTGCAGTTTGACCAGCTCATCAAGGAAGTCTTTACGAATCAGGTCAGGGCGGGTAGAAAGTGCTTGTCCGACTTTGATAAAGGTAGGCCCTAATCGAATTAGGGCATGGCGAAGCTGCTCAGCCCGCTGCAGACGATTTGAGTCGGCTCGCCCCAACCATTTATCTAACTTGAGACCAATAAAAAAGCTTAAAAAAGCGAAGAGGATCTGAAATGTACGAAAGACTGCCAACCAGGGGCGGCGTCCATAATACCGACCGATTAAATCAGAATCGTAACGCTTTGAATCATAAAGGGAATGCTGACCCACGCTTACGTGTACCTCTCAAAACAAAATCGAACATGCTTGAGGGCAACACAATGCGAAAGAGTACCGCCCTCCTGAGACAGCCTACAAAGGCACAGCAGCCAGTTTCAGAGAATGGCTGGCTATTACTGAACCGTTGCATCTACTTAATCATTGTAAACGAAACTACAAAAATCTCGATTTACAAAGGCGCATGCTCGTAATGATTCGTAATTGATTTTACAAATAGAAATGATTGAAATCTCTCTAACGGTAGACGTTCTGACATGAGAGAAACATCGATAAGTCCGGGTCGAGGCTAAGGAGAAACCACTGCCATCGCTGGACTCAGAATTTGCTTCAAGGCGATCGCCACCTGTTCCTGATCATCTGGATCTAATTCGGGAAACATAGGTAGAGAGAGAACTTCGCGAGAAGCTTTTTCAGCTTCAGGAAGTTGGCCTGATCTGTAACCTAAGTTGGCATAGGCGGGTTGCAGGTGCAGCGCCAGAGGATAGTAGACCATTGAAATGATGTTGTGCTCTAACAGCTTCGCCCGCACAGCATCCCGTGTCGATGTTTCTGCGGTTGGGGTAGCATCCGCAATGCGCACAGTGTATTGGTTCCAGACGCTACGCCCAGTTGGGTCAGAGCTTGGCAGAGTGACGCCAGCAACAGCGTTGAGGAGTTGATCATAGCGTTGCGCGATCGCGGCTCGATTGGTGTTCCAGGTTTCTAGATAGCGCAGCTTAACTGTGAGAATGGCGGCCTGAACAGCATCTAATCGACTGTTGACCCCTAATTCTTCGTAGTAGTAGCTACCCCTGCGGCCATGATCGCGTAGTCGGCGCAACCGTTCGGTAATCGCTGGATCGCTGGTCGTAATGGCTCCACCATCGCCACATGCCCCTAAATTTTTGGTCGGGTAAAAGCTAAAACAGCCGATTTGCCCGATGCTGCCGACTTTTTGCCCAGCCCACTCGGCTCCGGTTGATTGGGCACAGTCTTCAATGACTGTCAGCTGATGGGCCTGCGCGATCGCCATTAAGCGGGTCATGTTGACTGGCCGCCCAAACAGATGAACTGGGATAATGGCTTTGGTGCGATCGGTAATGCTGGCTTCAACTTGGTCAAGGTTGAGGTTGAAGCTGTCTGGCTCAATATCAACAAAGACAGGTTTCGCCCCAACTGCACTAATGACTTCAGCCGTTGCCACAAAGGTGAATGGGGTTGTAATGACTTCGTCCCCTGCCCCAATGTCTAATGCTCGCAGTGCAAGGTAGAGCGCGTCGGTACCAGAGTTGCAGGCGATACACTCGCTCGTACCTATGTAATTTGCAAAAGCGGTTTCAAACGTCTCAATGGTGGCTCCACCAATGTACCGCCCCGAAGTCAAAACCTCGATCGCGGCGGCATTGATTTCTTCACCAATGTGTTTGATTTGTTCAGACAGGTCAAAAGGTGGAATTTTGTTCACTCGCTTACACCACATGCATTACTGATATGGAACCAAATTTTGTCTCGAAAGGGAACGGTGCTGTCGCAGAGAATGTCGAGAATCGTCCAAAAAACATCGCGACTACAACGAAATTGAGGCAGTTAAGAGAACGATTTGCTAGGTCAGAAAGCAAAACAAGCTGAGCTTGAAGCAGCAAGTAGGTGTATGACTGACGTGTGTTCTGTGGCCTGAAGCAGGCTGTGATAGCTGCGATCGCCGTTACTGAAGCAGGCTAAAAAGACTATCTGTTGTTTATAGACGGCCAGCACTTGAAGACAATAGACCAGGGCTACGCACAAAAAGTTGCAATCGACGGGATTTTTGAGAAACTGGGCTAAAGTTCAACAACTGGGAGTTAGTTTTGGATTCGTACATTCAGTTAATTTGGGCGGTTGGGTTCATGGCGATCGCGATCGCGTTGTCTGCCTGGCAACGTTTGGAGCTAGAGGGCAACTTGACCTTAGCAACTGGACGTACGGTGTTGCAATTACTCGTCGTTGGCTATGTATTAGCAACAGTGTTTGCGCTGCGGAGTCCCCTGGTGGTCTTGATGCTGCTGGGTGTGATGCTGCTAACGGCGGCGATCGTGGCGCGGAATCGAATTAGCAAAAAAATCCCTAATCTTTTGCCACTGGTGGCTGGGGCAATTTTTTTAGGCAGCACTGTGACATTGCTTTACACTATTGTTTTGGTAGTTCGTCCTGACAACTGGTACGAGCCACGCTTTTTGATTCCGTTTGCGGGGATTGTGTTGGGCAACAGTATGAATGCTGCTGCGATCGCGGGGGAACGGCTCGTGAGTACTCTTAACTCCAGCCGCCTTGAGATTGAGACCCATCTGAGTTTAGGAGCGGCTCCGACTCAGGCTGTAGCGCGATATCGACGCGATGCCATTAAAGCGGGGATGATTTCAATCATCAATTCCATGATGGTGGTGGGACTGGTAACTTTGCCGGGCGTGATGGTCGGTCAACTGCTTGGCGGCGCTGAACCGTTGCAAGCCGCTGCTTACCAAATCTTGATTATGTTCATGCTGGCGTTCGCTGACCTCGTCACAACTTTACTGGTCACAACGGGAATTTGCCGCCAATATTTCAACTCGGCAGCTCAATTGGTTTTGTAGCGTTCTTTATTCAGCTCGACTCCAAAGCCGTTTTAATTCTTCGAGCGTGTCAATGGCAGGGGGTTGTTGGACTTGCCCGCTTGGGTTTACCTCTGCGCCTGGGATGTTTTGGTTCCAGGGACTGTTAGGTACTGCTTTCAGGTCTAAATCGATTGAGACGGGCCGAAACCCAAATTGAACAAAGATTCTCTGCTGCTCTGGTTGCGTTAGAAAGTCGAGAAACTGGCGGGCGGCATTGGCCTGACCCGAATCTACATCTTGACGGGCGATCGCGGCTGTTGAAATGGTTTCAATCGTGGGATTAAGATAGTAGACCTGATAGGGATTGCTGTTATTTGCTCCAGACTGTTGCCAACGGTAGAGCGCAACACTTTCATAGACGGTTGCAATATCGGCATCGTTTGAACCCCGGCTGATAAACTCTTGCAGCAAGATGTCGGTTGAGCGAGGAGGTTGATAGACTGATTTGTTTACCAGGCTGAATAGCGCTCTGATTTGAGATGTATCAAGTTGAGCTGGGGTGAGTGTCGAGGTGCCTGTTTTTGCCTGACTCCATAGAGCCATTGTGAGTTGCCCGCTGTTTGAGCGCTCTGGGTCGGTCATCACGAAATCAAAACTACCCCAATTGGACTTTCCCCCAATATCGCTCCAATTGCCCGCTTGCATCGCCTGTTCAAGTCGGTTCCAGCGAAACTTTCCGTCGGGGAAGAGGGCTTTGCCGCGATCGCGCCAGGCAATTGCGACGAGCCGCGTCTTTGCAACCGCACGGGGGGTGTCATAAAAGGCATCACTGCTGTTTTGGACTTTCCAGCGATCGCTCAACTCGGTCAAAATTTCGCTATTGGCAGGTATGAGAATGGTTGGCTTGAAATCGTTCCTCTGATCCAGGTAGCGATCGGCTAGCTCCTGAGAGCCTTGAAACTTAAGATCAATTGTGATGTTTGGATTTTCCTGCTGAAATTTTTTGTGCAGGGCTTCCAGGGGTTCTTGTAGCTCGGTTCCGGCGACAACGACAATGGTGCGATTGACTCCCGGCAACGGGGCATAGGCCAAACCTACGGCAGCAGCAATAATTCCAAGTGATGTGATAACTTTTGGATTCATACGTCCTCTAGACAAATGTTGTGAGGCAACGGGACAGCCTAAATCAGGCTGAGACCAACTGTGATGTAAACTGTCTAAGTTTTAGCGACAAGCAGATCCACGTTTTCTTGGAATAATTTCAGTTCGTGACTGAGGGTGTGTAACGCTCCTGCTGCTTCTGCATCTGCTAGATCAGAGGTGCGAAGTTGATTTTGCATGGATTGTAAAACCCCTGCTGAATCATAAATTAAGCGAGATAAGCTCAAAACCTGGGCTTGACGGGCATCTTGCCCTTGCTGGGCGAGTTGAATGTTGCGTTCTAAGCTCTGAGTTAATTGTCTTAATTGTTCTCTCGCCACGCCATCTGAGGTTTTCTGAAAGCGGGCTTCAGCTGCGTGCAATTGTTGTTGCAGGTTCGCAACTGACAATAGTGAATTCGCCCCATGCAACCGACGCGCTAACTCATCAATCTTGGTGGGCAACTCACGGGCGCGATCGCAGGCAAACTGAACGGCTGCTAGCAAATCGACTTGGTTGGAGTTGGTCAACAGCCGACTGGCCTCAGCTCGTAAATCGGCAGCTTTTTCGGCTAGGTCTTGGGCTTGCTGTTTAACTGCCAGTAACTCGCGCTCTAAGGCAGGGTTATCTAAGTTTAGAGGCTCAACTTCTTGAGATTTGAGAAAAGTTGCGCCACCGATCGCGACGGCAGTTGCAAGTGACACGACAACAGGCGCGGGTAAACGAACGATGCGTACGCCAGCTACCAGTAAGATGCCACCAGCTAGCACAGCGAGAGGATAATTTAGCGGATTGGCAAGCTTCATATTTGTGCCTTCACCTTCTAGAACTCAAATTGGAGGTTTGCCATCACTTGAGAAATTGTTCTGGGATCCCCTTTAGAGTAATAGCCTCCATTCAGCTCGGCAATGGTTTTAAGTGCATTTGGATCAAACTCGCCTTCGTTACCGTAACCAACCGTAAAAAAGGCAATTCGTTGCGCATCATCCGAGCCAAACCCAGATTTCTTCAGCTCTTCTCCGAGTTGATTGAGCGGAATGTTTGAACCTTCATCCTGCCCGTCCGTTAGTACCAGCACTCCGTTAATGGCGTCGGGACGTAAGTTCTGTTGTAACCAGTTACGAGCGTAGAGCGTGGCATCGTACAATTTCGTGCCACCGCGCGCTTGCAAGCTGCTAATAAATTGAATGCCTTTCTCTTTACCTTGCGGAGTGCCATCAATTCGCAAGGGTTCCCCAATATCGGAGCTAAATCGAATCAGCGCAACCTGCTCTTTAGGGCCTAGATTCTCAATGTAATTTTTGAGTGTGTTTTGCACCGACGCAATCTTATTGCCCGTCATAGAACCAGAAGTATCAATCACGACTGCTACAAGGGACGGTTTTTTAGTGGTTGCCTGCCAGGAAGCAAGCATGGCTTCGACAACTTCAGGTTTGGGCGGACGGTAAGAGTCGTAGGCGGGTTGGGTTGCCACACCATATTCAGGAGAAAACTTTGGCTCTAACGCGATGCCGGGTAAACCAGGACGTAAGCCTAAGTTGGCAGCAATTTGCTGAGCCTCGGGCGATCGCAAAAAGTTAAGCACTTGAGTCGCAGCCGCTTTTTCATCGGGGCTAATCCACGGAGCGGTTGGCAAAATGGCTCGCATGTTTGAAGAAAAAGTTGCTTTGGGATAAACTGCCTCATACCGTTTTTGACCGGGTGGCAAGTTAGAGTTAGCTTCAATCACTGACGACTCATACACAGACCCCATTGATGCCCAAAAGGGACCATTCTGCACCATTGCTTGAGCCAAAGAGTTGGTCGAGATGCCGTAGCGTGTTACTTTCTTCTGAATTTGCTCAATTTCTTTCTGGTACTTTTTGACATCGGCGATCGTTAGGTTTTCGGGTCGTCTACCTGATATTGAAGCGTATTGGGCAACAAGGGTTTGTAGCCCAGAGTTAGAGCGAGTTGGCGCAGTGTGAACGTAATGAACAGTCAGCGGGGGGGCTGAGGCTTCGATATCTTTATGACTTTTGGCTGTGACTAACGCCTTAAAGGGATCGGGCACTTTTCGCAAGCTTTGAGCAATATCTGACTGCGCCATAAACACCATCGGGCTGTGAGCCAGTAATGGTGATTCGGTAATATCGGGAATGTAGTTCTTACCAGGGAACAACTGATTCATCTGGTAGATCAATTGGTTCTGGTAAATTTCGCCATCCACAGACAGCAGGGTTGGAAATTCAGGTGCATCAGCTGGAAGAGTCCCTGATCTAAACTGTTGAGCCAGTGAAAGTGTTTTTGTAACAACATCACCGCTGCCTATGGCTTCACACTTGACATAAAATTCTTTGCCATTTTCAAGTTTGGGACGCTGCTGGTTGAACTTTTCAGAGGCTTGATCACAAAAGCTCTGAAGCGCACTGCCAACGAGTAATCTCACTTCAAATCCAGATCGTTGATTCAAATCGTTTGAGGCAGGTTGTTCGTTGCAAGCTGCTAAAAGTAGCAAACCTAAACTGACAATTAGTTTTGAGGCTAGGAGCGATTGTTTGAGACTCATGCGATTACCAGTTTGTATCGAAATGGGAAATACAGATGAAATGCTTCGTCCCTATTTTGATCTACATCAATTTTTCCCGGCCTTACGGATGCTGTTCCTGCACATAACGATTGAAAAAGTCACAAATTCAGGTGCTGCTACTGTCAATGTGCTGTTTACAGTTCTCAGACAAGCGTTTCGCTGCCTCAGGATAAGCAGTATGTTGACCACAAAAATTTTTAGCTAGAGCGTAACATCGACTCGCCCTTGTGAATCTTTGACAGTCACTTTGACGGGACGCGATTTCCCCTGTGGGTCGCTCATGCCACATTCAAAGGTTTCGCCTGCTTGAGTGACTCGAATCGTTCCTCCACAGTTCACTGTGACGTTAACTTCACTCTGTTCTTTGACTTTATTTTGAATAAAGCTTTCTAGCTTGGAGAGAATAACCAGATCTTTTGTCTGCCAGTTAAAAGCCCCACTGCTATTTGTAAACTCAATTTCCACTGGAAAGGTCTGGGCATCGACACTTACTTGGCACCGGGTGCGATCGCCCGGTTGAGCTTTTTCTTTGTCAGGGCACTGAATCGAAGTCGGTTCTACTGTCAAAGCATCCGTGAGGAGGCTGCTTAACTGACGCTCAACACTCTGAGTCAACTCAGGTTTAGGGTTGGGCGTTGCTGTAACGGTTGGACTGGGTGAGACAGACGGCACTGGCGAAACAACCGACGCTTGAGGAGAAGGTGCCGGTTGATTGAGATTAGAAAGTCGATCACATCCAGCTAATAAAACGAGTGTTAAAACTAGCCCTGTACGGAGTCGAAGTGTCATTTGGCAAACAGGAGTTAAAGAGTACTAACTTTCTTTTTAACTCCTCTGAGTCTAACACTCAGGTTGTGGCTGCTTGTATGGAAATGCTAGTTCTAAGCGCGCTCAATAAAGAGGAAGTCGTGCTCAAGTTCAAAAATATATTCATAATCAAACGCTAAGGCATCTTCATGTCGAATAATTGAAAAACCAAAATTCATGGTTGTTTCTGTTGTGAAGGTTGCGATCGCCAATTCAGTTAATTTTTTGTCTGTTAGTTCGGGTTCTTGCACATAGTAATCGCGGCGAGCAAAGAAGAGATGCTCATCTTTTGGCACGATGATGCGATTGATTTTGTGCGTATATTGGATCGGCTTAATATAGGTGTTTAAAAACTCTTCCTGGTTACGCTGAATCCGGTAGAGCCGCTCCTGCTGCAGCCAACTCATCCGAAACATCATCTTGATTAGCTCAAACCCAAGAATGTAGTGAAATACATGATTTCGTTCTTCAATATTCATGACTAACTTGAGCGCGGCTTCAAGATAGAGATCGGGTTGTCGCCTAACGTCTTGAGCGGAGTGAATATAAAATTGCTTGATGTAATTTCTTAAAAGCAAGCTGTCTAAGTTCGTATTGATCCGAAATTTTTTGAGGTGGTTCTTGACTTTTTCTTTGGTATCTCGGTCTTCTAATACTTTAGAAACAATTCCATCTGCTGTGTAATCATCAAGAAACTCAGCCCGTGTTTCGGGTGATGCCGCACACATCAAATGACATAGCGAAAGCATATATCGACGCTCCTGCCATGAAAGTGACTCAACCCACTGCTTGGCTGCATTTGGCAAACAGGCAAGAATATCCTGCGAGTTCCCTTCCTTATTGAAATAGGGATGGAGAGGTATTGATTCACTCATAGACGCAAGCGGTAGGGCTGATGAAAATTCTTACTACAGACTATCTTTATCAACCAAACAGCTTCATCAGGGCTTTTTCTGATTTATTAGTCGCTTACTTTTTTGTTGGATGCAGGTCAATAACTTTTTGGTAATACTCATTCAGTTGCTGAGTTGCAGCTGACCAACTCCACTTCTCAGCTTCTTTACGGGCATTCTGCCGCAATGTCTCCCGTTGTTCGGGGTTGGCTAAAAGCTGTTTTGTGGCGGTAATTGCACCTGTCTCGTCGCTTGGGTCAAATAAGTACCCATTGACACCGTCTTCAACAATGTCAGGAATACCCCCCGAACGGGCTGCAACTACGGGACAACCTGCTGCCATCGCTTCTAGTAAAACTAAGCCTAAAGTTTCGGTTCGCGAGGGAAAGATAAATGCATCGGCTGAAGCAAAAGCGGCACCTAATTCTTTCCCTTGTAAGTAACCAACAAAATGGGTTGGAGTTCCAGCAAAATGTTTTTCCAGGTTTTGCCGATTGGGACCATCACCGACCAATGCCAAGCGCGCATTTGGGATGGCTTCTAAAACAGGTTTAATCCGCTCGATTTCTTTTTCGGCTGAAAGTCTCCCCACATAAAGCAGAAGGGGCGCATCAGGATACCCTTTAGAAAGTCGCGATCGCATTTCTAAACTGGCAAGCGAGGGTTGAAAGGTTTCGGTGTCTACACCTCGTTGCCAAAGTGAGGTTCGCTCAATTCCATGCTCTGACAACGCTTGCACCATTGCGGTGGAGGTACAAAGATTCAGAGCTGCTTGATTATGCGTCATCTTTATCAATTCCCACAAAACCCCTTCCAGCATACCTAAGCCGTAATGCTGTAAATACTCTGGTAAGTGAGTGTGATAAGACGCAATTAAAGGAATGTTGTAGAACTTGCTGCAAAATAAACCCGAAAAACCTAAGACAGCCGGGTTAACAATATGAATGATGTCAGGTTGAAATTTTTGGACTGCGGCGGCGATTGAGGGCCGTGGCAGAGCGAGTTTTAGTTCTGGGTAGAGTGGTAAAGGAAACCCAGACACACCATGAATTTTTGCTCCTTTATACTCAGCAATGCCCCCATCCGGTGAGAACACCAACACCTGGTCATTCATTCGCTGCAAATGATCAACCGTGTGCTTTAGACGGGTAACGATTCCATCTACCTTTGGTAAAAAAGTCTCAGTAAAAAGAGCGATTCGCATACCAATTTGCGTTCTAAACCAACCTTGATTAAGTATGACCAAACAAAAAAATCCACCAGTCCTAAACAGTTCCGCTTGAGTTAAGACTGGTGGAAATCAGTTACCGATGCCACTTCACTTTGGGTAGAATTTCGTTCTCATCAACTCGTTGCTTGTACTTGATGGCAAAATTCAACAGCGAATCAAGCAGCGAATCGGAGAGAAGGTGTGGCTGCAAACCGAGATCAAGAAGATTCGTATTCTTGGCATTAAAGTAGTGGTCTTCTTTTTCAATCCGAGGGTTGTCGAAGCTCTTGACTTCAACTTTCAGGCCCATCGCAGCCCCAGCTTTCTGCACCATTTGGGCCAGATCACCAACACTAAACATTTCAGTAAATTGGTTAAAGACGCGAAACTCACCGCTATCTGCCGGATTCAGCAACGCTAACTCAACGCAACGGACGGTATCGCGAATGTCGAGAAAACCACGGGTTTGACCACCTTTTCCGTAAACCGTCAGTGGGTGACCAACCGCAGCTTGAATGCAAAATCGGTTTAATGCTGTACCAAATACTCCATCGTAGTCGAGGCGGTTGATCAGAAGTTCGTCCATTCCGGTTTCTTCTGTTAAAACGCCATAAACTACGCCTTGGTTAAGATCGGTTGCGCGCAAGCCCCAAATCCGGCAAGCAAAGTGAATATTGTGGGAGTCATGCACTTTACTCAGGTGATACATGCTGCCTGGCTGTTTCGGGTAAGGCAATGTATCTTTGCGGCCATTGTGTTCAATTGTGATGTAACCCTCTTCAATATCAATGTTAGGGGTTCCATACTCACCCATTGTGCCTAACTTCACCAAGTGGCAGTTGGGGAAGTCTTCTTTCATTGCATAAAGAATATTGAGAGTGCCGACAACATTATTGACTTGAGTCAGCACAGCATGTTCACGATCAATCATTGAGAAGGGCGCTGAACGCTGTTCACCAAAGTGAACGATCGCATCTGGCTCAAACTGCCGCAGAGATGCGCTCAAGAATTCGTAATTGGTGATGTCACCAACATATAAAGGAATATGCTGGCCAGTCAAATCTTTCCAACGCTGAATCCGCTGCTGAATGGGAGCGATCGGTGTCAACGTCTCAATACATAGTTGGGCGTCCCAATGCCGCCGCACCATGCTGTCTAAAATTCCAACCTCATGACCTCGGTTAGAAAGATACAGAGCGGTTGCCCACCCGCAATAGCCATCACCACCAATAACGAGAACCTTCATGATGCTAAAAACATGTTTCAAGGATACTCCGCTAAATCTACCAGGTTTGTGTCACCTATGAGTCATTCACTCAAGGATTTGGGTAGACGCTAACTAGATTTGTAAGGTAAGAGTACGTTCTGTTTAGGTTCTCCTACCTTGATAACCATTCCTTAATTTTTGAGGTTTGTTACGCCGCTTCTAAACTGCTCTGCTTCAACAGAGGAAATCCCATCGCCTCTCTCTGCTTTAGGTAAAGCTGTGCTACCTGCCGCGCCATATTTCGAATCTTGGCAATATAACGTGTTCGCTCAGTCACCGAAATAACCCCCCGTGCATCTAACAAGTTGAATGTATGAGAACACTTCAACACATGATCAAAAGCTGGCAAAACTAGCTCTTGTTCAATTAGCCTCAAAGCTTCTTTCTCAAATAGCTGAAATAACGTGAAGAGTAGTTCTGGATCAGACGCTTCAAAGTTATATCGAGAACCTTCGACTTCTCCTTGTAAGTGCACATCACCATAGGTAAGTTCGTCATTCCACTGAATATCAAAGATCGAGTTGACTCCCTGTAAATACATGGTCAATCGCTCTAACCCATAGGTGATTTCAATCGAGACTGGATGGCAGTTTAAGCCTCCACATTGCTGAAAGTAAGTAAATTGGGTGACTTCCATCCCATCAAGCCAAACTTCCCAGCCAACACCCCACGCTCCTACAGCCGCATCTTCCCAGTTATCTTCAACGAACCGCACATCATGGTCGTCAGGGTTAATTCCTAATGCTCTAAGAGAGTCTAGATAAATCTCTTGGATATTACTTGGTGAAGGCTTAATCAGGACTTGATACTGATAATAGTGCTGCACCCTATTTGGATTTTCTCCATATCGGCCATCTCCAGGGCGACGACAAGGCTCGACATAGGCGACAGACCAAGGTTCAGGCCCAATGGCTCTTAAGAATGTATGCGGACTTTTTGTACCTGCTCCCTTTTCAGTGTCATAGGGTTGCACAATCAAACAACCGCGATCGCTCCAAAATTGATGCAACGTCGCAATCACTGACTGAAAATTCATTGCCGATCCCCTTCATTACTCATTACTAAGACAAGCTCAGCCTTCCATTCTCACTCAAATTAGTCTTTTCCCATACTTAACTTGTCTTAGCAGCTTTGCCAATAAGCCTCAAACTCCTATCAGGTAAGCGCTAGAAGGAAAGCCAAGAAAAATCAGAAAAAGTGTTGACATCCCCAAGTGCTGTCGCTATATTAGTAAAGCGCGGTGAACGGAGGCGGAGCAAAACGCTGAAGGGACTGCGTCCTGAACCTAGACAAGAGAATAGCTTGATAGCCAACCGAGTTCAAAAATACTCGTCAATT
>DVDV01000005.1 GCA_015296075.1 Leptolyngbyaceae cyanobacterium M33_DOE_097 | reverse complement strand
TGGTAAGAGCGGTTTCAATTTTTCCCATTGAGCATTGGTTAAGTCGCCACGACGATAGGAGGGAAGAATCATAGTCAGACTCTGAATGCGCTAACTCTAGACTACCAAAGGATCTCAAAGGGTTTTAAAACACGCCCTAGTAGTTCACCAAAAGAACCTTCTCTACCTGGCAAAGCTGGCTTGGCAGACCACTAGCTGTGAGTCAAGCCGCTTAGGCGATCGCGATCAGGCACTCGCACCGGCTACCTCAGTTGATTGATGCGCTGAACCCTGTGTTCCTAATTGAATCAACTCGATTTTGTAGCCGTTGGGGTCTTCGATAAAAGCAATGACGGTTGTGCCATGCTTCATCGGCCCAGGCTCACGGGTAATTTTGCCACCCTGTCTGCGAATTTCTTCACACGTTGCGTAGATGTCATCGACCCCAAGCGCGATATGCCCGTAAGCATCACCCATCTGATAGCTGTTTTTACCCCAGTTGTAGGTTAATTCTAAAACGGCATGGTTTGCTTCATCGCCATAGCCGACAAAGGCCAGGGTAAACTCCCCACCGGGATAATCTTTTTTGCGTAAGAGTTTCATTCCCAGCACGTTGCAGTAGAAGTTTAGCGATTCTTCGAGATTGCCGACCCGCAGCATCGTATGTAGTAAACGCATACTATTCTTCCTTTTTTACATTATTCTCATTTTGCCGATTTTGGGGCCAAAGAGGTTGCTTCTTAAGGATTATGGATGAGATCGATGTGGGGAGAAAGAGGGGAAGATTGCCAGGGGCAGAAGAGCGTTGTGGGATCACGTCGGCCGATTAACCAGGTGTGCGCGAATCTGAACTTTGCTCAAAGCGCGAACCAGGCGCAGGGCTTGATGTTTGTAGAGCGGACAAGCCAGCGTGCCGGGTAGGTGACTCATCAACTGATTGGCGATCGCCACATCACATCCTGAGATCCGGGCGATCGCTTGCATGCCATCAAACTGGGTATTGCTGAGTCGGAGTTGCTCAACATGCACCAGCCAGCGACGGGGTGCCATTTTGCCTTGCTCTACCCGTTGCAAAGCATCAATATCAGCCAGCACAATCAGGCGATCTCCAACACTCAAGCGCTTGTCTTCGTTTGGCATAAACTGCGCTGGTTTTTCTGGAGGCTGATGCAGAATCGGCACAATTCCGTAGCCATAGGTGATTTCAGAGATTAAATAGCCGCACAACGTATCCGTTGCTTCAATGTTGTACTCGGTAACGAGCATGGTGCGATCGCCCAGACGAGACAAGTGCAAAATATTCTCGCCAAAGGCCGCCCCAACAAAGACTTCGGCAGCTTGAGCGTAGATGCCCACAACTTTTGCATCGGGTAACAGGCGGCTAACGCTATCCGTAAACCGCTCATCAAAACAGCGAATTACCAGGGTGCAATTGGGATTCAGCGCCTTTGCCATCAACCCCAATTCGAGATTGGCAACTTCATCGTCTGTCAGGGCTAAAATGCCTTTTGCCCCTTCGATATTGACTTTATTCAGGTTGTCTTTCAAGGTGCCAACAACCAGGGGCATGTCGGGTAAAACGTCTGCGGCTAAATTACTGCTGTGGAGGCTAGCCACCGATTGCTTGAGGTCGTGCAAGAGCTGGGCCACCCGCTGCCCCACCCGACCTAAACCGACTATCACAATATGACCTGCTTTTGGAACCGGGGGACGCCGCTTGGCAAACTGAAACCGAGCCGCTAGCACCCGTTCGGTTAACAGGGCATACAAGATCCCGATGAAGAGTGTGCCTGCCAGCATGATCAGAATGCTAAACAGATACAGCCACCACGAAGGCGGATCGATTAACTCCAGGCCAGCGTAGACCCCATCAAAGTTGCCAAATAGCAGCAAAACCGCGACGTTGAGTGCCCCCATCAACGAAATATTGGGATATTGCAGCTTGTAGAAGGCCATGCACAGCAGTAACAAAACCGCCATCAACAATCCCGAAACGGTTGCAGCGCGTTGCACCTGGCTACTTTCTTTCCAACGCTCACCCAGTTTTTCTCGCACGTCACCCCAGTGCAATCGTTTTGCCAGATTGAGTAACAAACCCTGCTGCGATCGCCCGGTTTCTGGCATGGCAAGCGAGGGCAGGCGGCTAACAATTTCGATGTAACTAATGTGGTCGCCTGCTTGCACCCGCTCATCTGGCTCCCATTCGTAAAATTGGCGAGTCTGAGGCCGCTCCGGAGCATGATGATCGAGCAAACGCCGGGTACTGGTCTGTAATTCGTGCAGCTTTCGCACATTACACCAGCGATGCCCCGGTTCAATTTGGGTCGAAATGACTTGCAGCGCTTGCTGATCGAGCATAAACAGACTTTGAATATCGCTGCCTAAAGCCGCGATCGCGATGCTAGCCGCTGGGAGCTGAGTCGCTTCGTAGGCGACAAAATTGCCCAGTTCTTGATTGAGCAGATGGTTCAGGTTGTCTTGGGCCGATCGCACCACCAACCGCACATTAGGATTGAGCGATCGCGCCACAAATGCCGCCGCAATGTTGACGCGCTCATCACTCGTGACGAGTAGCACCGCCCGACATTGATGGATGCCTGCTTTTTCTAAAATTTCGGCCTGACGACAATCACCGACCAAAAGCTGCTCAAGCTGCTCAGGCAGGTTGGGAATCTCCCAGTGTTGAGGATGATGGGTGTCAATACCAACGACGGGCACGCCAAACTCGATTAAGTTACCGACGCAGTATTGCCCTAAGCTGCCAAGACCACACACTAAAAACAAGTTGTTAGGAGGAGATTGAGCTGCGGTAGACATCGATTTTTCTAGGGAGAATGGCGAGGGACAGCCTTCTAGGGATGTGGATGACAGAAAATCGGAACTTTGCCATCAAAACGGCAAACAGCGCTAACGTTCGGCCAAGAATTCTCGGCTTTAAATCAGCCGATAAAGCAATCATTCAGGCACGACTTAATTACAAAGTTATAGCAATACTGGAAAATGTTAGGACGGGGTGCAGGGGTGAAACCCCTGGCTGGGAGCGCAGCTCCCACACCCTCTTGTACCAACTTCTATGCGTAGCGCTATAAATCAGAAGCAGGCTTTGCCTCCCAACCTAGCCTAACTCTGGCGGAGTCATACCTAATCGATTGACCAGTCCCAGCGATCGCTACATCAATAGACGTTTGCTGTAATCTCGATAGTATTCATCCCCACAACCCGCTAACCTAGAGCCTGTAGGTTTGTATGGATGGTTTATGACTGTTGCGATCGCCCTTTCAACTGAGCAGATCAACACCCTTGATCTTTCGCCTGCGGTAGATGTGATTGAATCGATGTTGCAGGGAGATCTGCTGAGCCATGAACAAACGGTGCAGTTTCAGGTCAATTTTGAGCGATCGCCGGAAGATCCGCGCGAGTTATCCGAGATTTCTGAAATTCGGCTTTGGTTTATTCGTTTAGATGCACGCTACCCCTGGCTTCCCTTCTTCCTGGATTGGAAAACAGGTGAACTGGCGCGATATGTGGCGATGTTAGTGCCACATCAATTTCATCCCAGAGATGGGATCATCTATAACCCAGAAGCGCTCGAAATTTTCGTCATGCACAAAATATTTGTTTTAGCGACATGGTTAAAGCAGCACGGCATTGAGGGAACTGCACGGCTAAAAGCAATGACGCAGATGTTTGGGTATGAGATTGATGATGCTTTTTTTGCGTTTGTGTGAATCTTTAGCACT
Source organism: Leptolyngbyaceae cyanobacterium M33_DOE_097 (assembly GCA_015296075.1). GTDB lineage: Bacteria > Cyanobacteriota > Cyanobacteriia > Leptolyngbyales > Leptolyngbyaceae > DSRU01. The sequence continues at coordinate 39,884 of DVDV01000005.1, read as the reverse complement.
CACGAATTCGGCGTGATTCAGCAATGTCACGAATCAGGCCAGTTTTAGAGCGAATGTAGTCCACCATTGAGGAGCGGGCTTCACCGTCAAGCGAAACCCGGTGCGAAACTTCTTCTAAGACCAGGCGCATGAGACCTGAATCATTAAGGCTGAGCAAATCGTGGCTACCGATTTCTTCAACGACATTCCAGAGCAAGCGCATGGTAGAAGCATCAATCACTGTTGCCATCATGAAAGACCTGCCTGCAAACTTAAGATTTGCTTTAGATTTTAGCAAGCTCTTTCAGAAAGTCTAGTGATTCAAGCTGTTTCAGCAGGTTCTTAATGGCTTACTGGGTAACTACCTATGCCGTTGTCAACTTTGTTGAAGATTTGCGAGGAATTACCCGACTCAATTTAATGAACCGCAACTCCGTATAGCTGCTTTGCCAGCCTAAAGTCAGTCAGTTATTTCGCCTGAAGCTTCTGCATTGCCTCCTGGGCTTGCTTAACACCCTCTGGTCGATTTTGTTGTTGAAACAGTTGCTTGGCTGTTTGGTAGTCTGCGATCGCGTTGTCTTGTTTGCCTGTCCGCACGTAAAGGTTGCCCCGACGCAGGTAGGCTTCCGCATCTTTGGGATTCAGGCGCACCGCTTCGGTAAAGTCGGCGATCGCCCCTGGCTCATCATTGGTCGATGTGCGAGCTAACCCCCGGTTGTAATAAAAGTCAGCTGCTTTCGGGTCAAGCTGAATCGCTTTCGTGTAGTCTGCAATGGCAGTCTGCAACTGCCCCATCCGGGCAAAAGCTAGCCCTCGATTGTTGTAAGCAAATTTTGCGTCGGGGTTGAGTTGAATCACCTGGTTGAAATCTTTGATCGCCGCTTGTAGATCGCCCAGGCGTGTGTAAGCGCTGCCCCGTCGAAAATAGGCTTCGGCATCTTTGGGGTTAAGTCGAATTGCTTCGGTATAGTCAGCGACGGCACTCTTAAAGTTGCTGGCGAGTCCGTGGGCTAGCCCACGGTTGTAATAAAAATCGCCTGCTTTGGGGTCAAGCCGAATCGCCTGGGAATAGTCTGCGATCGCCGCTTGCCAGTTGCCTGCCCGCATGTAGGCTAACCCCCGGTTGTTGAAGGCCGATTTGTCTTTAGGGTTAAGCCGCAGCGCTGTGGTGAAGTCTTTAATCGCTGATTGGTATTGCCGTGTGCGGGAGAGTACGTTGCCCCGTCGAAAATAGGCTTCCGCATCTTTGGGGTTAAGGCGTACGGTTTGGGTGTAATCCGTGATTGCGCCATCGGAATCGCCGAGACGGTCTTTGGCGTTGCCCCGGTTGTAGTAAAAGTTCGCCACGTCAGGGTTGAGGCGAATGGCCTGGTTATAGTCATCAACGGCTGCTTTCCAGTTGTCCAGACGGCTGTAAGCATTGCCCCGGTTGTTGTAAGCGTAGATCTTGAGATTTCCGGAGGGTCGATTGATGACCTCGGTGAAGTCGGCGATCGCCCGTTGCGGCTGATTTAGCTTTAAGTACGCTAATCCCCGTTGAAAATACGCATCGAGAAAATCGGAGTTGAGTTGAATTGTCTGGCTGTAATCGCGAATCGCTGCTTCGGTCTTGCCAGCTTGGGCGGCAAGGCTGGCCCGCAGGTAAAAGTCACCCGCATTTTTGGGCTTGGCAATGCGCTCCTGGTTGTTGGGCGGTGGCGTGTTATCGATCTTCAAGCTGGCGGAGGTGACATTGACGCTCGCCAATCGCTTCACTGCAATATTGATTGGGATTGAGAACCACTCGCCGTTGTAAACCTGCACCAGGGTTCGACCGGTGGTCAGGTTTTCGCCCCGCTCACTGCTGTCAGCCGTTGGCACACCCTCTCTCAGTTCCCAGGCTGAGCCGTGTTTGCCATTGATGGCAATCAGCCGACCTTTGGCATCAAACAATGGCCCGCCACTCATGCCCCTGGGTGTATCAGCCCGGTGTTTGATTACATAGCCTTGCGCTTGAGTGGGATCGATCGCCAGAATAATGCCTTCTGCTTCGTAGTATTTGGGGTCAACTCGGCGCGTTGTTGTGTCATAAGCGGCTGGATAGCCAAACGAAAAAATGGTGTCGCCTTGCTTAATTTGGTCAGAGTTGCCGAGCGTTGCAACCGGGTAGATTTTAGAACTGTCAAATTGCACAACGGCTAAATCAACCTCTGGAAACCGCCTGACAACTTTCACGGTTGAGTGAATTGTCGTATCAGACGTTTGAATTTGGTAAGCCGTACTCTCTTCGACGACATGCCGATTGGTCAAAACCGTGTAAATGTTGCCCTGTTTTGCAATGATCACCCCGGAACCGATGCTGTCTTTGCTGCGCACCAGCACCGTGACCGGACGGGCAATCTGACGGACTTCGTTAAACGTCAGTGCTTGAGCCACATCTTGATAACCCACCGCGATCGCGACGATGGCGGTTCCTGCAAGCACTCCAGGCATTCCTCCCAATGCGTGCCAAGGCTGGTTCATACTTCCCCCTTATGATCGGCGTTGTTTGAATGGCAAAAAGGTGTCTCAGTTCTTAACGATTCCCCAGTTCATGCGGTGACTAACGCTTGGCTGAGCCAGGTTTGCTAGTATCCCTGCAAATGAGGATCGGTGATTACCTACAAATTTTAGCCAGTGCCAACAAATAGACCTTGCAGAAAACAGCATTTTTATTTGTTGAAACAGCCATGTCGAAACAGCCATTCACGTGAGGGAACTTTGCTCTGAGAATTACTGCGTTGAGGGAACCATTTGGGACACGCTGTCCCGTTGCAAATTACCTTGCGATCGCTGGAGCGGAACAGTCGGAGGAACCTTATCAGTCACCTGGTCAATCAACCCGTAGGCTTTTGCTTCTTGCGCTGACATAAAAAAGTCGCGATCGCTATCGGCTTCAACACGTTGGAGCGATTGCCCTGTTAACTCGGCCAACAAACGATTGATTAAGCCCTTTAGATAAAGCATCTCCCTTGCCATAATTTCGATTTCCGTGGCTTGCCCAATCACCCCGCTCAATGGTTGATGAATCATGATGCGAGCATGGGGCAACGCCATTCGTTTACCCTTTGTGCCAGCCGCCAGCAAAATGCTCGCCATCGAAGAGGCTTCACCGATTCCGACTGTCACAATCTCGGACTTGAGCGATCGCATCGTGTCAAAGATCGCCAGCCCTGACGGAATCTCACCCCCACTGGAGTTGATGTAGAGATAGATGTCAGCGGCGGATTGAGCGTCCAGATAAAGCAGTTGAGCAATTACGGTTTCTGCTAATCCTGGTTCAATTTCACCACTGATAAAGATGACACGCTGCTGCAAGAGCCAACTTTCTACGCCTGCCTCTAAAGCGTGATCTGGTTTATCGTCTGTCTCCAGATCGTCTGTTTCTGTCTGTAAAACTGTTTTTGGTGTTCTCGAGATCGCCGTTGCGGGTTGGCTTGTTGCTTGTTGGGCGATCGCGAGGGGGGAAGCGCACCAAAAAATAGACAAAGCAACTCTGAATAGTGCTTGAGCAAAGCAATAGGGCATAAAAAGTTGAGATAGGAGGCGGAGCGGCTAATTCACTGAGGGGGCGGGGGCAAGGGTGCAGGTGAAGCAGGTGAATTGAGGGAGGGAGGTAACTCTGGTGAACTCGTTGAACCCGCGTTCTTCTCTGTGACGATTTCCCAGTCGTACTGTGTGTCTTTGCCAGTCGGTTTGACGCGCACAATGCCACGTTCTTGACCCGCGACTAATTCACACTCATAAACCTTGGTTGGATCGGCCAAGATCAACTTAGGACAGTTTACCGAGTCCACGACGAATTTACTACGGCCCTGCACATAATCGCGCAGTTGCGTTTCAATATTATTGACGTTCATCGCCATTGGCACTGGCTCCCAGTTAAACTGCGCCCCTTCACCCGTCGGTTTGACCACAATTTTGAAGCTTTCTCCCGTTGCGATCGCCGCGCATTCATAGGTTTTGCCTGCTTGAGCTGCAATATTTTCTGGGCAATCGATGCTGTCAAGCACAAACCCCGTCAAATCCTGAAACCCCGTTTTAATGTTTGTTTCGACCGACTCAGAGGTGATGGTAGGGGTACACGCGACGAATAGGAGAGACACCGGACTCAACCAAACGAGTGCGCGTAAAAACCGCTTGAATGAGGAGCCAGTGGGGCGAAAGTGGTGCATAGAAATTTCAGACGGATGCTTCAACAGTATTCTCTCTAGAGAGTGTACGCGCAACACGGGTCTCTGAATCTGCTAAGTTAAACTGCGTAATCTGGCGATCGCACCGCATGAACAATCCAATTTATCCCGTTATCTGGCAGAACGACGCTGCCGTTTTAATTGACCAAACCCAAATCCCTGCAACCTATACCACTATTGCCATTACGGACTATGAACAGATGGCGCAGGCGATCAAAACGATGATTGTTAGAGGTGCCCCGGCGATTGGAGTCGCGGCTGCCTATGGCATGTATCTGGGGGCACGCAGTATTGAAACGAGCGATCGCGCCACCTTTTTGACTCAGCTTGAGGCCATTGCGGAACGGTTACGCGCCACCCGTCCAACAGCGGTGAATTTGTTTTGGGCGATCGCCCGCATGCTGAAAGTGGCTCAGTCAACGGTTGCTCCGGTTGAGCAGATCAAGGCAGCTTTGCTCGAAACCGCCCAGGCAATCCAGGCCGATGATTTGCGTACCTGCCAGCAAATTGGCGACTACGGCTTGCAAGCCCTGCCTGATTTGCCTGAAAAACTGCGCATCCTAACCCACTGCAATGCAGGCGCACTGGCAACCGCAGGTTATGGCACCGCACTTGGCGTGATTCGCTCAGCGTGGAGTGCAGGCCGACTCGAACGTGTGTTTGCCGACGAAACCCGACCTCGCTTGCAAGGGGCGAAGCTAACCGCTTGGGAGTGTGTGCAAGAGGGCATCCCTGTCACGGTGATTACCGATAACATGGCGGCGCACTGTATGCAGCAGGGCGTGATTCACGCGGTCGTGGTCGGTGCCGATCGCATTGCCGCTAATGGTGATACTGCGAATAAGATCGGGACTTACAGCGTAGCGTTAGCGGCCAAGGCTCACAACATTCCTTTCTTTGTTGCAGCCCCCCTCTCAACAATTGACTTCTCACTTGCCGATGGGCGGCAGATTCCAATTGAGCAGCGCAACCCAACTGAGATCTACCAGGTGGGTGAGACGCGCCTCTGCCCCACAGGAGCCGAGTTTTACAATCCTGCGTTTGATGTGACTCCGGCTCACTTGATTGCGGCCATCATTACCGAATTTGGCGCGATCGCCCCGGCTCAACTCAAAGCAACCCTGGCGGAAAAACAGGCCGTTTAATCAAGAGCGATCGCCCACCCGAAAATGTAGGGGCAAAAGGCGATCGCCCGTCCGAGAAATGTAGGGGCAAATGGCCATATAGCCTCTCGGCGATAGCCTTTCGGCATGGCTTCGCTAACGCCCGTACAGGAAAAGGATGAAATCGATGGTTTGCGATCGCCCATCCAAAAATGCAGGGGCGGATGGCGATCGCCTGTATAGGTTTTGAAGATGATTAATCCTCGTGAGAGAGCTACCCGGAACTGTGTGGATCACATAGGATTTCTATAACAAATATTTGCAAGGTTTCTGCTCGATAGTTGCGATGAACAATCCCGATAACTTTCGCTCGAATGCCTCGTCATACGGCGATCAAGGTTCTTATTTACCTGCGGCTAAATCCAACAAGCCTCACTTAGACGATGCCGACGACTTTGCCGGAGAAAGCTCGATTGAGAAGATTGACCTTTCGCGCCAGGTATCTCGTAGCCTGTCGTCTGAGGCGGTCGCCATGATTAAACAGGATGATGGTGATGCGACAAAAGGGCAATTGCTGCAAACCACTATTGTTTTAGTGGCGCTGGCGGTCATGGGCATCGGGTTTATCATCGGCATTCCCTGGGTCAGCTTTGCCGGAGCGTTTGTTGCCGCTGTGATCTCGATTCGGCTTTTGGTGCAACCCCTGCTCCCCATCTTGAGAGAGCTATTCACCGACAATGAAACGCCGATCCTGATCGCGAGTTTTGGCTTAATCTTGGCGATCTTGGGGTTACTAAACCTGGCAGGTTTGCCTCAGTGGTTGCGTTATCTCTATCAGCTTGCTGATTGGAACGCGGTTGGCGCTCTGGGTGAGGTATTTGGGGCCCTCGGACAGATCCTGATTGCGGTCTTAGCCGTTTACATTGCATGGCGGCAGTACGTCATTTCCAGAAACCTGACCATTCAGCAAAACATCATCACTCAGCAACAAACAATTGATAGCTTTTTCCAGGGTGTTTCAGAGCTAGTACTCGACGAAGAAGGGCTGCTAGAAGACTGGCCTCAAGAACGAGCGATCGCCGAAGGAAGAACCGCTGCCATTCTCAGCAGTGTCGATGCTTCGGGGAAAGCCAAAGTGATTCGCTTTTTGTCCCGTGCCCGTTTACTCACCCCGCTGCAACGCGATAGCCGCTTGGGACGCGCCATTTTAGATGGTACTGGGGGCTATGCTGAAGACCGCATGCATGGGATTCGCGTGATTGACCTGGGTGTGATGCTGGCTGGGGCTGATCTCTCCGATACAGACTTGCGCTGGACTGACTTGAGCGACGCCAACATCATTCGGGGAAAACTCATGCGCTGTGACCTGGTTAAAGCCAACCTGTCGCGCTCAATCCTGGTGGGGACCGATCTGCGCGGTGCTGATATGAAAGGGACTCGCCTGTTTTATGGCAAAGTCGAAACCGCTTCGCCTCGCAGCCGCACCGAGCCGCCTGACTACCGTTCAGGTGCCCATACCGGAGCAGTCATCGAAGATGCTTCGTTTGCGGGGGCGCTGAATATGTCACCAGAGCAGCGCTATTATTGCTGTGCCTGGGGTGGCTCTAAAACCAGAGAGACCGTACCCGGCGGCTGTGAGGGGATACCCAATAAGCTGGGACGCTAACGCATGCGATCGCACTACTCCATTGTGATTCCTCTTTATAACGAAGAGGTCAACCTGCCTGTGCTGTATCAACGCCTTCGATCCCTGATGGAGGCTGTGCCGGGGCAGTGGGAGATTGTGCTAATTTATGATGGTAGCCGCGATCGCACCTTAGAATGTTTGCGCCAACTGCACCAGCAAGATGAGCGCATCTGTTACCTTAGCTTTGCCCGCAACTTTGGGCATCAAACAGCCGTTACGGCTGGCTTAAATTTTGCTCGTGGCGACGCCGTAATCGTTATGGATGGAGACTTGCAAGACCCACCAGAGCTAATTCCTGAGATGGTAAAGCTGTGGCAGCAAGGCTATGCTGTGATCTACGCTCAACGCACCCGCCGCTATCAAGAAGGCTGGTTCAAACGCCTGACCGCCTACGTTTTTTATCGTTTGTTGCAACAGCTTGCAGATGTCGAAATTCCGCTCGATACGGGCGACTTTTGCCTCCTCGATCGCCAGGTTGTCACCGTGCTAAACCACATGCCCGAACGCAATCGCTACGTGCGAGGGCTGCGATCGTGGGTCGGTTTTCGACAAATTGCATTGCCTTACGAGCGTGACCCTCGCTATGGCGGCGAAATCAAATATACCTTCCGCAAATCGCTCAAGCTTGCCATCACTGGCTTAGTTTCTTTCTCAACTGTGCCTTTGCGAATTTCAACCTACCTGGGGTTATTCTCGGCTGGTTTAGCCCTGGTCATGGCGGCCTTAGTGATTTATTGGCGCATTACCTCACCAGAGTCACGCCTGACCGGATACGCCATTATCGCCGCTGCTGTCTTTTTTCTCGGTGCCGTGCAACTGTTTAGCATTGGCATCCTGGGCGAATACATCGGGCGCATCTACGAAGAAGTTAAGCAACGCCCCCTCTATACCCTGGCAGAAGTGGCTGGTTTTGAAACTGTCTTACCCCGCACTAACGGCGATAAAACTCCACAACATCCCGCTTAATTTTGATGTCATATTGCCCAAAAAAGTTTTGCCCCAACAGTCCTGTTGCGGTATCGGGTGCAATCACAACCTGAACATTGCGGGCTTCAGCGCCATCGATCGCGATCGAACTGACCCGCCCAATTGGCAGAACAACCACGCGCCCATCCGCCATACCAAACTGACCCCGCGCCACAACCGGAATTCTCAACTCATTTGCCATCGCTTGCGTGATCAGCGTGCCACTCGCACCCGTGTCCAGCAACATCTCAAATGTCCGCAGGCCGTTAAACGTCACATCAATTACCGGAGTTCCGCCTTCGCGCCGCTTGATGCGAGCGGTATGAACCCCAGCGCGAACGGCTGAGCCTGGCTCACCGCAGAGCTTTGTCAAATTGACTCGCTGCCCCGAGGCGGTGATCATAAAACACCCCCCTTCCTGAGCGAGCGCGGGTTCAATTGGGGGCACTCCTGCCAGCAACGGAGTTAGCATCAGCACAGCACCACCAACGCGAGACCCTAGCCGCATTAACTCTCTACGCATATGTGCCCTCTTGTGTGCCAGTTGTGGATGTGACAGTGAATAACTTCATTCTTAATCTATAGGATTCCACACAACCGATTTGGCCTATCAGATAGCAAAATCTTTAAATAATACGGAAGCAAAGCGCAATCGGATGGAGGTCACACCTGCTGCAAGATTCCCTAGCTTCTCTCTCTGTTTTTTCTACCGCAGCAACCATCCCCCAGCAATCGCGATCGCTGCCCCAAGCAGCGTATTAATTACATTCACCACCTCATTTGTCAGCCAATCAAACTTCTCTTGCAACGTTGCGCCAATCACGCTTTCCAGGTTAGTTGCGATGAATGCGGCTAACGTACAGACAGCCACTCCAACCAGCGAGATCAGGCCAACAGCCCAACCAACCAACGCGATCGCAATAGCTGCCACAATCCCGGCGATTGTCCCTTCTAAACTGACTGCGCCTTCAGTCCCACGCGGGACAGGTTGCAACGTCGTAATCAGAAATGTGCTTTTGCCATAGGCTTTGCCAATTTCACTGGCGGTGGTATCGGCCAATTTGGTGCTAAAGCTGGCCACATAGGCAAGCAGCAGTAGAGGAACCAGGGTTGGAGCGATCGCCCAGTTGCCTGCTTGCAAAATGAATACTCCGATTGCACACAGAGCAGCCGTCAAAGCTGAACCCCAAACATTTTCGGGGCCACGCGCACCAGAGCGTTTCTCGGCGATACCGGCGGCTTCTTTTTCAGCCATGCCAATGCGCGTCACGGCCGACCCAACCAAAAAGTAGACCATCACGACCGTATACCCCTGCCAACCCAACGTACCCCAGATCAACACGCCCAAGATCCAACCGTGAAGCAGCCCTGCGGGAGTCAACAATTTTTTGGGGGCGACCCAGGCGATCGCGGCTAAAACCGTGTTGATTGCAACGGCGATCAGCCAGTTTGTCAGGGATACTGAAAAAATAGGCACAAGGCTTAAGAATAATAGAGGGGGCAGTAATGGCCACATGGCTTGCTGAACGATTGTGCCCCTTCATTTTGCCACTATTGTTTCAATTCCTTTCTGCTTACTATGGATCAGTCGATACCGCCAACCATTTTTCACTTGGCTTTTCCCGTTGCTAACATTCCTCAGACGAAAGCATTTTATGGCGAGGGTTTGGGGTGCCAAATCGGGCGCGAAAGTCCTGTATCCGTCATCCTGAACCTTTATGGGCATCAACTCGTTGCGCATGTGGCAGAGGAAGCAATGATTCCGCAAAAAGGCATCTATCCCCGTCATTTTGGCCTGATTTTCCCTAACGAAGCGGATTGGGAAGCGCTGTTAGACCGAGCCGAAAAAAAGGGGCTAGAGTTTGCGATCGCCCCCAAGCATCGATTCCCTGGAATGCCGCTAGAGCATCGCACTTTCTTTTTGCAAGATCCGTTCTATAATCTGCTGGAGTTTAAGTTCTATCGTTACCCAGAGGCCGTTTTTGGCAGTCGAGAATTTAATGAAATCGGCGATCGTGTTACAGTCGGTTAAGTAAATATTAAAAAATAATTAAGTTGACTTTTTAGGTTTTCAAAAACGTAAGAAAAATTTGGGTTTTCCACACATTTGCCAGGTTTTCCACAGCTTTTGCTGAGTTTTTCCACACCTGGCAATCGTTTTCCACAGGCATAAGCAATTTAATTGACTTTTATTTGGTCGCTAATTATTTGGCAGGACAAGGTTCGTGAAGCTGCACTTTGAAATGTTGTGAGATCAGGGTGGCGACTGTTTTATTTCTTGTCCGCCTAATTCATGCGGCAGTTGCTTTAGATTGCAAGCCGTCCTTAGCTTTGAGAACTTCTAGCCTTGATGCAATATAAAAAACTAGCCCTTCGCATTGCAAAGGGCTAGCCACACTCTAAAAAACGTGGAGTTTTACTCCCACTCGAAAAAACGTGGAGTTTTACTCCCACTCGATCGTGCCAGGCGGCTTAGAGGTGATGTCGTAAACCACTCGGTTCACACCCGGAACTTCGTTCACGATGCGAGTGGCGATCGTTTCTAACAAGTCATACGGCACACGCGCCCAATCAGCCGTCATGCCATCTTCACTTGTGACAAAGCGCAACACGATGGGATAAGCGTAGGTACGCTGGTCACCCATCACACCCACACTGCGAATTGGCAGCAAGACGGCGAATGCTTGCCAGAGTTGGTGATAGCTACCACTGCGGTTGATTTCTTGCCGCACGATCAGGTCAGCATCGCGCAAGATTTCAAGGCGCTCTTCCGTAACATCGCCCAAAATCCGAATGGCCAGACCAGGGCCAGGAAAGGGGTGCCGTTGCACGATCTCTTCGGGTAGACCAATGCTGCGCCCAACCTTTCGCACTTCGTCTTTAAACAGCTTCCGCAGAGGCTCAACCAGCTTAAACCGTAAGTCTTTTGGTAAACCGCCCACATTGTGGTGGCTCTTGATTTTCACAGCCACGCGTTCACCCGTTTGCGGATCGACGTTGGTATCTGCCGATTCAATCACGTCAGGGTAAAGCGTACCTTGAGCCAGATAATCAAAGGGGCCAAGCCGTTTTGATTCGGTTTCAAACACGCTAATAAACTCGTGCCCAATTCGCTTCCGCTTCTCTTCGGGATCAGTTACCCCCGCGATCGCGTCTAAAAATCGCTGCTTGGCATCCACATACTGCACGGGAATGTGGAACTGTTCATCAAATAACTTGATTAACCGCTCAGGCTCATACTTCCGCATAAAGCCCTGGTCGATAAACATACACGTCAACTGATCCCCGATCGCGCGGTGCAGTAAAAACGCAAGGGTTGAGGAGTCAACTCCACCCGAAAGAGCCAGTAAAACGCGCTTATCGCCAACCCGTGCCCGAATCTCGCGGACTGCTTCTTCAACAAAGGCAGCCGTTGTCCAGGTCGGTTCGCAACCACAGATGTGATAGACAAAATTGCGGATCAGCGCCAGACCGCCAACCGAATGCACGACCTCTGGGTGGAACTGCACGCCATACAATTTTTTGTCTTGGTGAGCGATCGCCGCGCAGGGCGTGTTTTCGGTATGAGCCAATAGCTCAAACCCTTCTGGCAGATTCGTCACCGAGTCACCGTGGCTCATCCACATCGTGGTGCCATCTTCGACATTGGTTAGAAGGTCAGTCGGATCATCGATATAGAGCGAGGCTTTGCCATACTCGCCGCGATCGCTCCGTTCGACCGTGCCACCTAGCTCTTGCACCATCAACTGCATGCCGTAGCACACACCCAAAATCGGAATACCTAAGTTCCAGATCTCTGGGTCGCAGTGGGGGGCACCCGCATCGTAAACCGAATTAGGACCACCCGAAAGAATAATGCCCTTGGGGCTAAGCTGGCGCAACTGCTCGGCAGAGGTGCGATAAGACAACACCTCTGAGTAAACCTGCGTCTCACGAATGCGGCGAGCGATCAGCTCAGAGTACTGTGAACCGAAATCCAGAATCATAATCATCTGGCGGTTTAACTCTAAGGATGCAACCTGGGGTTGTTCTTCTGTTTGCAGTGTCACCAACGTGTCCTGAAATGTGCTGCAAAAGTGGACTAAAGGGAACCTAAAAAAATGCTCTAACTAAAAAGTTGTTATAGAACGAAACTTGTTCCTGCTATTCTAACCTAGCAATGACTTGGTCAAGCAGGTTCACCCCAGATGCACTTTTGGCAATGATTTTGCGTTTTTGATCAAATAAAACGGTGCCAATTTGGGGCGATCGCTCACTGTGGGCCTGAATATAACGGGTTGTACGCTGATCAATTGCTTCGGAGATCGAGCTGTAAACCGCTGTAACCCAATCCACTCCGGTTTGTTGCGTTAAAGCTTGCAAGTACTGCAGCCCTGCCTCGGTCGTTGGGCTAGCCAAAATACTTTGTAACTCGTGCGTCGGCAAGCCAGCTCTAACACAGTGAGCCGTCAGGATTTCGAGGCGGGCATCGGCGACGTAATGGTGCGTGTGAAAAATGCCACCCGCCAGTTTGATCAATTTGCCGTGATAACCAAACAACAAAATGGCTGAAAGTTCCTGCAGGCTTGCTTCGACCAGTAGAGATCCAAGCCAATTTGCGGTTTTTATTAAGCGGTCTGGCTGAACCCCCGTTTGACGGGCTAGATCCAGGCCGTTTTCACCGATGCAAAACACGAGGCAGTCATACTCCTTTGCTTTGACCTGCAACTCTTGGCGGAACTCTGCCAACTGCCCAGAGGCACTCAACGGTTGAGCAATGCCACTCGTCCCCAAGAGAGACAAGCCTTCTACCACACCAAATGCTTCATTAGAGGTACGTTTTGCCAGCGATCGCCCTTCCGGCAAAATAATTTGCACGCGCAGATTTCTGAATGCTGGTCGATGGCTCTCTAAATTGCGGCGTAATAGGCTTTCAGCATAGGCGTAGATTGCACTCTGACCATCCTGACGGATCCCAATACCAGCCCCACCTTCAATCGCGATCGCGTCTGCTTGCTCGGCTGTGCCCCACTCCACTACCGCCCAAACCGGGGTATTGCGCGTCAGGTCGAGGTTGTCACCAGGGTCGCTGCGAGTAATCGCGAGAGCCGCATTTGGGTGAATCAGCGCCACTTGCTCAATGGGGATCGTGACGATTTCAGCAGGTTCGAGCAAATCCACCGCAACGTCTGGGATCGGGCGCAATTCTTGCAGATGGCGTAGAGCCGCGATCGCAGCGGCACAGGCAAACACAGGTAACGTGTAACCCGCACGAGGCGGCTCAGAATTGATTAATCTATCTTCCACAATGGCTCAACTCATAAAAACTGTGATATCGCTCACATATTTAAAGTGATGCACCTCTCTAGTTTGCTTGAAATAAATCACAGAATATTGGTGATGTGCCGCAACCGCTTTTTTAGGGGCTTAACGCAAACTAAAGGTAAGACTGATTAGATTGATGAATCGTCTTCAATGAGTGCCCCTGCGAGAATTGCCTGGTATCTGGCGGCTTTCTCGCCAACTGCTGAACTTCCCATGTCGTCCGATGGTCTAACAGGGTGTTAAGGCTTTCCCCTTGATCAACCTTCATGGTTTTTACCTTCCAAGCCATGAAGTGACGACCGTGAAATAAAATCCGGTGCGTTTGTAAGTGCTTCTACTGCCGGAACAATTTATTCTTTACGGCTGTCTTCTGTTGCAAAAGAGCAAGAGATCACAGCTGACTCAATCTTGACGCTAATCTTTTGGCTGGAGTGTTTTATGACTCTAACAATTGACCGAGGTGCGATCGCCAGTGGGATGGGCGATCCGCTATTTGAGCCTCCTGTCACATTAGTCCTACAACCCACAGGTGAACTGAATCAAAGCACGAGTTCAGGATTTCAAACACAACTTGAAGCGGCGATCGCGCAAGCCCAAGAAGCGGTCATTGTCGATCTAATTTGGGTTGAACAGGTAGATCGGCATGGGATTTGCGCGCTGATTAACGGTCTGGTGAAGGCAAATACACTGGGTAAGATTTTGTCGATTCAGTCAATGAGTAACCCTGTGCGAGTTGCTTTTGAGCAAGAGTGGACGCGCCAGCAGGAGCTAAACTGCGGTGGCTGGGATGTACAGTTTGAGCAAGGGCTGGAGTTGTTTTTAAGCCATCACCTCGCCGCTTAAAGCGATCGCACTTAATAAAAACTTGACTGAAGATGTGAGAGGCATTGTTCAAAAACGCTCACATTTTTAGTTGGTGAATGTTCGCTCTATCGCGATCCATATTGCATTTCACAAATTATTCAGACTGCTATAGATAGTTTGGTGAGCCTGCATTATGGATTGCTATTTATCTCTGTCCCAAAGAATGGCTGAATCCGGCAGAATAAAGGCATGAATGTTGTCGATTATCTCCGAATTAGCCTGATTGATCGGTGTAACTTCCGTTGTACCTATTGCATGCCCGATGGGGACGAGCTGAGTTATGTGTTGCAACAAGATTTGTTGACCCAAACTGAGCTATTGACCCTGATTCGTGAAGTTTTTATTCCAGTTGGGTTTACTCGGTTTCGACTCACAGGAGGCGAACCACTGCTGCGCCCGGATGTGGTTGATATTGTTGCGGAAATTGCAGCATTGCCGGAGACTCAAGACATCGCAATGACGACGAATGGGTTTTTGCTGGTTGAAAAAGCCCAGGCGCTTTACGAGGCAGGTTTGCGGCGGATTAATATCAGCCTTGACTCGCTCAAGCCAGAAGTTTTTGACCAAATTATCGGTAATCGTGGGCGATCGCGCTGGCAACACGTCTGGCAAGGAATTTTGAAAGCCTATGAGGTTGGCTTTAACCCACTCAAGCTCAACGTGGTGGTGATTCCAGGCGTAAATGACGCAGAAGTGTTGGAGCTAGCTGCCCTCAGCCTTGAGCGAGAGTGGCACATTCGGTTTATTGAGTTTATGCCGATTGGCAACCATGACCTGTTTCAAGATCGGGGTTGGGTCAGTTCTGAGGCGTTGCGTCAACAGATTCGCTCGCATTGGGGTCTGACTGACGGCTCCGTGCGTGGCAATGGTCCAGCCGATGTATTTCAAATTCCCGGCGCGAAGGGCACGCTCGGCTTTATTAGCCAGATGTCAGAGTGCTTTTGCGATCGCTGCAATCGCATGCGGCTGTCGGCTGATGGCTGGCTACGTCCATGTCTCTTAAATGAATGGGGGCAACTCGACCTTAAAACAGCGTATCGGGCGGGCGTTCCCTTAGCGGACATACGCCAGCAGGTGCAAGAGTTACTGGCACTCAAGCCCGAGATTAACTTTAAGCAGCGTGAATCAGGCGCAAAAGGTACGACCTACAGCCGCACAATGTCACAAATTGGCGGTTAAAACAGGGGCACTCGTTGGAATGCCCCTGAAGGAAGTTAATTGAGCTAGGTTTGCTTAGACCGCGATCGCTTCAGAGTTCGCGTTCTTTGCATCTTGCCAGATTTGACCATCCAACGCCATTTGCTCAATCGAGCTAGCCAGACGCAGGGCTTTAAGCGCCTGTTCGCCACCAACCGATGGCTGCGTGCCTGCTTTGACACAACTGACAAAGTGCTCTAACTCTGCTCGCAACGGTTCAACATTGCTGGTGTAGACCTTCTCGATGATGCCATCTTGACGGTAGAGGCTTTGCGCCGGGTTAGCCATGCTGTTTGCACTCATCTGCCGATGAATCAGGATCTCATTTCTGAGAAAGTCGGCTTCAGTCAGCGATCGCCGACAATGAGCCGCAATCCGCCGGATTTTGCGATGCGTAACCTTACTGGCTGTAAGAGTCGCGACCACGCCATTGCCAAAGACAAGGGTGGCGGTGACGTAATCTAAATATTCTGAATTTGCACCCCGACTGCCACTAGCAGCCAGTTTGACGACGGGTGAACCGGTTAACTCAAGTAACAGATCGATATCATGAATCATCAGATCGAGCACGACCGAGACATCGTTTGCGCGATCCGAGTAGGGACTCATGCGATCCGCTTCGAGAGCCAATAACTCTTCGGTTTTAAGAACTTTACTGAGTTCCTGAAAGGATGGGTTAAAGCGCTCAATGTGCCCCACCTGCAAGATTCGCTTAGCAGACGCGGCGCAGTTCACTAAAGACTCCGCTTCAGAAATGGTTGCCGCGATCGGCTTTTCGAGTAACACGTGTACGCCTGCCTCAAGGCAAACCGTACCAATGGTATGGTGCAAACGGGTTGGCACCGCAATGCAAACCGCGTCTACGTGGGGTAACATATCGCGATAATTTTCAAAATAACGGATATGGTACTTGTAAGCTGTCTCGATACCACGCTCGACATTGGTATCGGCGACACCAACTAACTCAACCTCTTTCATGAGACTTAACACCCGTACATGGTGTTGCCCCATGTTGCCGACACCAATCACTCCAACACGAACTAAGTCAGGGTGATTTCGTTGCACAGAGCTGTTTGAATCCCCTAACGATAATCTATCTTGCACTCCCGTACTCTCCTCCACCACAGAGAAACTAAAAAACCGTGACTATGCCACTGATTTTTCACACAGATGGTAGCATAGTAAGCCAAATTATGAAGAATTCCAAAGTTGCCGCACTCCTTCAGCTTACTAGATGTAGGACGGCAACAAATGGTTCCAGGTTCACATTGCGAGGTTTTTCAAAAAGTTTTTTCCCGCAATGTGAAGATATATGGCGCTTATAGATTCTTACGTGAGAGTCAGGTGTTTTCCTAGACTTTAGGTCAGTTGGTAATCAGCTAACAACTGCTCCAGGCGATCGATGCCATTTTGAGAGGCGTGAGCTGACTCGTGCAAGGCATTTAGCTCAGCATCGGTAAGGCTTAGCTCAAACACACTGTCAATGCCGCGACAACTGAGCCGACAGGGAACTCCGGCAAACATATCTTTGAGGCCGTATTCTCCCTGCAGGTAGGTCGTCACGGGCAGAATGCGGGGCTGATTGTAGAGAATGCACTCCACCATGGCGCAGGTAGAGGACGCAGGGGCATAGAAGGCACTCGCCGTTTTCATCAAGTCAACGATCTCAGCTCCACCGCGCCGAGTGCGTTGAACTAAGCGCTCGATCGCCGCTGCATCCATCAATTCTGTAATCGGAATACCATTTACGGTGGTGTAGCGGGGCAGGGGCACCATCAAATCACCGTGGCTCCCCAACACCGTCGCGTGGATGTCACTGGTTGAAACGCCCAACTCCATCGCAATAAATGCCTGAAAACGCGCTGAGTCAAGCACACCTGCCATGCCCATTACCTGATGCACAGGCAAACCTGTGGCCCGCCAGGTCAAATGGGTCATCTGATCAAGTGGGTTTGTCACCACAATAAAAATTGCATCGGGTGAGTGAGCGATCGCTCGGTTTGCAACATCCAACACAATTTTGCCGTTAGTCAGCATCAGGTCATCGCGACTCATCCCCGGTTTGCGGGGCAAACCCGCCGTAATGACGATCACCTGTGAGCCTGCGGTGTCAGCGTAATCATTGGTGCCAATAATTTGGCGATCGTGCCCCTCAATGCCGCGCGCCTGGATCAGATCGAGGGCTAACCCCTGGGGACGACCCTCGACAATATCGAGCAGCACCACATTCGCAATATTCTTCTCGACCAGTCGTTGAGCGAGGGCGCTACCGACATTCCCAGAGCCAACAACGGTAACGCGGGTAGTATCGCAGGTAATCTGAGCAGGATTGAGACGCATAGGAGGAGCCGATGAAACTAGCTCCCCATCCTAACGTGGGTTTTCCAGGTTCAATCGAGAATCGCCACTAAAATTTAACCTCTGCCCGAAATCACGCAACATCGATACTGCAAGCGGATTCAGGTGATTTAGCTAAGATGTATGCCAGCGCCGCTTAATGCACCTAAAACCTTGCAAGCCCAACAAAAATTAGTGTTCATACGGGGAAATTGCTGAACAAATTCCCCTATATCCAAATCCAAGCTGCAAAATTGTTGGATTTAATTGAAAGGTTCGAGCTGATCGACCCGTAGCCAGATATTGGGAGTTGGGGTGATGCCAAACTTTACGAGGGCATAATCGCCCGACAGATCCACCACTTCACCTGCTGTCTCAAACAGGTAAGAGGGTAAGCGCGGGTCGCTTGCTTGCGCTTCTAAGCTATTTTCGAGTTTGTCTTTAACCGCTTTTACAAAATCGCCACGTTTAATCGCCATGTCTGACTTTGTCCCAACCATTTCCTTCAGCATTGTAAGGGCAGAAAGGAGCGAAATGGTGGTTCATGTAATTGGAAAAAGCGAACAAAAGAATTCTGATTATCTATAGAGTTCGCCACCTCAGAAGCCTTGACGAGCATGCAATAATGATCAGCCTGTGTTGAAAAAGGGGTTGATTGTGCAGGCATCGGACTCTCCTAAAGTTGTGCAAATGCGGCGCTTGAACGCAGTGCCCGAAGCATTGGCTGACCTCGAATTTGATTTACCCAATCCTGAAGATGCCCAGTTGCCTGAACCAGAGTTTCAGCAGCAGCTTGAGCAAGCGTGGCTCGTGTGCGATCGCTTTGACCTGCAAACTGACATCTGGCGCGGGCGTATCCTCAAAACGGTGCGCGATCGCGAGAAATGGTACGGCGACGGGCGTGGCACTGGCTTTTTGAACTGGCTGAAAGAACGAGATATCAGCAAAAGTCAAGCCTATGCGCTGATGGCGCTGGCGGATAGTGCCGACACCTTAGTCGAAGGGGGGTTTTTAGAACCCGAAGACGTGAACCAATTCAGCAAACGTGCCTTTGTTGAAACAGCGAAGGCCGACCCTGAAGTGCAGCAGATCATCAGTGATGCTGTGAAACGGGGCGATCGCATTACTCGGCGTGAGGTGCGCCAGCTCTCCGAAGAGTGGACGGCGATGACCTCTGACATGATTCCCCCGGTGGCGAAAGAAAAAGCCGCCAACCACAGCTTGCCCGTCCGCTACCTGGCTCCTCTCGTCAAAGAGATGCAAAAACTGCCAGAGTCGCATCAAGAACCGATTCGGGAGGCGATCGCTGAAAGTCCCGATGTCGATACCGTCAAGCAAGCGACCGCCGAAGCCCGCTACCTGGCGAAATACCTCGAAGCGGCTACCAAAGTGCAAGCCTTTGAAAACAGCGCCCTCAACCTGGAGCAAGCCCTCGAAGAAGCTCTTCGGGTCGGTTGCCTCAGTGCCACCGCTGACCTGGTCAACCACGCTATGCAAGTCGAGCAACTGATGGTCAAGCTCTATCTTGCCTGGAAGCGCTTAGGCAGCCTCTCAGAGCGGTTGTATGTTGATAGCGGTGCTAGCACTCCTCAACTGCGTACCCTGCTCGCGTGCCTCAACAACCTCACCAGCGATGTCTTAGAGACACCCCTCGATAGCAATGGCCGCATGGTACGTCTGCAAATGCAAGCCGACAGCGAAAGCGATCTCTAAACTCAATTTCTCCCCCTTCTGTTTTCTCGTCTGTCCAGACTTTTAAGAAATATTGCAATCTCCCTCAAATCGCTGTCATTCAAAGCTCGTGTCACCAGAAGGGGGCGATCGCAGTGGTATTCTAATTTTGTAAATACTGACGTTAGTAGGCGGGTTTATGGAAGTTAATGAATTAGGATTTGTCGCCAGTATCCTCTTTGTCCTAGTTCCTGCGGTGTTTCTGATTGTGCTTTACATTCAAACGCAAAAGAATCCCGAATAAGGCTTGCTTGATTGTTGCGCAATGCCAAGCTCAAACCATCGATTGCCGATCATGGTTTAGTCGCGAATTTATTCCTAAATAGAGGCGTCAGAGGTTTTCCCTGGCGCTTTTTGTTGTGTGGTAGATCGCCTCAAAAGTCGAGCGATCGCAGCAAAAACCATTGCTTCTGAAAAAAGCCCAATTGTGCCTACCTTTTTCTGAAAATACGTGTCACCCACGGCCATTTTGAAATGTTGATGGCCAAAGCAGAAGCGTGAAAGCTTTGCCCCGAAAGAAAAGAGATTTCACACCACAACGAGAATTGTTATGAGCAAAAGTGCATGAATAAGTGCCGTTAAGACCTAACAGAATTTATAGATAGACAAATTAGATTAAGCGGAGTCAATCAAAAGATCCTGCAACTCATTTCACCCTACTCAGGTGTAAGTTCTCCATCGGATGAAATCTCTTCGCGATCGAACATCATATTCTGCGCTTCTTCTAAAAACTCGGGGTAGTTTTGCAGTAAGTCATGCAGCTTCATGCGATGGATATAAGGCCACCCACCATGTGTCTCAATATCGCGTAACAGTCCGTAAAGTGAGTGCCGACTGCTAGGCAGGGCTGCCTGAAACAGCGTATCTCGAATTTCTTGATGCAGACCTTCTAATAGACGCAGAAGGGCCAGCAATTGCACCGAATCGGCCTTACGTTGGTAAGCTGCTTTGTAAACAAGGCTAGAAATTACCTGTAGATCGGCTTCTGTGGGTTCAACGGGGTTATAAATCAGCTCACTCATAAAGCGTTACCTAGTTGCCTCTCCCTCAACTGTATCTAAGGATGACGTCAGTCCGTGAAGCTTCCCTTGATACATTTATTTATCAATTGATTTAACACGAATAATCTGTAACATGTCTGGCATTCCAATATAAAGAGTAGCCGAGGGGTACAACCCCTGAAGGCTGGAAACCAGCACATGCAAGCAAAAAAAACATTTTTCCGTAAGGTATTCAACTGCTCAGGGCAAAGCTTGCCAAATCTTCAATAAACCCCCAGTCGGGGGATGAATTTTTTAGAAGAACTTGCCTTGTTTTGAGAACTTCGATAATATGCCGCAAGAAAAAGAATTCCGAATATATACGAATATTCCGGAATTCTTTGACAAAAATATATTTTTCCTCCCAAGATTTACGCAATATTTACAGCTAAGAAGTGTTAAATAGCTTTGTGTGATCTTGTATACAGTAATACATTCTTCTGTCTGTTTGCTCAGGGTGTTTTCTGGTGATCGGGCGTGTTTGCCCATTTTTGTTTGATGGTGTGATTGGTGTGAGAGAGATTCGATGCAATTTTTTATACCGTCGAGGCGTTGGTTACGACGCTTGGGGTTTGGCGTAGTCGGTCTACTGGTCAGCCTCCTAATGGGAGGAATGTTTCTGGCTGGTCAGGCTCAAGATGTTCCTGCAGGGCAAAATATTTCGATTACAAATACAGCAACGGCTGGTTTTACAGATGGAGCTGGAGCTAGTCGGAATGTGACTTCAAATCCGACAACTGTGCGGGCAACACCCAGCCCTTCAGAGTTGGTCATTCTCAAAACGGGCGATCGCGCTTCGGCTGAGCCGGGTGATTCCGTTGTTTATCGGATTCAAGTCCGCAATACGGGCACAACGACTGTAACCAACTTGCAGGTCATAGATACATTGCCCTTTGGCGTTCGTTACATCGAAAACTCGGCTCGTGCTGCTCTAGGTAACACACCTGTGCTGCTCGACCCGCCCCCCGATGAAGATGGTCGAACCGTAACCTTCTTTCTGGCGACATCGCTCGCACCCAATCAGACTGTGACGCTCAGCTATGGGGCGCTGCTCACGCCAGATGCAGTTCGAGGCAACGGTCGGAACCTGGCTGTGGCTTCTGGTACGGCGAATGGGGTGACTGTCACCAGTGGCACGGCCAGCTTCGCTCTGGCGATTCGTCCCGGCATTCTCTCAGACTGCGGCACGATTATTGGTCGAGTCTTCGTTGATAAGAACTTTGACGGGGAACAGCAACCAGGCGAACCTGGTGTGCCAAATGCGGTTCTGTTCTTTGATGATGGCAACCGTGTCACGACAGATGCCGAGGGCTTATTCTCGCTGGCTTACGTTGTTGCAGGCACACGCACAGCTACCCTCGACCTGACTAGCTTGCCGGGTTACACCCTTGCGCCCAACCTCTACCGCATTGAGAAAAACAGCACCGCTCGGATGGTGAAGCTCTCGCCTGGCGGTCTGGCGCGGATGAATTTTGCAGTCACACCTACCTTCCAAGAGGGGCGGCGATAATATGCAAACTAGCACTACCACGTATTTAGCATTTCTAACATCGCTCGTCGGTGCGATCGCTTTGGCTCCGATTGCCAATGCTCAGGCGATGCCGAAAACCGATGGCATTCCGGTTGCTCAGACCCAAACTGAAGCACCCAAGGCAGAGGCGCTTCAACCGGCGCAACCTGCTGTTGCTCAAACTGATACGCTGCCTGAGTCTGAGGAAGCACCAGCTCAAGTTGCCAGTCCGATTCAAATTTTGGCTCCAACCGCCCAGACTACGGGCGAGAAAACGACGAATCTGGTCGTGCAGTATGGGGCAGGCGAAACCGTTACCGTGAAAGTGAATGGTGCGGCAATTGATCCGACAACGCCGACCCAAACTCAAACCAACCCCGATGGCAGCACCACGCAGGTGTGGTACAACCTGCCACTTAAGATGGGTGAAAACACCTTAACCGTAGAGTCGGCGACAGGGGCGAGTGTCTCGACCAAGCTGCGTGTCAAAGAACTGGCTGCCCGCATCATTTTTGTGCCAACAGGCAATCCCCAGATTCCGGCTGACGGGCGATCTACCCTCAAAATCGAAGGTCTGATCCTTGATGATGAGGGCAAAGAACTCGCTCAAGATGCGATCGTCACTTTGACAGCCAGCGCTGGAGAATTTATCGGTGCTGATCAAGATAAAGATCGACCGGGTTTTCAGGTGGTAGCGCGTAACGGCAAATTTACAGCTGATTTGCGATCGACGCTGCAAGCTCAAAAAGTCCGAATTCGCGCCGCCGTCGAACTAAAAGAAACTAAAACACTGCAACCAGGCGAAGGCGTACCACCTGCGGGGCCAGTTCGTGAGCGTTTTAACGAATCCTCTGAACAGCGACCTCCCACCCAGCCTCCGTTACTCAATCCTGATGTTTCTCCTACCGTGCCATTTGAGACGCGTGACGGTGTTTATCCCTTAGCGGATACGGTGCGCGAGTTAGAGGCTTACACCCAAATTGACTTCATCACCGATTTGCGGCAGCCCATTGTGTCTGGCTCCATCAACATTCGGATTGGGGAACGCGGCACCGATTTCTACAGCAGTTTCCGCGATTTTCTTGACCCTGATCTGCTAGATGATGGTTTTGGTGTTGACTTCTCAACCGCTGTTTTTGCCACGGGTCGGGTCGGTAGCTGGTTACTGACCGGGGCATTTAACAATCAGCGCCCGTTAAACCAGGTCTGTGATGGCACTACCCGCCTCTTCCGTGACCCGCAATTCTGCGATCAAGTCTATCCGGTCTATGGTGATAGCTCCACAACAGACTATTTGACCCCATCCATTGATAGCGTCTACTTCCGTATGGAGCGGACTTCGCCTGTGGCGGGCGCTGGCACCGATTACTTCATGTGGGGCGACTATAGCACCGCAGAGTTGACGGCACCTTCGCAGTTCTTTACTGCCACTAATCGCCAGTTGCATGGCTTTAAGGGGAACTACAACCTTGGGCCTCTGCAAATTACAGCCCTCTATGCCAACAATCTAGAGGGCTTTCAACGGGATGTTGTCGCCCCTAATGGCACCAGTGGTTACTACTTCCTATCGCGGCGGTTGCTGATCGGTGGTAGTGAAGTCGTAACGATTGAAACCGAGGAACTCAATCGTCCGGGAACGGTGGTCGAAGTCAAGCAACTCTATCGCAACGCCGATTATGAGATTGACTACGATCGCGGCACAATTCTCTTCCGTCGTCCGGTTCTGCGCACCGAGTTTGACCTGTTTGGTCGGACTTTAGTTCGTCGTATCGTCGTGACTTACCAATACGAAGGCGATGGTGGCGGCAACCTCTATGCAGGTCGTCTGCAATACAACTTCTCGCGGGAGTTTGGCAAAGAAAGCTGGATCGGTGCCACCTATTTGAACCAGGATCAGGGTGATCAAACCTTTGAACTGTATGGTGCTGATGTCTGGGTGCCGTTAGGCGAAAAAGGCCGCTTTCTGGCAGAAATTGCGCGCTCCAACAATGACTCAGTCTTCCGTGGCAACATTCAGGGAACGGCGATTCGGGCGGAGATTTTCGGGCCGTTGTTTACCGATAGTGTCTTCGGGCGGGCTTACTACCGCACCGTGGATGAAAACTTTGCCAACAACGCAACGTTTATCTTCACGCCGGGGCAGACCCGCTACGGGGCAGAAGTTGTTGCGAAAGTCACGCCAACGACTCAACTCCAGTTTCAGTTTGATCGCGAAGAAAACTTTGGGATTGCCACGCAGGTCAACACAAATCCAGTGGACTTGTTTAACCCCAACCCTGGCCCTGTGCCTGGTCAGCGTGTAGATAACGATGTCACCACCTTCCGCGCGGGAGTCGTGCAGAAACTAGGTGCCGCCGCCTTGAGTGTTGATTACGTCAATCGCTCTCGCAATGACGACGCGACCGACCAGCTCGACGAAGACAGCCAGCAAATTGTCAGCCGTTTAGATCTACCGATTACTAACCAGCTCACCTTCCGCGCCCAAAACGAAATCAATCTGGGAGGAGATGAAGATCCGCTGTATCCCGATCGCACAACGGTGGGTTTAGATTGGGCGGTTTATCCCGGTGTGACGTTGCGGGTAGCGCAGCAGTTCATCTCTTCAACTTCGCAGTTTGACTCCAACTCGATCACCAGCCTGGATGTGTTGATGGATCACCAGTTGGACGAAAACACGACCATGACGGGGCGCTACTCGATTTTGAATGGGGTGAGTGGCTTTACCAGTCAGGGGGCGATCGGTCTGAATCACCGAATTCGACTGACACCGGGGTTAAAGCTGAACCTGGCCTACGAGCGGATTTTTGGTGATATTTTTGCCTACACCACTGCGGGGCAACAGTTTGCGCAACCCTATGCGGTGGGTCAAAGCTCAGCCTCGTTGGGTGTCACCGAAGGCGATAGCTATGCGGTTGGGTTGGAATATACTGATGACCCCAAATTCAAAGCGAGTGCCCGGGTTGAATATCGCACCTCCGAGATTTCTGACAGTCTCGTGATCTCAGCTGCGGCGGCTGGGAAGATTACTCCCGCCTTAACGGGGTTGGTGCGCTACCAACAGGCCAACTTTGCCAACCAGCTCATTCAAGATGAGGGGTTGGGTGACACCATCAACCTGAAAGTCGGTCTAGCTTATCGTGACCCCAACAATGACAAGTTCAACGCGTTGTTGCGCTACGAGTTTCGGCAAAATCCTTCGACCTTGCCAGAGGACATCCTCACCTTTAGCGGCACCGGGTCTGAAGTTCACCTGTTTGCGATCGAAGCGTTGTATGCCCCCAACTACCGCTGGGAGTTTTACGCCAAGTATGCGCTGCGCGATACCAAATCTTACTTGGCGGATGATCTGATTGGTAAAAACTCGATTTCGCTGACTCAGCTGCGTGCGTCTTACCGATTTGCTTACCGCTGGGATGCGGCGATCGAGGCACGTTGGATTAGTCAATCCTTTGTTGGGTTTGATGAATTTGGCTTTGTCACCGAAATCGGTTACTACGTCACCCCCAATCTGCGCCTCGCAGCGGGTTACAGCTTTGGTAAGGCTCAGGATGATGACTTTGGCGATCGCAACCGGGGTGGCCTTTATGTCAATCTCAGCTTGAAACTCAGTGACCTGTTTGGGTTTGGGCTACAACCGACCGCCCCACCGCAACAGCAAGAATCAAAACCCGATCCTCAGCCGATCGCAAATTCGCCGGAGGAACCGCAAGCCATGCTGACTCCAGAGGCAAAGGAGGTATCTCATTCAACTGAAATGGCACCTCATGCCGAAGTTGCTTCTCCCACTCATGCAACCTCTGCCACATCGACCGTTGAAGGAGGGCAACCCTAATGCAACGACCTGTTTCAATGCTGACTGCTGCGACCCTGAGCTTAACGACGGTGGGCAGCTTCTTTGTGAACCAAACGGCTGCGATCGCGCAGGAGATTACGCCAGTTCCCTCGTTTCGTGCCGTTGTCAATAGCAATGCTGATGGAGCGATCGCGCCCGACCAGGGCTTGACCCTGCGAGAAGCGATTTTAGTCGTCAACGGCATCCTCACGCTGGAGCAACTCAGCCCCGAAGAGCGATCGCAGGTGACCCAACAGGCAGACACCGAAGCCCCCCGGATTGATTTCAATCTGCCAGTGGGCGAGACAACCATTCAAGTGGTGGGTGAACTGCCCCCCCTCAACCGTGATGGCATCGTGTTAGATGGCACGACTCAGCCCGGTTACGCCACTGGAAGTCAGGTGATTAACGAGTTGCCAACGCCTGCCCCAGTGGTGGCGATCACCCCGATCGAAAATCTTGAAGTTCGACGCGGCATCACAATCACCGCTGACAACATCACTGTGCGGGGGCTGAGCATCTACGGCTTTACGGGTGATTTGAGCGACCCAACGAGCGGCGAGTTCTTTGACTTTCGTGGCTGGGAAACGCGCCACTTAGACTGGCGTGAGTTGTATCGGGCTACGGCGACAACACCTCCAGCCGATATTTTTATTGCCCATCGGTTGCCACCTCCGGATATCACTAAGCAGCCAACCCCGGCCAACTTTGCGCCGTTCTATGACGATGATGTACCTGCCCGCAATGCCGTCATTGAAGACAACTGGCTTGGTTTTCCACCGACGCTGGCGGGTAACGC
Organism: Leptolyngbyaceae cyanobacterium M33_DOE_097; assembly: GCA_015296075.1. GTDB lineage: Bacteria > Cyanobacteriota > Cyanobacteriia > Leptolyngbyales > Leptolyngbyaceae > DSRU01. Next base: position 13,324 of record DVDV01000005.1, on the reverse strand, counting down.
TCAACCTGAGACACCCGTTGTCCGTTCGGCTTTTGGCGTTTCGGTGTTTAACGGGACGGGCGCAACGATTCGCCGCAACTGGATCGCCAACCACGATGGCAGCGCGATTATTACGGCGGTAGATGCGAGTAACCTGTCGGTGACTGAAAATGTGATTACGGGTAACGGTGTCGCTGGTATGCCCGACGCGATTCGCCTGGAGGGCAATATTGACCAGGCAAGGATTGCTGGCAACCTGGTTTGCGGTAACGATGGCAGTGGCGTTTATTTGTTTAAGCCAAAGGGATCGATCGCCGTTGAGAACAACCAGATTGTGTATAACAGTCGGCGGTTGCGACGGGCTGGGGTTTACCTGATGGGCGATCGCCACGTTGTCACAGGCAACCAGATTCGTGTGCAGGCGGGGCCGGGTGTTGTGGTAACGGCTTTCCCCCGTAGTGTGGGCAACCGGATTCAAAATAACCAGTTCACCAACCTGGAAGGACTTAGTATCGACCTGGTGCAGTTAAACCAGGCAGGCGTTCAAGACTATCAACGAGCGGATGGGCCAAACCCGCAGCGTGATTCACAAAATCGACGCGAAGACACAGGCAATGCGGCTGTGAATGCACCGCAGTTTGTTTCCAAGACGTTTTACGCCCTGGGTACTCAGGTCGGTTCGGCGGCAGATACTCCCTTATTGGCGGCTCCAAAACAGGCAACGGCGGTGGAAGTCTTTGGCACGGCTGATCCGGGTTCGGAGATTGAGATTTATCGGGCCAGCGGACTGGATCGGTTTGGCTACGCGGCCTTAGCAGAGCCATTAGCGACTACTACTGTTGGCGAAGATGGCAAATTTAAGGCAACTGTGGCGAATTTGCAGGTGGGCGATCGGATCAGCGCGATCGCAACCCATCCCACCGATGGAACGTCTGAGCCAGCCGCCCCGGCTATGATTCAAAGTCTCGACCAAGCGGCTGTGGCCCCGACCGATCAGTCTGCGTCTTCGATTCCTCAGTGCGTGACGGCCTATGTGCCACCCGCACCACCCGAAGTGCCAGTGCCAGAGGAGCCGATCACGATTCAGGTGCCAACTCGGATTCACTTTGCCCTCGATCAGTCCAATATCAGTCCTGCGACGGCCAAGGTGCTAGATCGGGTCGCTGCGGTCATGCTAGAAAATCCGGCGCTGGTCGTAGACATTGAAGGGCACACCGATCCTCGCGCCAGTGATGCTTATAACAAGGCGCTTGGGCAACGACGAGCCTTATCAGCCCGTAACTACTTAATTCGTAAAGGCATTGCCCCCGAACGGATGACGATTCGATCGCAGGGTGAAACGCAACGAGTCTCGCAAGGCTCATCGCGCGTTGATTACGCCCGCGATCGCCGGGTTGAGTTCATTTTCCGCGATGCACGTGGCTTAGAGCTGATCGTGCAAGAAGAAGATCTGCAAATTGAACGGTAGGGTTGGGAGTGTGAGAGTGAGAATCGTGAAGAGAACACCATCAGGGAAGTGCGATCGCGTCGAGCAGCCACCGCTGTTACCAGAACCCGCCTCCCAAACCTGGACATCCGATGCGCCCGTGGCATCCGAGCAACCAAACGCATGGCTCACGCCCTGGCGCGTGTGTTCATCAATTTTGGCAGGAACTGTGGCGATCGGGGCATCTTGCCTAACTGCCTCCATTGCCAACGCTCAATCAGTTCTGCCGCAACAGACAGATCTCTTTTTTCAAACAAACGGCCCTGCAAGCTGTGCCAACATTGGTGACTGGTACACCACAGCCGGACCAACAGGGGGTGCGAATTGCACAACGCCAAACGTAGGCACTGGAACTGATACAAGTAACCCACCTAATGAACGCCTTCACCGTTCTTTCATTAGTGTTACCCCTCAAGATTTAGCCGTTTCTGGCGCAGTGACGATTACTGTGTTAGACGCTGAGAGTAACGGTGCTCTCGACCAAGTCAATGCTGGTGACCCGGGTACAGTTACGTGTACATTGCCTGGTAATACTCAAAACTGTGACCCAACCCGGTTTACCCTACGAACCTTTGGTACAAACGGTACAGATGGGGCGGTTCTCGCAACCTTTACTATAGATGCGGCTTCACCTAATGGCACAAACATTGTGTTTCCTGCCATTACAACTCCTGGTGTCTACGTTGTCACGAGTGAGACAGGCGATCTATTCATTAATGGGGGGACACTGTCTGTACGAAATGATGACCAAAACAGTTTTGTAATTCAAGTCGCAGGAGGCGCTGCCGACCTCCTGCTCGGTCAATTTCGCGGTTCGCTAGAGTTTGCGCCCGGTGCGCCGGGAAATGGTCGAACCCTTACTTTCCCGCTTTATTTCTTGACTGGACCTGGCACCTCTGATCTTTTTCTGCGTAACTTCGACTTAGATGGCCCTGCTAACCAGTCGGTGCAATATGTTAGCCCTCCAGGAGGGATTGGCACACGGGTTGGCACAATTTCCCAAGGTACGTTGTGGAATGGCGGGGCAGGAGCCACACTTAACACAGGTGGAGACTCAATCTCAGGTTTGAACGCTATTGCTGATGCCGGGATATGGACAATCAACATCACTTTGAGAGGTAACAACCAAACCATTTTTGAAGCGAATACCGGAATTAATGAGACTGGACCGGAGTTACCGCTGTTTGATGTCCAACCTCAACGGGCGGGCAACTTTGTTATCACTCCAGATACAGAGCGTCAGACCACAATTGGCGCTCAGGTCTGCCACCCATTCACAGTGACCAACCTCTTTTTCACCACCGATATCATTAACTTGGCACTACAAGGAACCGACCCTAATTACACAGTGCAAATTTTTACCGACCCAAACGGCAATGGCTCACTAGATGCAAATGAACCCGCGGCAACAGATACCGATGGTGATGGTGTAGTTGATACAGGGATTTTGCAGCCGAACCAGACTGTGGCGTTTACCTTGTGTGTTACGCCCGGACCCAACGCCACTGGGCCTGATACAACGGTGATTAGCGGCACCTCCTTTATGGATCGTGAAGTGCGGGCGCAGGCAGGTACGGGAGCACCTGTACCGCAGACTGTCACGAAAATCACGCGGATTCCGCTTGACGCAAGTCTGCAACTGGTTAAGCGCATTACCAACATTACTCGTGGGGGTAGTCCGCTAGGTGGTGTGCCGTTTAACCAGTTCATCAACGACCCCAACTCCGCCAATGATGACTCTGCCGGTTGGAACCAGTTTCCGCCAGTAGGCCAGATCAACATTGAACCACCCACTGTCCAGGTGGCTTCAGGCGACGAAATTACTTACACAGTGTATTTCTTGTCTGAGGGGAACGCTCCAGTCACAAATGTAAACATCTGCGACCTGGTTCCAGAGGGTACAACGCTGGTGGCTGGTAGTGGTCAGATTCAACAGGCCAATAACGCCGCTGTGCCCGGTGGCACTGAGTTTTCGCCGCTGGCACCCCTTCCAGTAGGTAATTCTTGCTCATCGCAAAATAATTCAAATGGTGCGATTATCTATGGAGTGGGGACAGTACCCAACACCGCAGGTAGCAACTTTGGTTTGGTTCGCTTCCGAGTCAGAATCAATTAAGGAGGTTTTTAACAGAAAAAACCGGATCTTGATTGACCTTCTGTGAGGAGTAATACTGTTTGTTCTGTCAAGCGGCGTTGCTCAGTGATTCAGGAGTTGAGAAACCACGTTAAGATCGAGAGTCTTTGATCTCTGCCGAAGATTGCTGATGAGCAACTTAAAGGCAGTTTAAGGTGCTTTTACCGAGTTATCAGGCGATCGCCTTAGTCATCGGGTTGCAAAAAATCATCAGGGTGCTCATTCCCCCATCTTTGGTGAGTAGTGAGCAACCATGCAAAAGGTTATTGCTTGGCCGTTTTTAGTTTGTCAGTTTCTACGATTTATCAACCGTCGATCGCTCTGGATAGGGGCGATCGCGGTTTTTCTTGCTTGGAATTTTTGGACATCCGTTGCTCTTGCCCAAACGGTTTTGATCCAAGAGCAATTTTCAGCTGCTACCGCAGACCCTAACTGGATTGCGGGGATTGGTTCTAATCGATCAAACTTCCCCTGTTTGACAGCGGCTCTCCCGACGCCGACCAATCCTCCCGTGATTACGGATCCAAGTAACTTTCCGATTCAGCAACCTTTGTCGGGGTGTCCGGTTGGGACAGCGACAGACCCGATCGGGCAAGGTGTTTTACGCCTGACGTCACCCCAAAATGCCCAGGCGGGGTTTGTGTTTTATCGAGTCCCGGTGCCGTCAACCAGCGGCTTAGTGATTACCTTTGACCAATTTCAGTACGGTGGCACTGGAGCTGACGGCATTAACTTCTTCATTGCCGATGGCACTGGCACCTTACCTACCAGAGCAGGCGCGTTTGGTGGCTCTCTCGGTTATGCTCAACGCGCTGGGTCAACGACTCAGCCTGCTGGTGTGCCTGGTTTGCAGGGTGGTTATGTCGGCATCGGGTTTGATGCATTTGGGTTGTATTCTGACGGAAGTGAGGGACGGGTTGGTGGTGTGGGGCCACAGCAGAATGCGATCGTGATCCGGGGTTCTCAGGCGACCCAATATGCTTACGTAACCGGGGTGCCATTTCCGATTTATTCGGCAGCAAACAATACTCGTGCGTTGGCTCAACGACGGGTACGGATCACGGTGACACCGAGCAGCCAAATTACGATTGAGGTTGACAGCGGCGCTGGCTTTTCACCTGTCATCACAGCGTTTGATCTAAACACGATTCCGGGGCAGGGACCGTTACCCAGTCAACTGATCTTTGGTTTTGCAGGCTCGACTGGCAGCCGTACCAACTTCAACGAGATTCAAGACTTTCGTGTCACGACGATTACCCCACTCCCCGATCTATCAATTACCAAAACTAGCCAGGGTGAATTCTTGGTAGGCAATCCGGGTGTTTACACGCTGACAGTCCAAAATGCTGCGACAGCGGGAGCCACAACCGGGGCGATTACCGTCAGTGATACCCTGCCAAATGGGTTTCAGTTTGTTTCGGCAACGGGCACGAACTGGACTTGTAGTGCGAACGGGCAATTAGTCACCTGTACCTACGCTGGCATCGCGGCACCAGGAGAAACCCTACCAGCGATTAACCTGACGGTCTTGCCAACCGCGATCGCCAATGATGTCGAGAACGTTGCAACCGTCACCACGCCTGGAGAAATCAACACGGGGGATAACACCGGGCGCGATCGCACCAACGTAACTGAGCCAGGTGCCCCTACTTTACGGCTAGTTAAACGCATTTCCAACATTTTGCGCGGGGGTAGCCCCTTACCAGGGGTCAACTTCAGTCAGTTTGTGGATGACCCCAACGACGCAGATGACGATGCCGCAGGTTGGTCAGCCTTTCCGCCAAGTGGGATCTTCACCCTACCAGATGGGGCGTCGCTGCAAAGTGGCGATGAGATTGAGTACACCGTCTATCTCTTGTCAGACGGAGGTAGTGCCGCACAAAATGTAAACGTGTGCGACCAGGTGCCCCTCGGAACGCAGTTGATCGAAAATACGCCCCAAATTAAACAGGGCACTAATCCGGCGCTACCCGGTGGACAGGTGTTCTCGCCCCTGGCTCCTTTGCCGAATGGCAATCCCTGTCAAAATCAAACCAATCCCAATGGTTCCCTCCTCTTTCCTTTTGGGACAGTGCCAAACACCGCAGGCAACAATTTTGGGTTTGGCCGTTTCCGTGTCAGGATCAACTAGGGCGTTTTAGGTCAGGCGATCGTGAACCGCTATCTGTTGTTCTACAAACCCTATAACGTGTTGTGCCAGTTTACCGACGAAGGCATCACACGCCCCACCCTAAAGGACTACATTGCTGTGCCAGATGTGTATCCCGTAGGGCGGCTTGACCATGACAGCGAAGGGCTAGTGCTGCTGACTGATGATGGCAAGTTACAACACCAACTCAGTCATCCTGATTTTGGGCATCCCCGCACGTACTGGGTGCAGGTCGAGCGTGAACCCGATGCCGCCGCGATCGCCCAACTTCAGCAAGGCGTTGTCATCCAGGGCTATCGCACTCGTCCCGCGCAGGTTCGGCTTCTCCCCGAAGAACCTGACTTGCCACCTCGCGATCCACCGATTCGCTTTCGCAAGACGGTGCCGACCGCATGGCTAGAGGTGACGTTAACGGAGGGGCGCAATCGCCAAGTGCGACGCATGACAGCGGCGGTTGGTTTTCCGACATTGCGGTTAGTGCGCGTCGCGATCGCCCATCTCAGGCTGGCAGGTTTAGAACCCGGAACCTGGCGCGAGTTAACCGCCGCCGAAGTCGCCCAACTGCACCAACTTCGACGCCAACCAACCCGTTCGCCAACCGTCAACCGCCACCGACGATCGTGACAATTTCCAGGCGATCGCCCGCCTTAATTTCGGTTTCTTCCCAAAATTGACGATGCAAAATCTCACCGTTGTACTCAACGGCGACTAACCGGGGGTTTAGCCCCAATTGTTCTAAAAAAGTCGGTAGTGACGTATGGGGCGAGCAGGTGCGCTCTTCGCCGTTGACTTGAAGAGTAAATGCTTCAGACATGGTCACAATCAAAAACAAGCGGCTTTGTTGTAAAGCACTACAGGCATTGTCGCATGCTGCACCGCTTACAAAACGAGAGTGGCGCGTAGCATTGGCTCCATATCTTCAGAAACCGCTCGGTGGAGCTGAAATCCTAGTTTCTGAGCAACCCGCTGCATGGCTCGGTTTTCTGGCAAGATGTCAGCAATGATGCTCTCTAGCTGTTCGTCGCGCCCAATCTGCACCAGTCGGCGCAACAGCTCAGTGCCAACCCCCTGCCCTTGAATGCGATCGCTCACTAACATTGAAAATTCCGCCTGATGTCGGCCATGTAGCTTCGTGAGCCGCCCTGCTGCCCAAATTTCTGACTCGCCCGTTGCAGGATTCTGCCCTTCAACGACAAGCGCCATCACCCGATCGTAATCAATGAAACAAATGCGGGTCAGGCGATCGTGGGCAACGCGGTGACTTAGTTTCACCATGTGAGCATAGCGAAAGTAGACACTTTCCTCGGAAAGGGTGTTGTGAAATTTGACCATCAATGGCTCATCTTCTGGTCGAATTGGGCGAATCACCACCTCGACCCCATCTTTTGTTTGCCAGGGGTGCACGTAGTGTAGAGGGTACGGGCGAATCGCCAAGCGGGGCAAGCTTTCAAGCGGTAAGTTGGCATCATGTAAGACAACGCGGGCATCCAGTGCAATCATGCGATCGCTCGACACCAGTAAAGGATTGATGTCAATCTCCTTGATCTGGCGTTGCTCTACAACTAAATGGCTGAAATGCACTAGTAGTTGCTCCAGGGCCTCAAGATTGACTGCTGCCTGCCCTCTCACCCCATTGAGTGCCTGATAGATCTGGGTTTGCTCCATCATGCGGCGGGCCAAGGTGGTGGTGAGCGGTGGTAAGGCAAGCGAGCGATCGCGAAAGACTTCAACTAAATGTCCGCCTGTACCAAACAACAACACTGGGCCAAACTGCGGATCGTAGGAGCATCCCACAATTAATTCATAGCCCTGGATCCGCAACATGGGTTGCACGGTCACACCCTGAAAGTGCTCTAGTCCGATTTTTTCAGTCACCGATTGGGCGATCGCTTGAAATGCCCGCCGCACCGTATCCGCATCGGGCAGGTTTAGCCGCACCCCGCCTACATCCGTTTTGTGCGTGATTGTCTCCGAATAAAGTTTCAGCACAACGGGGTAGCCAATGCGATCGGCCAAAGCAACTGCCTCCGTTTCATCGATCGCAACCCGTGTTTCTACCACAGGGATCCCATAGGAAGCTAACAACTGCTTCGATTCGGGTTCGGTTAACAACGTGCGATCGCACTGCCGCACCTGTTCTAAAAGCGCGCGCGCCTGTGCCGAGTTTTCTGCCCCATTTTCAGACAGCATCGGGGTTTCATACAATCCTCTCAAGTTGTAGTTGTACTGACCCATGTAGTTAAACACTTGCACTGCCATGTCGGGGTAGGGCAGCGTAAAAATTCCGGCCTGGTTTAACAAGGCTTCTCCGTCTGCGACCTGGTCACCGCCCATCCAGCTTGCCAGCACCGTCTTGTGCTTCAGCGGACTTTCGGGCGATCGCACCATATTGGCTAAACCCTGCGCTGTTTGCACCGCCTCGGTCATTGCTTGCGGCGTCAAAATCACCAGCAACCCATCACTGTTGGGGTCTTTGGCGGCAATCTCAAGAGTTTTGGCATAGCGATCGGCATCGGCGTCACCCAGAATATCGATTGGGTTTTGATGGCTCCAATGTTGGGGTAATAGGGTATCTAACTCATGAATTGTCTCTGGTGTGAGTTGAGCCAGTTCGCCTCCACCCCGAATCAGGGAATCGGTTGCCAGGACCCCGGCTCCACCCGCATTGGTCAGAATGGTGAGGCGACGGCCTTTAGGACGGGGTTGTTTGGCTAGCACCTCGGCCATGTTAAACAGGTCATTGATGCTGGAGACGCGCAATACGCCACACCGCCGAAAAGCCGCATCCAGCACTTCATCACTGCCAGCGAGTGCCCCCGTGTGTGACTTGGCTGCTTGAGCTGCCGCTTCTGTGCGCCCCGCTTTAATCACGATGATTGGTTTGGTGAGTGCCACTTCCCGCGCCGCCGACAAAAACGATCGCGCGTCCCCAATGCTCTCCATGTAGAGAATGATGCTCTGCGTGTAGGGGTCATCGCCAAGGTAATCGATCAAGTCGCCCCAATTGACATCGAGCATCGCCCCAATTGACACAAACGCACTGAAACCCACGTTTTCGCGCAAGCTCCAATCAAGAATGGCAGTACACAATGCGCCACTCTGGCTAATAAAACCGACACTGCCAGGATGGGCGATCTCACTGGCAAAGGTGGCGTTAAACCCTGTTTGAGGACGCATAATTCCCAAACAGTTAGGGCCAACAATTCTGAGATTGCCACGCCGGGCTTCTGCTAATACTTGTTGCTCAAGTTCAATTCCAGCGGCCCCTGCCTCGCGAAAGCCCGCCGATAAGATGATCGCCCCTTTCACGCCAGCGTTCACACATTCGCGCACAATCCCTGGCACGGTTGCTGCCGGAGTTGCGATGACGGCCAGATCAACCGCTTCGGGTACCTCCGCGAGCGCGGGGTAAGTCTTGATGCCTAAAACGCTCTTTCGTTTGGGGTTTACCGGAAAAACCATCCCCCCAAACGGGTTGCGAATCAGATTCCACATGACTGTGCGCCCAACACTTAAAGGACGCTCTGTTGCTCCGATCACAGCCACACTCTTGGGTGTGAACAGAACATCTAGGGGATGGTAGCTCTGACTCAGCAGACTAGACGCCGGATCGCAACCAATCAGGGGCGATCGCCCCGATACCGCAGAAGTTTGCATAATTGCAGCCTGATCAGAACTGCCTCCATGCTAAGCGTGAGTTGCGAGAACCCCTGTATCGTTTGGGATTCTTTAAGCTCAGCTTTCTCCTGTTGCTTTCGCTAGGCACAGAGGCTCTATAGCACTTAGACGAGTGCTTCTAACCGTTCTGTTTCTGACGGTTTAATTTCAGATACAACTTCGTAAATTTCAGTGGTTGGCGCATGCTCAAATAAGGGTGCCATTTGCTTCAGAATTTGCTGATGAATCGCCTCACTCTGATTGGTGTCCATTTCTTCGACGCTATCCCAAAAAATCACCGAGATGCCGCGATCGCTGCCGGGTTGTTGCAGTAAATACGCGCCCTTAAAGCCCTGGTGGTAAGTGGCAACCGCCTGTTCGTAGAGGGCTTGAGCTTCGGCAAACTTACCGGGCTTAAACTCGCCAATCGCAACGTGGACGTACTGTCTTCTCAAAAAGTCTTGAAATTCGCTCATGATGGTTCCTCTTTAGTCATAGCTCGGTGGCCGTGCGATCGCAGTTAGCCAAACTTTACCCACTGGCGATCGGCCACAGGCTCTAAATCCTTTGCCTACAGCTTATCTCGACTCTCTAAAGAGGCTCCCTCGTTCAGCAGAGAATGTTGCAAATATTTGGGGATCACCCCTTAAATGTTGCAAAAGTTGTGGAATGGCGGTTTTCGGAGAGGCGAGATCGTCAACAATCTAAGGACGAAGCGGCTTTGAAAGAGAGCGAAAAAAGATCATGGCTTCAACGCGATCGGATATTTCACCATCGTAGGGGCGAACTGCTGTTCGCCCGTCAAGCGTGATGATCGCCCCATTGATTGTGATATTAATCAATAGCATTCGTGATCTAGGGAATGGATCAGATTGATTTCAGTCAAAGAAAGGAGTGCTAACGTTCACCAATTGACGAGGGGTTGAGTCACCCGTTTGAACCGTAGAAAACGGCATGATTAACTCATCAAGCAAACGCCCCCAACCAGGAGAAAGCCCCCATGACACTCACCTTCCTCGGCAAGCCCTACCAGTCCACCGCTTCTGAAGTTGCTCAAGCTCCTACTGCTCAAATGGGCAAATATCGCGGAGTGCCTGTTCACTTTTCCGCAGCACGTGTTGCACCATGCGCTACGCTACAACTCAGCTACCGCGGTGTCAGCTATAACCACTAACGTTTTCGATTCTTCCTCTAGCAGTCGTGACTAACAACAGCAAAGCTCCTGAGACTCAGGAGTTTTTTTGATCGATGCGAAGTTAGGTAATCCGACTGAGGGTACTCTTTTTCTCTTTCAGCGTGCTGGTGGTGATTTCAGCGGATTGCATCAGGCGACCAAGTAATGCTTCATCATCAATTTGAATCTTCCAAAGATTGGCCATCGACAGATCCGTGCCAGCGAAATCTGCCCCCGTTAAATTGGCTCCAGTCAGGTTTGCCATACACAGGTAAGCCCCTTTCAGGTTGGCTCGACGCAAATCTGCCAGACTGAGCGTGGCTTCTCGTAGATCGGCCTGACCGAGATCTGCCTCAAACAAAATGGCTTTGTAGAGGTTTGCCCCCATCAGATTAGCCATCCGTAAGTTGGCGCGATGCAGGTTGGTTCCTACCAGGCTAACCATACACAGGTTTGTACGAATCAAATTGGCGCGTGCAAGATTGGCATTGTAGAGTGTTGCCCCAATCAGTTTTGCGCCCTCTAAAGTGACTTCGCGGAGATCGGCCTCATAAAAGATTGCCTCACGTAAATCGGCTTTGTAGAGGGTTGCTTCGCGCAAATCAGCTTCGTAGAAAATGGCTTCACGCAAATTGGCCTCGACCAGGTTGGCGGTGTAGAGACTCGCATTGTAGAGATCAGCCTCTGCCATCTGAGCGCGTTGCAAGTCGGCCATGCAAAGGTCGGCTCGATATAGAATCGATCGCGTCAAATTGGCGCCATTGAGGTTGCTTTCGCGCAGGTTGGCCTGACTCAGATCAGCATACTCAAAGTTGACATACTTCAGATTGAGTTGTCTGAGGTCAGCTTCGCGCAAATCTGGACGAATTTTGGGATTAAGCTGTCTCCATTCATTCCATACGTCTACACCCTGCTGAATCAGGGCTAAATGCTGTGGGTTTGCCATTCTTCCTCATTACTGCCCGTGGCAGGTTGCAACCTGAATTATGCGCGATCGCCAGACTGTTATTAACTTTAATAAACTTATGTTGCACCCTTGGTTTCAGTATTACGTGGTTTAGAGCTATCGTCGAGTCAACCGACAACAACTACACGAAAAATCTATACAGGATTGCCCGTTGCATAGGCTAAAATTGACAAGTGCTAAAGACGGGATGTAGCGCAGCTTGGTAGCGCACTTCGTTCGGGACGAAGGGGCCGTGGGTTCGAATCCCGCCATCCCGATTGATTGAGATTCTCAAACTCCGTTCTTTGCGGGTAGTGCATTGACCTACCCGTGTCTTAAACTGCGCCCACCAAATATTTCAAGGGTCAGTTATCTAAAATCATCGCTCAATTGAGAAAAACTAAACTCAGAAAATGCGCTGAATCTACTCTGCAAAAAGACGATTTACCCGAGAAACAGAGTGGAAGTGATGACTGTCTTGGAGGTGCAGGCATTGCCTCATCTAACAGCACTTGTCGCAACATACTCGCAAGTCCTCCAGTCGCTCTAGACAAACAAGCGAAGAGAACAGTTGAGTTAATTTAAATTTAGCCAGATTAAATATAGAAAAGACTTCAATAAAAGGCTTGTCTGATTATTCTAAAAGCCTTACGTCGCAAAAAGCGTGATCATCCATCTGCCAGGTCTAGTGACCTACAAGCAACATCAGGGCTTAGCTCGAAACACCCCAAACAGCCCACGCTTGCTAGTGGTCGAGGGGTCAGGGGCAGAAGGTGTTTCGGTTGCTTTAACACCGACCTTATCGGCATACTTGAGCGCGAGCGACTGCTTGGGATTGAGCTTCAGAGCTTGCCGACAGTAAACGGTGGCCATACCAGTCAAATTTTGCTGTAAGTAGGCATACCCCAATAAAGCGTGAAATTCGCTTTGGTCGGGTTCAAGCTTGATGGCATCCTTTAATTCTTGGACGGTTTGTGCCCAATTGCCTTTTTTGGCATATTCCTGCGCCCGGCGATAATGACGACGAGCATAGCTTTCAGTCTCGACTTCCTTTCGTTGAGCCGCAGGCGTAAACTTGATTGGCTTTGCTTCTGTCGCAGATACAAGCCCGGTGCGTTTTTCGCGCACAACCATGTCGCCCATCTTGAGTTGAAGGTAAACCAGGTTCAACTCGTTCATTTCCTGGGTAATGCTAGCAAAGCGAGTCAACGGCTCGTATTGCATCTCTGCCAGTTCTGCGATCGCTTGCTCGTAAAACACATCTACCGCACTGGCTGGATGGGTCATGAGTTGGCTGGCCCGGTCAGTCTGGGGTTGAAATGCGCTTTCTCGGCACAAGCGACGCACTTGCAACCGTAGCAAAGCAGAGCTTTCTGCGCGATTTTTCTCTTGCTTTAGCTTTTGATAGGCCGGGTTGACAATTCTGGCAAAGAGTTGAGTCGCAAACTCTTGCGTCTCGCTGTCCAAAAGAGCCAGTGCGTCTGGATGAAGGAGCTTAGCCACTGCCCGGTAACGTTTTAAGACACGGCGATCGTCGGCTGTAACAGACACCCCCAACACCGAATAAGGGTCTGTAAACCGTTCAATCCAATCAGCGGGAAGAGAACCCTTTGCCATTAAAAACAGACGCGATAGAAAACAGTCAACAACGAAAGTTTAACCCAGCAATTCTCATTTTGAAACATTTGTACTGTAGCCAGAGTGTCTAAAGACTTGTGCACTCAATGTTATAAACGGCAGAATGCGGGTTTCAGCCATTCATAAACGTTAAAACCGGACGTTTTTATGAGAATCATTCT
>DVDV01000265.1 GCA_015296075.1 Leptolyngbyaceae cyanobacterium M33_DOE_097 | reverse complement strand
TGGTAAGAGCGGTTTCAATTTTTCCCATTGAGCATTGGTTAAGTCGCCACGACGATAGGAGGGAAGAATCATAGTCAGACTCTGAATGCGCTAACTCTAGACTACCAAAGGATCTCAAAGGGTTTTAAAACACGCCCTAGTGATTTGCAACTTAGATACCTTTGGCTGAATCAGTAGGCTTTCTCGCAATGATGTGAAATAGGTGCCAGTGCTTCGCTTCATTGAGCGCGGTAACTGCATCTTTTTCTTCTTCATCTAGAAGTTCCACTTCAAAATTTTGAAGAAGCGCTTCAACCTGAGCGCGAGTATGGTGTGTGTGCGTTGCGATCGCCGCCCAAGTATCGCGATCGCCAAACAATTGCCCGGCAAAGCGTCCACCCGGTTTAAGTGACGCTTCGATTTGTTGCCATAATGCTGGGAAATCTGCGGGAAAGCAAAAGGGCAGCGCATAGCTGGCGTTAATTAGATCAGCCGATGGCAACTGCACTTGATCAAATCGCGCTACCTGAGTTGTTAGACGTTCTGGATGCGGCAAATCTTCGCGTTGCAACAACCGGGCGATCGCCTCCTCGGTGCCATCGATCGCCATGACCTGCCAGCCTCGCCGCAATAACTCGACCGTATCGCGCCCCTCACCACAACCCAAATCAATCGCAAAGCCGGGAGTGCCAAATCGCTCTAGCACTGCCAGCAAAGTATCGCGAGGTGGCGTGCCTGCCATCACGTCATAGTATTGCGACCAGCGATCGCTAAAGTTCAAAGTCACCATAAAGAAACTGTCAATAAACCCTATTAAGCTTAACTTTCTTGCCTGCGTGTCAGTCAGATTTTGTTAGCTCTCTGCTAGGCTTTAGGTGCAACTGGGATCAACGCAATGCATAGGTGGCTTACAGGCGAATTAGCGGTTGAACGAATTACAGTTAAGATTCGCGATTTGCCGGAACGGTTGAAAGGGTGCCGCATCACCCAACTATCTGACTTTCACTACGATGGAGTGCGGTTATCAGACTGGTTGCTGCAAGCGGCGATCGCGGCAAGCAATGCAGCAGACCCCGATCTTGTTGTATTGACAGGCGACTATGTCACCGATGAGCCTGAGTGGATTCATTCGCTGGTGCCCTGGCTCAAACAGTTAAACAGCAAATCTGGCGTTTACGCAGTGTTGGGCAACCATGACAACCATCGGCGGCGATCGGCCCGCAAAATTACGCAAGCACTCAGCCGCGCGGGAATTCGTGTCCTTGCTAACGAAATCGCCTATCCTTTCGGTACTGACTTTCCCCTGGTGGGCTTAGCCGACTACTGGACTCCAGGATTTAAGCCTGCCCCCGTGATGGAGCAGCTAGACCCCGCATTGCCGCGCATCGTTTTGGCGCCCATCCTGATAGTGCTGAGCAACTGCGACGGTGGCGCGTAGACTTGCAATTGTCGGGGCATACCCACGGTGGGCAGATCTCAATTCCGGGGGTAGGGATTCTACCAGCGCGCCTAGCCCGGTTATATACTTTGATTCCATCTCAAAAGCAGCCATTCTTCCCCCTTTTAGAATCGTGCTACAACACTCTCCGTACCTGGGCTTGGGCGCAAGGCTTTCATCACGTCGATGAGAATGCTTTGTATGTGAATCGGGGACTTGGCACCTATTTTCCCGGTCGGTTGTTTTGTCCACCTGAAGTGACAGTGATTACGCTGGAGTAAACCATGCCCTATCTCGCCCTTGCAACGGATTACGATGCAGCAATTCTCATTTTGAAACATTTGTACTGAAGTCAGAGCCTCTAAAGGCTTGTGCGCTCAATTTTATGAACGGCAGAATGGGTATTCCAGCCATTGATAGCTGTTCAAAATGAATATTTTTGTGAGAATTATTCT
>DVDV01000122.1 GCA_015296075.1 Leptolyngbyaceae cyanobacterium M33_DOE_097 | reverse complement strand
CACAAAAATATTCATTTTGAACAGCTATCAATGGCTGGAATACCCATTCTGCCGTTCATAAAATTGAGCGCACAAGCCTTTAGAGGCTCTGACTTCAGTACAAATGTTTCAAAATGAGAATTGCTGAAAATAATCCGCTTTGCTGCTGCTCCAATGATTCTGGGTATGGGTCTACCTTTCTAATAGATGTGCTTCCAGGTTGGATCAAAAGGGGGGATTGTTTTCTGTATGATGATTAAAAGTCGTTTGACAATCTCCTTGTCAACATCCGATTACCAAAACTGCCTGGAGAATTTTGTATGCTCACGCTCAAAATCGCTGTATATATTGTTGTCAGCTTCTTCGTTCTGCTATTTATCTTTGGTTTCTTGTCTAACGACCCATCACGTAACCCAAACCGCCGTGATTTGGAATAGGCAAAATTATCTCTAAAAAGTTTAATTGGAAGGGGCGATCGCTGAGATTTGCCCCTGTTTTTGTGGTGTGTAGATTCCTTCTGTTTGCATATGCCCTACCCGGCTGTTCCACCTGAAACGCCTGCTGTTGTCGTTGCCGCTGAATGTGAAATTCGTAAGTGTGAGGCCAGCCGAGCCGACTCATTTAGCCACGCGATCGCCCATCAGTCCCCACCAGAGCGGCTGCCACCCGAACCCAGTCAGGTTTCTGCGCTCGTTAAACAGGCCCAGCAAGCGCGTGCATCCTTGCTAAAACCGCCGCAACCGACCAACTCAGAGCTTACAGTCCAGCCTGTTGCGCCCATTTCCAGCCAACCTGCGGCACCTTCAAGGCAGCCTGTCGTACCTCTTGTGAGCCAGCCAGTGGCACCTTTATCGATGCAGCGGCCGCTGGTGCTGGAGTCAACCTCCGAGTCTCCCTTTGTTGTGACACCAGCGCCCAAAGTCGCTAGCCTTCAGCCTGCTGCTGCCGTTCAGCCTGCCACTTCAACCCCTTCCGACGCTGAAAAGAAAGAGATTACAGACGGGGTTTTGAAAGAAGTCCTCACGAAAGCATTTCCCTGGGAAGAATATCGCGCCGCACTAGACAATTCAGGGCTTGATCAAGAGGAAACGCTGAAGCGACTGGCAGCGAAAGCCGCTCGCAAACAGCCAATTAAGCCCTTTGTGCCGCAGTCACAGCCCCAATCAAAACTCAAAGCGATCGCCACGCTGGAATGGGGGCAATCGTTTCAATCTGCTCAGTTTATTCAAGCGCCCGGTGCGCCTCCCGATGTCTATATTCCGACTCCACAGATACCTGGTACACGCCCCCCGGAGCAGCAAATTCCTGTCGAACCGCAACCAAGCTCTCCGAGTCAACTGCCCAGCCATGTCAATCCCGGTCTGACGACGGAGGCGACTGAGCCAAAACCCAGACCTCAAGCAACTCAAGCCCCTACGCCGCCGACCAGTGGGCCACCCGTCCCCCCCGGAACGGCAGGTGTTCTAGAAGTCACAGCCGATAGTCAGGAATATGACAGCGTCCGTCAGGTGTTCACCGCAACAGGTAACGTGTCAATGCGGTTTCAGGGAGCCTTGCTCGAAGCCGATCGCGTGCAGGTGAACCTGGTCAATCGGCAGGCCGTCGCTGAGGGCAAAGTTTCTCTGGTAAGGGGAAACCAGATTTTGCGGGGTGGGCGCTTTGAGTACAACTTTGTGCAGGGGGTGGGTACCGTTCTGAATGCGAGCGGTGAAATCAACCTGGCAACTAGCTCGACTGATTTTCTGATTCCGCTGGGGAGTGACACGACGCAGGGAGCTTCTGTGGGACGGCCGCTCAGCGATCGCCTCCGCGATAACCAGCCGCAAACCGTGCAGGGCGGCACTGGCGGATTCGGGATTGTTGTTGGCGGTGGGCGTGATGTGCCCAATTTGCCGGGTGCAACTGCTGAAGGGGGGCAGTTGAATCGCTTGCGATTTGAAGCCGAGCAAATTGACTTTACGCCAAGGGTCTATACAGCCACCAAAATTCGGATTACGAATGACCCCTTTTCGCCGCCAGAACTGTTTCTGCGGGCTGAAAAAGCGACAATTACCCGCGTGAGTCCCCTTGTAGACGAAGTTGTTGCCACTCGCCCTTTTCTGGTATTCGATAATCGAGTTGCGATTCCCATCATTGCGCGAACGACCCTCGATCGCCGTCAACGCCAGCCTGCCATTCTTCAGTTTGGATTTGATGAAGACGATCGCGGTGGTCTGTTTGTCTTCCGCAGTTTCGATATTTTGCGATCGCCCGCAGTCAATTTAACCGTGACCCCCGAAATCTATTTGCAGCGCATGTTTTTTGGGGATGGTGGGGTGTTAAACGCCAACAGTTACGGCCTAAAAGCCCGCTTCGATGCGATTCTTAGCCCGACAACTGCTGCCCGTGCCCGTGCCACACTGAATAGTCTGGATCCGCGTGATTTTGACACCGAAGCACGAGCCAGCTTCCGGCTGAATCAAACTCTGGGGACTCATACCCTGGCATTTGAAGCCAGCTACCGCGATCGCTTATTTAACAACTCACTGGGCTTTCAAACTGTACAGAGCAGCATTGGCTTACTGTTTTATTCGCCCGTTATTCCTATTGGAAAAACAGGCATTAACTTGAGTTACCAGGTTGGTTATCAAAACATCACGGCGGATACCGATCAGATTGATTTATTAGAACCTATCCGCGACAACAATCGGGTTAATTTAAGCCGATTTCAAGGGGCAATTTCGTTAAGTCGGGCGTTTGCAATCTGGCGTGGTCAACCGCTGCCTGCCACCCCGACGCAAGGCTTGCGCTATACCCCTACCCCGGTGGTGCCTTATGTCACGGCTTTTGTTGGGGTGACGGGTGTGAGCAGTCTGTACAGCAATGGCGACACCCAAAACAACCTGATTGGCTCAGTTGGGGTAATTGGTCAGTTTGGCCGCATGTCTAGAAATTTCTTGGACTACACAGGCTTTAACATCACCTATATTCAGTTATTTGGTAGCGGTGAGTCGCCGTTCTTGTTTGACCGCACAGTGGATAATCAGATTCTCTCATTTGGGCTTGTGCAGCAGATCTATGGCCCGTTCCGGATTGGTTTTCAGACAGCGATTAACGTTGAAAACGGGGATGAAATTAGTACGGATTTTATCTTGGAGTATAGCCGTCGAACTTATGGTATTGTTTTGCGCTACAACCCAGTTTTAGAGATTGGTTCGCTGAATCTACGGGTGAGTGACTTTAACTGGAGTGGTGGCACCGACCCGTTTGAAGGAACCGACATAACCCCGGTTGAAGGGGGGGTGCGGCGGAACCGTTAGAGCGATGGCGTGCAGTTCAGGTGGTGTCAATGGAGCTGCCAACTGAGTCGATGGTTGCCTCTATAAGCACACTTCTTGCAAAAAACGTGGTAAAGACCTCCGTTTTGCTTCATCCCAGCTTAATATGATCTTGGATGCGCTTGCCCCCGATGATTTCATGCACGTGTGGCGATCGCCATTCTATTGTTGAGTAAGTTGGTTGAGCCTCGTAACTCGACGATGAAGGTTTAATCACTCATCTCCCTGTTCCATGTTGATGCTTCCTGCTCCTGTCTTCGCAGTTCAATTTACTTCACCTGGTCCAATTATTTTTGAATGGGGACCTTTGGCAATTCGTTGGTATGGCTTGCTGATTGCCTCTGCGGTCTTAATTGGTGTCACCCTGTCGCAAGCCTTGGCGGTGCGGCGCAAAATTAACCCAGAGCTAATCAGTGACCTCGCCATTTGGTTGGTGATTGTGGCGATACCCTGTGCGCGGCTTTATTACGTGATTTTTGAGTGGGAGCAGTATGCTCAACAGCCTGGGCAAGCGTTTGCGATTTGGCGTGGCGGTATCGCGATTCATGGTGCTGTGATTGGAGGCGTGCTTGCGGCATTGCTCTTTTCGCGGCTGAAGCAGATTTCGTTTTGGCAGTTGGCGGATCTGGTTGCCCCGTCACTGATTTTGGGGCAGGCGATCGGGCGTTGGGGTAACTTCTTCAATTCTGAAGCGTTTGGTGCGCCGACTGATTTGCCCTGGAAGCTGTTTATTCCGGTGCAAAATCGTCCCCCCGGTTTGGAGTCAGTCGCTTACTACCACCCCACTTTTCTGTATGAGTCGATCTGGAATTTGGCGATTTTTGCGATTCTGATTTTTTTATTTTTCCGCGATTTGCAAGGTCGTCCACGACTTAAAGTTGGCACGCTGTTTCTGGTTTATCTGGTGTTCTACGGCTGCGGTCGCTTTTGGATTGAGGGCTTGCGGCTTGACAGTTTGATGTTGGGGCCACTGCGAATTGCTCAAGTTGTCAGTCTGGCTCAAATTGCTTTAGGTACGGCGGGTCTGTTTTGGCTCTATCGGTTGGATCGGTTTCTGCCGGATATGGTTGCGCCGCAAGAAGTCTCAACCAGTTCTGAAAATTCTCGTCAAGATGAGTAAGATTGGAGATCGCCTGAGAAAAACGGCGGCGATCGCTCAGGCGCGTAAACGATAGGATGATCGTTTGCGATCAACTCTTTTTGGGCGCGAGGATAAATCAGAATGCCACGCTGGAAGTTGTCAACCGAATTTACGTTTGAAGCTGCTCACTATATTCGTGATTACAATGGCCCCTGTGGTCGGATGCATGGGCATAGCTATCGCGTCAGAGTAGAGGCTAGCGCTAACCAGCTTCATGCCTCAGAGTTTTGCCCGCATCCGGTGATGGTGGCAGACTTTAGAACCTTGCGTTGGGCCAAGCGCGATGTCCTCAAGGGTGGGCTAGACCACTGCGTGTTGAATGAGGTGATGCCCGAAGGCTACGAGACTACGGCGGAAATGATTGCCAAGTACATTTATGACAAGACGAAGAAGCAGTTACCCGATGGGGTGCGCTTAAAAGTCTGTGTATCGGAGACTGCCAATTCGTGGGCAGAGTATGAAGATGACTAAACGAACCATTGCAAGTCCAGTGATGGGCGTAACTTCTCCAGTGGAGCCTGCTACCTTGCCGATTGTCGAGACGTTTCACTCGGTGCAGGGAGAAGGTGTTTGGGTCGGTGCCAATGCGTACTTTATTCGCCTTGCCGGGTGTGATGTGGGCTGCCCCTGGTGCGATACCAAGCACTCGTGGAACCCCAAGCGGCATCCCCGGCAGGCGATCGCAGATCTGGTCACAGGGGCGATCGCGGCTCAGCCTGCTTTTGTGGTCATCACTGGAGGAGAGCCACTCATGCATGACCTGACCGAACTAACCGATGCCTTGCGCAGTGAGGGGCTTCGCATTCACCTTGAAACATCGGGTTCGCATCCCTGGAGCGGTCGATTTGACTGGGTGACGCTTTCGCCCAAACCCTTTAAGCCACCTCTGGCTGACAACTACGCCTATGCGCACGAACTTAAAGTAGTCGTTCAGTCCGCTGCGGATATCGCTTGGGCTGAGCAGCAAGCCGAACGGGTCATTCCTCAAACGATCAAGTACTTGCAGCCAGAATGGTCTGCCCCTGCCAGTCAACACCTCGTTTTTGAGTATGTTTTGCGGCATTCTGATTGGCGAGTCAGTCTGCAAACTCATAAATACCTGGGCATTCGGTAAAGGGAGCGATCGCCCCAGGTTGCGTTTTAGCTAGGGGCTTCCCTCTTAGCGTTCGTCCTGATACAGTAGGCTACGGCGATAATGAACACTACCTGTAGCGGCTTAACGTATTTTGGATGCCCAGATCAGCCTGTTTGAAGAAGCTACACGCCGGAGCAAACCTGAGCTAAATCAGATTCGCCCCGCAGATCGGTCTGCTCACAGTTGGTATCGCTTCGTCCTCTCGTATCCGCCTCATCTTGTTCAAGAGTACATCAGTCGCTTTGAAATCACACCGAATCATCGCCTGCTCGACCCTTTTTGTGGAACGGGTACAACCGTTGTTGAGGGCAAAAAGTTAGGGATTCCCTGTGTCGGGACGGAAGCGAACCCGATGGCATGGTTTGCCGGGTCGGTGAAACTCGACTGGAGCCTGGAGCCGAGTCAGTTGCGGGCGATCGCGCAGCAAATCGCTGAAGCCGCAGAAACGCAGATTAGCCAGCCTGCTGAAACTCTGCGCACGTTGTCCGAAGCAAGCCAAAAATTGATCCTGGCGAACTCCATCAGTCCCTTGCCGTTGCACAAAACCCTGATCCTGCTGGAGCAGATTCGGCTGGGAGCAGATTCTGTCTATGTGCGCCATTTGGAACTGGCCCTGGCAAAAGCCGTGACGATCGCCATCAGTAACCTGCACTTTAAGCCAGAGGTCGGTGTTGGCAAAACCAAACCGGATGCCCCTGTTGTCGAAGCCTGGTTGAAAGAAGTGGAGGCGATCGCGACTGACCTGGAAGTGTTGGGCAGTCTGAACCAGACTCCTGCGATCGTGCATCGTGCTGATGCCCGCCAAATTTTGAATGTGTTGGAGCCAGCCTCCGTGGATGCGGTGATTACGTCGCCCCCGTACCCCAACGAAAAAGACTATACCCGCACAACCCGTCTGGAGTCAGTCTTGCTGGGTTTTATTCAAACGAAGGCAGACCTGCGATCGCTCAAGCAAGGGTTGGTTCGCTCCAACACACGCAACGTTTACAAAGCCGATACAGACGATATTTGGGTTGCAAAACATGCCGAAATTCAGCGGATTGCCCAGGCGATCGAAGATCGGCGGATTGAGTTAGGCAAAACGAGCGGCTTTGAGCGGCTCTATCACCGGGCTGTGAAGCTTTATTTTGGTGGGATGGCTAAGCATCTGGCTGACCTGCGGTTGGTGTTGCGTCCAGGGGCACAGCTGGCCTATGTTGTGGGCGACCAAAAATCCTATCTGCAAGTCATGATCCGTACTGGGGAATTGTTGGGCGACATCGCTCAAGGCTTAGGATACGAGCTGGTTGGAATTGATCTGTTTCGCACCCGATTAGCAACGGCGACCAAAGAGCAGATGCGCGAAGAAGTGGTCTTGCTAAGGTGGCCCGGAAAAATGCCAGCAAAACCTTACCCCTTTAGTGACGAAGCACTCTAAAGGGATAGATGGGGTGCTTGGCAACGGTTAGTTTGCTTGTAAGCTGGAAGCGAGTTCGGCCCCGGTGTGATAGGTGATTCCGGCTTGTTTAAAGCGGCGGAGGGCTTCACCCAGGCGATCGCAGTCGGCAATCAGACTGATGCGCACAAACCCTTCACCGCCCGCCCCAAACGCATTGCCAGGGGTAACGACCACCCCTGTTTGCTGGAGGACGGACAAGGCAAAGTCGGTGGAGTTAATCCCAATTGGGCAGGGCACCCAGAGATACATGGTCGCTTTCGTTTTGGGGACATCCCAACCTAGCTCACCTAAGCCTGCAATCAAGAAGTCGCGGCGGGTGCGGTAGCGGGCTTGCACCTCATGCAAATAGACATCGGGTAGGCGCAGGGCTGTCTCTGCTGCGGTTTGCAAGGCGGCAAAGATGCCGTAGTCAAGATTTGTCTTCAACGTCCGCAAGCCTTGGATGATGTGGCAATTACCCACGACAAAACCGACGCGCCAGCCAGCCATGTTGTAAGTCTTGGACATGGTGTGAAACTCGACCCCAATTTCTTTTGCACCGGGGATCTCTAACAAGCTGGTGGGCTGATAACCATCAAAAGCCAGCTCAGCGTAGGCCATGTCATGCACGAGCAAGATTTCGTATTTCTTAGCGAAGGCGACAATTTCCTCAAAAAACTCGCGCGGTGCCGTCGCAGCCGTTGGGTTGCTCGGATAGTTGAAGTAAAGCAGCTTGGTCTTCTCGGCGATCGCATCAGGAATCGCAGCCAAATCAATCAGCCAATCATGCTCTGGCTTAAGGATCATGCTGTAAATCTCAGCTCCAGCAATCAGGGGACCGCGAAAATGAGCCGGATACGCAGGGCTGGGCACCATTACCACATCGCCAGGATTCACATAGGCCAGGGCTAAGTGGGTCAGCCCTTCTTTAGAACCCAGCAGAGGCAGGGCTTCACTATCGGGGTCGAGCTGCACACTGTAGCGGCGGTGATACCACTCCGTAATGGCACGCCGAAAGTTAGCTGTGCCCTCAAATGGCGGATAGCCGTGATTTGCAGGATTTTGCAAAGCGGTCATTGCCGCTTCCACAACGGGGGGAGGTGTGGGGCCGTCGGGGTTGCCCATGCCCAGATCGATCAGATCTAAACCTTGTTCACGGGCACGCGCTTTGAGTTCATCCAATCGCGCAAATACATACGGGGGCAGTGACCCCAGGCGATCGGCAGGGCTGAGCCAGTCCAATTTCATTCTCACACCTCGTCGTTAATGGTTAGGTTTGTCGATTGGGTTGCCACGCTGAGACGATTGGCATCACCACTGTCTAGCTTTTTGTCATCTGACCAGACAGGGGCGGTGGTCGAAACCATCGCCGCAAGTACGTGGGTTGGCTCAACCCGGAAAGGTAAATGGTGAATGTCGGAACGAGGGTTACAGGCGACTTCGGCGGCATGCTGCAACTCAGCTAACGTAACGTTGGCTAAGCCTAAACTGGCGAGATCTTTGGGTAACCCGATCGCATCATAAAACTGCAACAACTGGTGCCGTGCGGTGGCGGCTAATTGGCTGCCCTGCAACATCTCTTCGAGGCGAAGCTGCACCAGGATGCCGTAGGCGACTTTTTCACCATGTAGCGTGCCATGACAGGCAGGAATATGGGTCAGCCCGTTGTGAATCGCATGGGCGGCTACGGTTCGGCATTGTGCCCCACCCAGACCCCCAATTACGCCCGCCATCAGAACTGTTGCGTCTACCACTTCT
>DVDV01000404.1 GCA_015296075.1 Leptolyngbyaceae cyanobacterium M33_DOE_097 | reverse complement strand
TGGTAAGAGGGGTTTCAATTTCTCCCATTGAGCATTGGTTAAGTCGCCACGACGATAGGAGGGAAGAATCATAGTCAGACCCTGAATGCGCTAACTCTAGACTACCAAAGGATCTCAAAGGGTTTTAAAACACGCCCTAGTGTTCTCTATCAAACAATGCTGACATGGGGCGGGGGTAAGTCAGGAAGTCGGCCTGGTTTGCTTTTTTGGGGAGGTGGAAGAAGCGCGCGATCGCACCGGCTGAGTTTAGTGTTGGGCGATAATTTCGCAGGCTATCGCTCATGTTCAGCAGATTCAAGCAATATAAACTAAGCACCAAGCGCTTTACTCATTCCGTTGCAACGTGCTTGTTAGACCAATTGATGCAAGCTTTTACAGAACACAACCACTGCAGCATTTCTACTCTTAGCGATCAAGAGTAAATGCCCAAACCATAAAACAAATAGAAACCACTAACCCTGCCGCAACGATTAATAGACCCTTTGGTGATCGTGCTGAGTCCCGAACACTTAATAGCAAGCTCATAGATAAGGGAAGCAACACTCCGAGTTCAATCAGGAGATTTCGGTAAAGCAAATAATTACTCAACTGGATGCGTCCAGCACTCGGTAGCAATCCAAAAGGAAGCTTAAACACCTGTGTGCTAAGTGGATAGAGCAATGGTAAGGGAAACACTCCGGTCAGCAGATCTAACAGCAGATGAGAAAGACCGACCAAAACCACCTGCAAGCTTTGCAATTTGTAACCTTTTCCTCGGTTACCCAGTAACCAAAGCCCTAGTATGGTGCAACCCGGTAGTAAGAGTACCCCCAGCAAAGAGTGCGTTATTCTCAGCGTTTGATCAACTTGTTGAACTCTCAAAGCGGGAATGAGGTAGTCAATATCAGGGCTTGAGGCAATCACAAGCAGCCAAAGCAGCCATTTCCAATCAAGCTGGTTACTCTGATTTGAGCGGTCAGCCTGGAACTGCTGAGCTATGGCATAGGTTGTTAACCCTGCCAAACTGTGACCAATAAACGATGACATCTAAGATTTATCCTGAGTAAGACTTCAACCTGCAACTTCATACAATTAAATTTCATCAACTAATCTCAACCGTGTTTACCCATAGGTTGAGGTCTAACTGCTGATCAGGAGTTGCTCACTTTAACAAACGCTTTAGGAGTACTGCCGCAATCTGATTGGGACTGCGAGCAGGTTTTTTCCTGAAAAACGGTTTATTGCACCGCGCTCACTTCAAGAATCATTTAAGACTGCTATATGATGAAATGCGGGTTTGATAAGTGCGCAGGCTATGAGATTGCTTTCAGGTTGGCAGGTTTTTTTAGGAGAAGAAATACGGTTGCTGCAACGGGCTATTGTTGACCGAGCAAAGACCGTGATTTGTCAGGCGATCGGCCTGCTTCAACTGGGGCTGATGCGGCGAGGAATGGTTTCTGTATGGCTTGCTTTTGTCGTGTTTGAGTTGATGCTGCTCACCAGCTTTGGGAGTCCTGTGATCGCACTCACAAATGATCCAGAGTGCGCGACCACTTCACGCCAACTGACCGCGATTACTCAGGCTCAGGTTGCCCAACTTTTTGATCGGTGGAATGCTGCTCTGCAATCAGGCAAGCCCGAAGTCGTTGCCGAAAACTACTCTGAGCAAGCGATCTTGTTGCCCACTCTATCCAGTCAGGTGCGTCATAACCGGGCTGAAATTACTGATTACTTTCGGCAATTTACAGCGCTGAAGCCGGTTGGCAAAATCGAAGAACACAACATTCAAATTTTTGGAGACACTGCGATTGATTCGGGGATTTATTCTTTTACGGGCGTGAAAGACAATCAACCCTTTAAGGTGGTAGCCCGTTACAGTTTTGTTTATCATCAGCAGGGCGATCGCTGGCTCATCGTCGAACACCATTCTTCGTTATTGCCAGAGCAAGCGAGTTGATTGGGACACTTATAAAAGAAAAAGCAGATTAGAAAGAATGACCTTCCAATCTGCTTTTGGGTGGAGATGCTTAGAAATAACGATCCGACTAGCGCAAGCCGAGCCGTAAGGATTGCAAACTGTAGGAAATTAAGTCATTTTCTTCATTTGAGCTTTTACGAAAGAATTGACGCAAAATTTCGCTGGCTGGCCGATCCCATGTATCAATGTGTTCGTCAACTAAACCTTGCTCATTGAGATGGTAGATGGAGTAACCATTGAAGAAGAGATTTGGTTTCCAGGGGAGCCGGAGTGTGCCTCTCACAGTCCACTCAGCGCAAATTGTGTTGTCATTATCTTGCTTAACCTGGTGCAAATCAAAATAAATTTGGGTAAAAAAGAGGCGCGCGTGAAAACGTAATGTCCAAAAAATAATGCGGTAACTGAATTTTCCTTTAAAGCGATTAACAGGGTCTTGAAAGGAAATGTTTGGATCGTAAATGTCGTAAGAAATATCTTTATGAAAAAGTGTTGGTAAATCAGTTTGTAAGGTTTGAATGACCGTTTCAACAGCTGCCGGAGGTGGCAATTGCTTCGATTTAGCATTTAGCATATCGGTGGTTACTGCAAGATTGCTTTCTTAAGGTTGGTTTTGTATTAAACGCGCTTTTCCGAGGGCATGGCTTGTCTAGTGGACGAGCGCAGTTGCCTCCGGTTTTTGTTTACCTATCCAGCGATGACATTATGTTGGTCTTGACAGCGTCCCATCTTAGAAAAACCTATCGCGAGAAGAAAGAAGATTTACTAGCGGTGAAGGATGTTTCTCTCCAGGTGGCAGCAGGTGAAGTTTTGGCTTTTTTAGGTCCCAATGGGGCAGGCAAGACAACTTCGATCAAAATGATTGCCGGATTGATCTTACCAGATGCCGGATCTGTCAAGATCCTTGAGCAGGATCCGCATCTCAATCCAAAGGCGTTACGTTTGCTGGGAGCCGTTCTTGAAGGAAATCGGAATGTTTATTGGCGATTAACGTGCCAAGAAAACCTGGAGTATTTTGGTGTCTTACGAGGACTGCACCCTAAACAGGCGCGATTGCGATCGCAAGAACTGCTAGAGCGATTTAGTTTGACCCACAAGCGGGATCGAGTTGTGCAAGCGCTTTCACGTGGGATGCAACAAAAGCTCGCGATCGCGGTGGCGTTGATGCACCAACCTCCACTCCTATTATTAGATGAGCCAACACTCGGACTTGATGTTGAAGCGACGGAAGATGTGAAACGACTGGTGCGCGAAATTGCAGTAGAAGGCTGCGCCATCGTATTGACCACCCACCAACTCGCGATCGCGGAGGAACTGTCGGATCGGGTTGCCATTATTAATAACGGAGAGGTGACGGTCGAAGAATCGACAGATGAGTTGATTCGCCAGTTTTCTAATAGTGCTTACTTAATTGAGACGCAAGAATCAATTCCGCTGGTTCAGCAGCAAAAACTAGAGGCATTGGGTGTTGAGCTTGAGAGCGATCGCCGCATTCATTTGGCAGAGCCAACGCTGCTGTATCCCGTGTTGGAAATCTTAAAACCCTTACCGTTACTAAGGGTCGAAATTGATCAGGCGACGTTAAGGGACGTGTTTCTAAAATTGATTCGTCAGCCTTAACTGCCTTGCTAATCAACCGAAGCGGATTGTTGCTTGTATCTTATGACTAGAATTCTCTATTTATTTGTGGCTGAGTTAAAGCGTGAATGGATTTTGTTGCGGCGTTATGCAGCAGAGGCCATCAGCGGCATTATTGGCCTGGTCATTGTGTTTTATGGCTTGTTTTTAAGCGCGCGCTATGTGGCTGGCCCTACGGCACAGCTTGGCGATCGCCTAGATGCCATTGTGGTCGGCTATGTGCTCTGGTCATTAAGTATCTTCATCTTGGGTGATATTGCAGGGTCACTTCAGCGTGAAGCCCAAACTGGGACACTCGAACAAATCTTGTTGTCACCCCTGCGGGTGTCTTACTTATTTTTGATTCGGGCGATCGCGAATCTTTCAATTCAGTTTTTGTTGAACTTGTTTGTACTGCTGGCAATTTCGGCGTTAACGGGCAGCCAGTTGTCGTTTTCATTGGCGGCTGTGCCTCCACTCATAGCGGTCGTGTTGGGGGCTTATGGTCTTTCCCTGGGGATGGGGTCACTGGCATTGCTGGTCAAACGGGTGCAGCAGGTATTGGGAATTGTGCAGTTTGTGCTGCTCTTTTTGCTGACGGTGCCGATTGAAACCTGGGCTGGCTCATCTCAAATATTTGGCATGTTGCTGCCCATGACACCGGGGGCTGGGTTGTTGCGTACGGTGTTAGCCCAAGGTAAACCGGTGGAGCTGGTTCCCCTGGCGATCGCTTTGGTAAATGGCTGCGTTTACTTTGGTTTGGGACTGGTGATCTTTTGGTGGGCTGAAAAAATTGCCAAACGGCAAGGTAAGCTGGCGGGTTATTAGATGAGAAGGAAGACTCCGGAACGTAGAAGCGGGAGCCAGAGGCGGTCAGGAGGGAGCAATGAAGTGTACCGCCTGCCTGGTTCCTATCGGGCGGTGCGAGGCTAAATGCGCAACAAGGCGCTGAGGCTAAGCTCTAGGGCTTTTGACCTCAACACCTTATCGGTAATGTGTTTGTTCTAGACGGCTCAATAGAGTGCTTGCGTTATACGCGGGCCAACTCTGGAAACCCAGACGGTGGGTTGTATTGAGAGCCAATGTTAGAGAACAAGTGCTGGTCGGCAGCGGCGGCAAAGACCTGGCAGGTTGCTTTTGCCCACTGATCCCAATTGAGGCGATCGTCATACTCTTGGCGCGCCGCTTTGACTAATTCACGATAGCCTTGGACGTCGGCAAAGGTTTTAGCAATCACCTTGGCATAGGCATCGCCTCCGCTAGATAACGGGAGCATAAACCCATTCACCCCTTC
This sequence comes from Leptolyngbyaceae cyanobacterium M33_DOE_097, assembly GCA_015296075.1. Lineage (GTDB taxonomy): Bacteria > Cyanobacteriota > Cyanobacteriia > Leptolyngbyales > Leptolyngbyaceae > DSRU01. The sequence goes on along the minus strand of DVDV01000404.1, from coordinate 15,522 downwards.
TTGAATAATGGAAGCGATACCGCCCACATTACTTGCAACAACAGGTAAACCATAGGCATTGGCTTCGCAGATCGAGATGGGCGAACAGTCAGCTCGAGTGGGGAAGAGCAAAAAGTTAGACGTGAAATACAGTTCTTCTAATTTTTGACGTTGTTGAGGAACGTTCTTATCTAAGAAGGGAATCACGTTAAGCTTTGCGTGGGTGTAGCCATCGGGTGGCACACAACCAACAATAGTTAGTTCTGCATCAACTCCCATCGCCAGTAACGACTGGAGGCACTCAAGTGCAATGTTGCCGCCTTTACGCTCCCACCACTTGCCAACGAAGAGGAGGCGACACTTTGAGGAAATTTCGCGTTGTGTTGCTTGCTCAAACGAAGGAACCCGCTCAAGGTTGGCCCCAAACGGAATGACCTGGGTTTTTTCAAGCGGTGCCCCGTAGTGATTCATTGCAGAATCAGCGGCCCAGCGAGAAGAGTAAATAAGCTGACTGGCGTAGCTAATCGCATGCTTTTCTGCATCTGAGGAAATTTTGGTTTGCCGCTCTGTGTAGTTTAGCCCGTAGAGTTGAAGGTAAAGCTCATGCGTCACATCCGAAAGATAAACACATGGAAGATCGAGAGCAACCGTTTTTAGCTCCATTGCACCAACGGGTGCAAAGATGACATCGCAAGGATTCTTTTTAAGTTGCTTTTTAACTAGCTCTCGAAAGCGTAGCCCGTCTTCAAACAGATTTGGGTTCTTAACACTCAACGAAGGGTAGTCGTTTTTGTGAAATAGGCGTGAAACTTTATGCAGCTTATTAGGGGTGTAAGCTCTACCTAAAGGCACAACCTGGATGTTTTGCTTCAAAAGTGCCTGGTACATGGAGTACAAGGTACCCGAAAAAGCATTTCTATCTAGATAATTGTGGGACGATAAAAAACCAACACGAAGGGAGCGCATAAGCTATAGACCTCATTAATTTAGGCAGCTTTTAAAACAGGTGAAGGTGAATGAAAAAACTTGTGAACCGGATTGGGGCACTTGAGCCAGGTCGTCTAATTACCTAAATTGTTTGCTCACTTTTTAAGTAGTGCTGAGTAATTAGACTGACTTTTCCCAAAAACGACAGGTGACCAATTAAGCTAGACCGTCATAAATGACTCTTGCAAAATTGGTAACACACTCCCTTCAAGATGCTCGGCGATTGGAGCATTCATCATGTTTAGAATCGTAGGAGCTAAGTCGAGTGCATGTCCAGTTGGGATGGTTACATTTTGAGGAACATCTTGCCCGGTAGCTAAGATGAATCCTTCGGGGCGGTGGCTACCCGCACGGTAATGGGGGGCAGGCCCGATCCGTCCGACAGCAGGGCTTTCGACGGTATCGGTTGCATACTCTTCTTGCCAGACGACGACAAGATCTGCATCGGGCAGTCTGGGGTCGTTATCAAACGCTGACTTTCTAGTTTTGATAACGTCTTTCGCCATTCGTACACCCGTACGTGCATCACACATTGCGTAGATTTGCTGAGTCAGCTCTTCGCACACTGCCTCATAGTCTTCGGGGGCAACAATGCCCTCTGGCTCTCTACCTTTTAGGTTGATGCGTACGTAGCCCTCCGAGAAGCTTGGTAAAGCGAATGCCTTCATCTTTGACCAGAGTGGGGCGTACCATGAGGCTGGCTCAAAAGGAACAATCCGGCTTTGCTTTTTGAGGCGGAGTGGTGGAGCTAAATCCGATGGGATATTGGGCTCAATCCAATCTTCAATGGCTCTGTAGATTCGCGTGGGTGTTTGGGTGCGTAAGAATTTGCGGAGCGGATTTTTTTCGGTCTTGGTGCCCCAAATGTGACGCTCCCAGTACTTCCAATTGAGTTTAGTAATGGGTTCAGGTAATTCACCCGTTGGACAGTTGTTTAGCAATGCTTGCTTGCCAGGGAACGAAAGCCGATAGAGGAACTCTGGCAAAAATGTTGTGCTGGGCAGATCCATTGTGTTAGCCCCCATACCATGAGCTGAAAAGACCACAACACGGGCATCGGCGGGTGCTTTTTCAAGAATGCGGCCGATCGCCTCGTCAATGGCTTCAAAAATCTCAAGCATAGGGTCGCTAGAAACCTTTGAGCGGAAATGCTGGTAAAGCGGGTGATCCGGTTGACTCAACTGCCAGAAGTTGTGACCCGCTGCGTGTGCTTCGCCGAAGACTGTCATAAATAGATTCCAGCGATCGCGCTGCAACAGATCTCGGCAAATTTCGGCTCGACGGGCAATGCCGGTTTTTAAAATGTCAACTAAGGAAAGAGTCGTCTTAAGGTCAACACAAACGGCGTAATCTTTGTGCAACCCAGGGTGGTTGCCATGTTTTTCGACTAGCTCTTGAAACAAAGACTCAGGATAAGACGCGCTGGGAACCTGCGGAGAGTGCGCACCCCAAGCCCCAACGTGAATTCCATTGGTCTTAGACGAAGCGCGAATTTGGGGCATGTCAAAAATCGCAATTCGAAAGTCTTCGCCCAATGCGTAGAAGGGCGGGTACTCTTCAAAGTCATAGGCCGCAACTGTGCCAACTTCATAAGTGCCCTCTTTAAACTTGAGCGGCGACCAGTAGCCAGTAGTGTGGGGTGAACAGCCGGTTAAAAAAGTCGTCCAGGGAGTTTCAGCGCTGAATGCTTCAAAATTCTTTAGTCGCCCGTAAGCACCATTCTCTCGCAGTCGTCTCAGGTTTTTGAGGTATCCTTGCGCCATCCATTCTTCAAGAACGGAAGGTTCTGCTGCATCTAATCCAATTGCAATAACGGGACGATTCATATTTTTATTGCTCACTAAATCAAAACTATGACCCAGTTTCTACTGATATTTCCCGAGCTCTTTATGAAGAAGAACTATTTATTTCAGTAGAACACTCACTTTTATGACGCAGGCAGCACTCGTAGAGTATTCGGTTAAAAATAAAACGATTAATTTGTCTTTATCCTAAAAAACAACAAGAGATTTTCATCTTTTAGGACAAATTACTGTGAGTTCAAGAAATGAACCAACGCGTTAACTTGCGAGTTGCGTATGTCTGCGGTGTTGTATTTACCTAGACCAAAGCTACCATACCCGTCACTGGATTTCGGCTCTAGCGCGGCACTTTGCGTAAGCTTTACGGATTCATGAAGTCTTTATTGATACACGTATTTGCTTCTAGTAAAGAAAACTTGAAAAGTCTTGGAAAGGCTGATTTGCCGCATTTGTTTTGATGGAAAAAAAATTGGTTTTGAAGTGTCGCTCACGCAGTTTAACTGTGTATAAACTTCATGAATCTGTTGCTTTTGAGATAACAGTTTTGCGGATTTTACTGAATATTGTTTGAGCAAAGCGATCGCCTTCAGTGGAAATAACTACAAGCACCCAACAATCTTGATTCAACTTTATAAGGTTTTCATGAAGCGTCATCAACGCTTGATAAAACTGGATGAAAACAATAAATTTCTTTTTACGTATTCAGTTAAGCTGTGGCGATTGCAACGCTCATAAGAACTGAAAGCACGTCAGGTTTGAAAATTACAATAAAGCTGCTTTATGAACTGACCAACCTGAGCGGGTAAACCCTTAACAGTTGTCTAGGTGGTGAGTGTGAGCAGTGCCAATCCCGGCAAAAAGTCGATTTCAACCGAAATTGATTGATAGCAGGACAGGAAAAAGTTAGGACGGGGTGCAGAGGTGGAACTCCTGGCTGGGGGTGCAGCCCTCGCATCCTCTTGTCCTGAGCTTTATATGTAGTGTTCTAGGTGATGGGGGTGGCTAGTTGCTGTCTTAGCTGAAGCGGTTGTGGCAAAGCTGGCGAAAGTCGTCTCCCCGTTGCTCAAAGTTGGCATATTGATCAAAACTTGCACACGCAGGAGATAGGAGAACGACTTTTGCCCCCAATTGCTTGGCTAATTCGGGCGATCGCTCAACGGCTTTCTCCATTGTTTCAACGATCTCAAATTGGGTGTAGTTTGCTTGAGTCAGGCGTTGGGCAAACATGGGAGCCGCCGACCCAATCAGTAAAACGGTAGTGGCTTTGGCTTTAATTGCGTTGATCCAGGCGGTGTCATCGCCTTCTTTGGCTTCGCCTCCAGCAATCAGCACAACGGGTGCGTTTACAGCCGACAGACCAACCTCTGCCGCATCATAGTTTGTTGCCTTGCTGTCGTTGATATATTCAATCCCTTGCCAGGTGCCGATATGTTCCAGGCGGTGTGGCACACCGGGAAAGGTGGCAATCGCAGTCGCGATCGCGCCTTTGTCAATCCCGGCTAAACGGGCAGCGGCAACAGCCATGAGAAGGTTTTGCTGGTTGTGTTTACCGGGCATTTTGAGCAGGTTGACGGGCAAGATCAGTTCTTTTGCCGTCCGCACCCACCCATCTTCAATGTAAAAGCCAAAGCTGAGATCTCCCGTCAGGTGCTCTTTGCCAAGGGCGCTTGTCCAAAAGGTGTCTGCTCGAACGGGATGCGATTGTGTTTGCCCGACCTGGTGCAAGTAGGGATCGTCACTATTAAAGATCTGGTAGGTTGCCTGGTTGAGTAGCTTTGCTTTGATGGCAAAGTAGTTTTCTAATGTTTTGTGGCGATTGAGGTGATCTGGGGTAAACGTTGTCCAGAGGGCAATCTGAGGAGTGATGGAGGTGGAGGCTTCAATTTGGTAACTGCTGAGTTCGGCGATCGCCCAATCGGGTTTTTGGTCGAGCATGACTACTTCGCAGGCGGCGTAACCAATATTGCCAAAGGCTGGCGCGTGAAACCCCGCAGCTTGAAAGATCGCGGCAACTAAAGCTGTAGTGGTTGTCTTTCCGTTTGTGCCTGTGACAGTAACCCAGGGAATATCGTTGAGCCGTCGCCAGGCCAACTCCATTTCACTAAGGGTTTCGATGCCCATTGCTCTGGCTTTGGTCAGGGCGGGCACATCCCACGGTACGCCTGGACTAACGATAATCAGGTCGGGCTGCGCTATGGCAGGGTCGAAGTTGTCTCCTAAGCGAACCGCAATGCCTTCTGATTCGAGATCCGATTGTTGGCGCTGCAGGGCTTCTGAGGTGCCGCGATCGCTGACTGTCACGTGCCATCCTTCGCGTTTCAGCAATCGTGCGGCGGCGTTTCCTGACTTTCCCAACCCAATTACGTAAGCACCAGGCATATTCGGCAGTATCGTTAAAAGCACCCTTCATCCTACCGTGTTAAGGCGAGAATGCAATCAGTCTCAAACTATCTCCTTAAACGGATGCCACTTAGGATTGGTGTTTGTTTGGGCGATCGGGACTAGCGTTATGGGTAGGGTTCAACTATTAAGACAAATCCTTAAATTGGGAAGGTTGACGAACTCCAAATTACGATTCTCTGTAATCGTCCTTCTTGAATACAGATTTCAATTCAGAATCCGCTTATTATCTTCTCCTAAAGACCACATATTCCCCCATTCAGCATGACTGCTCAATTTACTTCGACTGCCAACCCAACTGTTTCCTCTAGCAGCGAAATTCCCAGGGTCTTACCACCAATCGCCCCCTATCGCACAATTCGTCCGCTTGGGGCATATTCGATTGAGGGGCTGACTGTTTTTGAAAATACGTTGTTAGGGCTGGATTCGGTGCGAGGCTTTGTTTTGCGAATCGACCCAGCAACCGATAACGCAACTGTATTGAACTACAAGCAGACTGAGAGCTTTGAAGGGGCATCTGGGCTGGCACTCTGGGGCGATATGTTGTGGTTTGGGCGGGATGAGACGGTTTACTGCTGTCGCTTAGGCGATTTTGTAGCGCAGCCGTTTTTGACAATGCCTTATGAAGTGGATGGGGTTGCCGCAGGGGAGTCAACACTCTATGTTGCAAGCCAAAAAGAGGGATACATCTCTATCTTTGACCGCAAAACACGGCGTTTAATTACACGCTTGCCGATGCCGGGAGTGGGGCGCGAATATTTGGCTTTGCGAGGTGAAGAATTGTGGGTCAGCGATCGCCAGGAGCAAACCGTGTACTGCCTTGATCGCGCGACTGGGGAAACCAACTTTTCGGTGATGACCCCATTCGAAGAACCGACGGGCATCACGTTCTTTCGGGATCCTAAATCAGGGCAAGAGGCGCTCTATGTGGCTTACTCCAATGAAGATGCTTATGTGAGAGATGATCCCCGCAATCCTGATCTGCCTTACGAGTTAGGGTTTCGCGATCGCACCTTCATTCATCCACTCTATTACTCCTACAACGCTGCCGAACGTTACACACTTTCCAATGGGTATCTGGTTGAGATGACCTATATGGAAGAGTTTTTGCCGCTTGATGAAGTTGCTTTAGAGAATTTGGAGTGGCGAATTGCAATGCCAACAGATACGCATCGCCAAAAGGTGTTGCGGGTTGAGCCAGTTGGTTTGCCGTTTATTGAAGAGGTACAAAACGGGCAGCGAGTTGCTCTGTTTAAGTTCGACAACTACAACGGCAACGAACGTCACCTCTTTGGTTGGAAGGCTCTATTAGAGGTGCGGGGGATTCGTTATCAGTTTACGCCTGACGATGTTGACCGAGTGCCACCTCTGCCGCCAGAGTATCAGACGCGTTACCTGGTTGATGATGATGAGCTGTCGATGGATACACCGACGATTCGTGATGCGGCTAGAGAGGCGATCGGGACTGAAACAAACTTGCTGCGTAAGATGCTGAAGATTCGCAACTATGTGTACGACCACCTTTCTTACAGTTTGACAACGACGATCGCGACGCCGGATGTAGTGCTGCAAAGAGGGGTCGGCTCTTGCGGTGAATATGTTGGTTTGCTGCTAGCTTTAGCTCGTTTAAATGGCATTGCCTGTCGTACGGTTGGGCGATATAAGTGCCCGAAGAAGCCAGATCATCATCATCTGCCGCTTGAACCAGACTTTAACCATGTTTGGCTGGAGTTTTATATTCCTGGTTTTGGTTGGGTGCCGATGGAGTCAAACCCAGATGATGTGTCAGAGACGGGACCGTATCCTTTGCGGTTTTTTATGGGTTTGCCCTGGTATCACGCTGAGATTGGTAAAGGCATTTCTTTTGCGAAGATTGCAACTAACTCAACTGAGATGGAAGTTTCGATTGGGGAACTGGCGATTAATCATGTGCGGTTTACGATTTTGGGTGAGCTGCCGCCACCTCCGGCTTGAAACTATCTCTAAGAGGAAACCTTTTCTGATGGAGTTTTAGCGGAGATTTGGGGGCGGCGGAGCCGCAAGATCGGGGGACTTTCCCCCGTGCACCCGCTCGTAGGGGCCTCACTCCCCTACAACCCCCGCAAGGTGTTGCGGGGGTGAGTTGAATGGGTAGCTGGCTAGGCGTTAAGGGTCGCAAGTTTGGCATTTGGATCGCTTACAGCGAGAACGGGTGACGTGAGGCGGAGGTTACAAGCACGATCGCCCTGACGACAGCAATCTGACTTGACGAATGGCTTTTTGTAAGGCAGGCAAAATGTCGTTTAAGCCTGCGCAGCAGGGTTCCCACCCTACCCTTAAACCTTTTTGTCAATTACTGGGATAAACACCACTTTCCGCAGGGGAGGCGGTTTGCTGGCTCGGAAGAATGGCTCAAAGAAAAAGCCTTTTCTATTAGAGTTAAGCGAAAATTGGGCGCGACGGAGATGCCTGCTTGGGAGACTTTCTCCTTCGGCTGAGCGTTCGCCTGAACTCGCACTCAAGTTCAGTTCAACCCCCATCTCCGACGGTGTTTACTGGTGAAGCTAGCGACTCAATTGCACGTTAACTCGGCAATGTTTCCCAATACTGATGATTGGGCAGCATTGCGATGTCTGGTTGGGGCGAAGCGATCGCACCTAAGATACAGAAGCTGCATTGGGTGCCAGTGAGCCGTTCGTTTGGCTTTTGGCTTCCAGATTTTCGAGACGACTACGAAGTTCTTGATTTTCTTGTTTGAGTTGGTCAATTTCTTCGCGTAGCTGCTTCACCGCTTTGTCAGAACCGATGTTGCGTTGTACTTTTTGCACGGCTTCTTCGGCGATACGTCGGACTCGCCCATCGGGGGTTTGTTCGGCAAGTGATTGCAGAATGGCGATCGCTCGTGCGATTTCCATTTGTCCTAATCCGTGGGCAACCGCAACCTGCGTCAGAAAGAAGTTTTCGCGTGAGAGTTCTTTAAAGCGAGCGAGGATACGCTCCAGATTGGGCGGATTTTGACCACTTGAAATAGTACCCAACGCACGAATCGCAGCGAGTCGGAGGGCTTGCGGTACACCAATTTCGGTATACTCCAACACGAGGTCGAGGGCTGCTTCTGAGGTTTTGAGTTGACTGAGTGCTGCGATCGCCCCTGACCTTACAACCTCATTCCAACCTTGCCGTTCCTTGAGAACAGAGCGCAGCAGCTTGAGCAGCTTTTCTTCTTTGCCTTCGACCAGATTAGAGGCCACGATGCTACCTAAGGCACGAACTGCCGCTGCTTCGACGTAGTAACTGGGGTCGCCTTTTTCGGCAATGGGTTTGATGGCTTTATAACTGGGGAGACTCTTAATTTCAGATAAAGCCTGAATCGTTGCCCGTCGTACACGGGCTTCCTGGTCCTGTAAGCCAACTAGCAGTGCATCAAAGGCTTGATCGAGTTTGATCTTTGCGAGGCTATCAGCGACTTCGGCACGTACGCCCCAAAAGGGTTCGGTTTCGAGGGCATGGCGCAGGGCTTTAATCGCTTCGAGGCCACCTTTTTTAGCGAGGGCTTCGGCGGCAAAAATGCGGGCGATTGGATCTGGATCGTGTTGAAGCTGGGCTTTGAGTTCTGCGATGGGGTACTCCAGCACAACGGTTTTGAGAACGTGGTTGCCGACATCAAAGCAAACATAGTCGGGCTTCTGTTCGAGGGGGAAGTAGAAGCTCTGCTGTTGTTCGTGAATGCGAACGGTTACTGTTTTGGTCTGACTGGTTTCGGTCTTTTTGATGTAGCCAAACCCAATCGGAACTTTGAGATCAAACAGATTGCCACGATCGCCGTTATCTTTTGCCTGGGTTTGAGTGACCGTAATTTTGGCTAGCTTGCTGTCTGCATCCCAGCTATAAGCCACCTTATAGTCGGGGTGCCCACCACGAAACACGTACTGATCAAATAAGAACAGGAGGTTGCGTCCGGTTGCTTTTTCGATCGCTCGCAGCAAGTCAACCGTTTCTACTGTTTTGTGGGCGTTGTCATTCACAAAGGTGGCGACCGCTTTCAAAAACAAGTCGTCGCCTAACTCCGCGCGAATCATGTGATAAACACAAGCACCCTTCTCATAAAGGTGGCGATCGTACAGCTCAATCGCTTCTCGATAAACGTGGGTCACAATTGGACGGCGATAGCGCGAAGCGTCTTCATCCAGGTAGCTCCGGGCTTCGTTAAGGCGGTAGTAGGCTGCATCCTCGGCTCCATACTCGTGCTCTGTCCACATGACCTCTGAGTAAGAGGCCATGCCCTCTTTGATCCAGGCATGAGACCAGTGTTTGATCACCACTAAATCGCCAAACCATTGGTGTGCTAGTTCATGGGCGACCAGTGACTCGGTGCTGCGGTTATCGATCGCGGCTCGCTCATCAATTAGACAGCGATCGGTCAACAGGGTTGTGGAGGTGTTCTCCATGCCCCCAAAGATAAAGTCATCAACGCACACCTGAGCATACTTGGGATACGCGTAGGGATAGCCGTATTTCTCGCTAAAAAAGGCGATCATGCGCGGTGTTTTGCCCATGCTGAGCCGGGCTTCTTTTTCTTTGCCCTTTTCAACGTAGTAGGTGACAGGTTTGTCTTGCCATTCGTCGCGAAGTTCGGCAAAGTCACCGACCGCAAGTGTCATTAAATAAGTGGGATGAACTTCTTTTTGCACCCAGTGAAAGGTTTTGCTATCACCTTTTTCTTCGGTGTTGAGCAGGGCACCATTTGAAATCGCGATGAAGGGCTTGGGAACGGTGACGCGAATTTCTGAAGTGGCAAGCTGACCAGGATAGTCAAAGCAGGGAAACCAGAAGCGCGAATCTTCGTCTTCGCCTTGAGTCCAAACTTGGGTCGGTTTGTCAGGGTAGTGCTGCTCAGGGGCAATAAAATACAGTCCCCGCTGAGGATTTTCGACACTATAGGCGATCTCTACTTCAATCGGCTGTCCAGCTTGAGTTGATTCTTGTAACTGAACGTAGAGTTGTTCGCCATCGTAGCTAAATAACTGCTCAGCACCACCAATTTTGGTCGAATGAATGGTTAAATTAACAGCATCAAGCGTCAGACTCTTTAAACCATCGCAGACAGGGTTTAAACGAATCGTGCAAACCCCTGAGAAACTTTGATTCGGTATGTCGAGTGTCAGGTCGAGTGCAATGTGTTCTACGTTACCGGGTCGATCAGGATTGTAGTGAGGACGGGCACCGGGTAACTCAAATGATTTGTGACCGTTATTTTCAGAATCAAAGTAAGACTTCGACATAGATGGTAGATGACAGGGATAGTAGAGTGTGAGGTTCGATAAACAATTTGCTCCATACAGGTTATCAGACATACCAGGGTGAAATCCTCGGTAAGAAGCTGCTTTTCTCTAAATCCTAAGATTGTGATTAAACCAATCAAGAACCCAAAGAGAGGCGATCGCTGCCCTTCCCTGAAGCTGCGATAATAGGCATGTTTGTCGTATGAACCTTTTAATTTTGATTTATGACCGCTGCTACTACTGACTTCCCAAATGTTGCTTCCCGTTTAGTCAACGGGATTTTGTCGATCCCGCCGGTGTACAACTTGGCGAAGCGGCAAGCCCGCCAGATGATGATTAAACGGGCAAATTCGATCGGGGTTGACTGGCTGCAAGAAGTTGAGAACTTAAAAGCAAAGCCGTGGGAAGCCAAACTGGCAGCGGTGCAAAACCCAACGCTGACCTATCCCGATTACTATGTCACGTCGTTTCATGCTTATTCAGAGGGCAATTTAGGTTGGGAGCCAGCGCTTGAAGTTGAGGTTGCGGCTCACGCTGTACATGCGCGCATCTGGCAGGAAGGAGCAGCCGATGGTGATGCCCGGTTGCGGCAGAGTTATCACGATATCTTGAAAGCATCGATCCCAGCACCGACTACGATTTTGGATATTGGTTGCAGTGTGGGGATGAGTACGTTTGCTCTGCAAGCGACGTTTCCCACAGCAGAGATTACAGGGTTAGATCTATCGCCTTATTTTCTGGCGGTGGCGCACGATCGCACTCAAGCTTGGGTCAACGCAGAGAACTATGGGGTGCAATCTCGCTTTTTAAGTCACCCTCAAACGTCCCTCAAGCCACCAACCTGGGTACATGCAGCGGCTGAGGCAACAGGGTTAGCCGATCGCTCCTTTGATCTCGTCTCCGCGTTTTTGATTTTTCATGAGTTACCGCAAACCGCTGCGATCGCAATTTTGCACGAAGCGCGTCGTTTGCTGCGTCCCGGTGGGCACTTGGCGATTATGGAGATGAACCCGCGATCGGAAGTATATGCCAAAATGCCGCCTTACATTCTGACTTTGCTTAAGAGTACGGAACCCTATCTTGATCAGTACTTCACGCTAGACATCGAACGGGTAATTCAGGAAGCGGGTTTTGAGGCACCGATCATTACCTGCAATAGCCCACGGCATCGCACGATTGTAGCGAAGGTTCGCTAACGCTTAGCTTTCGTATTTTTCGTACGCTTCCACAATCTGTTGTACTAGGGGATGCCGAACCACATCTGAGCGGTTTAACTCGCAGAAGGCAATCCCCTTCACAGAGTGCAAAATTTTACGAGCCACGGCTAAGCCGGAGGTCTGATTACTTGCCAGATCTGTCTGGGTTAAATCCCCTGTGACAACCATGCGTGATTTGAAGCCCATGCGGGTTAGCACCATCTTCATTTGGGCAGGGGTCGTATTTTGGGCTTCATCTAAAATGACGAAGGCGTTGTTGAGTGTGCGTCCGCGCATGTAGGCGATCGGGGCGACTTCGATAATGCCACGCTCCATCATGCCGGGGATGCGCTCAGGATCAATGAACTCGTACAGTGCGTCATACAAAGGCCGGAGATAAGGGTTGACCTTCTGCTGCAAATCACCGGGTAGAAAACCGAGCTTTTCGCCTGCTTCCACAGCCGGACGCGTGAGAATTAACCGCTCAAATTTGTTGGCCAGTAGCTCTTGAACGGCGAGTACAGCTGCCAAAAAGGTTTTTCCGGTGCCTGCGGGGCCGATACAAAAGGTGAGATCGTGGGTTCGCACGGCTTGAACGTAGGTGCGGTGCCCAAACGTGCGTGCTCGAATAGACTCTCCACGGCGGGTGCGAGCCAACACATCGGCATATAACTCGCGCAACTCATCAATCTGATCGGTGTTGATGGCATGACGAGCTGTTGCAATATCTACCGGAGTAATTGTTTCACCCTGATTCCACAGCTCTTTGAGGAGATAAACCAGGCGATCGCCCAATTGAAGCTGTGCTTCGGTACCGCTAATTTCTAACTCTCGTCCGCGTAGAACAAATCTGGCTCCTGTTTGTTGAGCAAGGATCTTCAGATTGTCGTCTCGCGTTCCAGCGAAGGCGATCGCGCTTTCAATACTCGGCAGCTGAATTGTTTTAACCTGGACCATTCAGTTTATATACGGTGCATCCAATCAGTATAGCGATCGCAACCAGCGAACGACAGACACCACTGGATACAATCTTAAAAATTAAGCAGGGAAGCAATCTCTTACCTCCCTGCCAATTTATATGAAAGATTCACAGAAAACGGAATTAATAGCTACGCTTACGAGCCGCTTCAGCCTTACGCTTACGACGCAAGCTGGGTTTCTCATAACGCTCTCGACGCCGTACTTCGGAAAGAATACCAGCCTTCTGAATTTTCTTCTTAAAGCGTCTGAGTGCGGAATCAATTGATTCATTCTCGCCTAAACGAATTTCTGCCACGCGCGATTGTCACCTCCTTGATTCGCAATAGCTATAACTAATAAGAATACAGCACCTCTTAACCTGAAATGGATGCGTGATCAGTCACTTCAGGAATCTTTTTAGACCCGTTCCATGAAAATTTAGATTCTCAATGTTCAGTCCGTGAACGTTGACGAGGTGGTGAGTTTCGCCCATCAGAGTTTCGTCGAGCTGGTGGCCGCTTTTCAGAACTGGGTGAGTGATCACCCCCGTCCCAATCGCGTGAACCTGCTGGGCTACCATAAATCTCAAGGTGAGCTGTGTAGTCAGAGACTTTAGCAGCTGCAGCTAGCACAGTACGAATGGCTTGAATGTTTCGGCCACCTCGCCCAAATACACGCCCTTTGTCAGAGCTATCAAAGGCCAGTCGCACCCATACGCGCTGGCGACTTGACGAAACCTCACAATCCACCCGAAGCTTATCGGGTTGCTCTAAAAAAGGGCTAACCAAAAACTTCACTAATGCTGCGAAATCGGCTGTCTCTAAGTGGCTTGGGTTTGCTGCCATTGCCTCAGGCATTCAGTTGCTCAAAAACTTTTGCTTTCTCTAATAAACTCCGCACAGTATCAGTCGGCTGTGCGCCTTCTTTTAACCGCTTCACGATCGCGGGTACGTCTAAACGAGTTTCATCCGTGCGGGGATTGTAAAACCCAAGTTCTTCTAAGGGGCGACCATCGCGGCGATCGCGACTGTTCATTGCCACAATTCGATAGCTTACTTCACGCTTCTTCCCAAGGCGCTTTAATCGCAGTTTGATCATGAGATTACCGGGATTCTCCTAATGTGCTGAAGATGTTGAGGTTCCGTTTACATAATATCCGAGTTATACAAGATAACACATGGAAAGTAGCCAAACAACCCTGTTGCAGATCTGCCCTAAGATTTTTTCTCAAACTTGAAAAACCGATCTAAAGCATTAAAAGAACCTGGAACCCTTGCCTATCGAACTTTTCAAAGCTAGGATAGGGAAAGCGGTTTTCAAATATACAAAAGAAAACCGATGTTGCATTCAAAGACTTTCATGGACACCCATAGTCCATCTTCATTTAGTAATAGGCTCCCCTAGCTCGGTGACTGATCTCCCAGCGAGGGGGAGATTAAGGGGGACAATTTATGCTGACGCTGGAAGGTCGTACTTCTCTGTCGGATATCGCTGATCTAAATCGGCTGAAATCTGAGTTGGGGTCTTTACAGGCTGTTGATATAGGTGATTACATCGCTGGCTTACCGAGTGAGAAGCGAGCAATTACATTTAGGCTTCTCAGTAAAGGTCAGGCGACAGAGGTTTTTGAGTATCTCGATTCTGAGGTGCGGGAAGATTTGTTGGGTTCGTTGCAGGACACGCAAGTGCGGCACCTGATTGAGGCGATGCGCCCAGACGATCGCGCTGAACTATTTGATGAATTGCCTGCGGGTGTGGTGCGGCGCTTAATTCAAGACCTCAGCCCAACAGAGCGTCAAGCAACTGCGACAATCTTGGGTTATGCCGAGGGCACGGCGGGTCGTGTGATGACGACCGAGTATGTGCGCTTACGTGAGGGGCTAACGGTAGCTCAGGCGCTCAGCAAAATTCGACTCGATGACGAAGATAAAGAGACGATCTACTACGCTTACGTCACCGACAACAACCGCAAACTTAAGCAGGTTGTGTCTTTGCGGCAGTTGCTGTTTTCATTACCCAACGCGTTTATTGGTGAAATTGGCAGCGATCGCGTAATCAAGGTCTACACTGAGACTCCTCAAGAAGAAGTCGCGCAAATCATGAAGCGCTATGACTTGTTGGCAGTGCCAGTGGTTGATCGCGAAGACCGACTTGTAGGCATCATCACCATTGATGACATCGTTGACATCTTAGAAGAAGAAGCAACGGAAGATATTCAAAAGTTGGCAGGTGCTAGCGGCGGCGAAGAGTCTTCGCTGTCTTCCCCGCTGCGGAAACTCCGAAATCGCTTGCCCTGGCTGCTTGGCATTATGGGGCTGTACATTGGGGCTTCGAGCATGATTGCTCCGTTCCAGTCCACGATTTCGCTAGTACCAGTGCTGGCGGTAATCATGCCGCTGTTTTCAAATACGGGCGGCACGGTTGGCATTCAAGCGCTGACAGTGACGATTCGATCGCTGGGGGTGGGGGAAGTTACGACTCAGGATACGTTGCGGATTCTGCGCCGTGAACTGCTGGCTGGCATTGGCTCCGCACTTGCCTTAGGTACAACGATGGTGATTCTCTCGTTTATTTGGACGAAACCAGAGGAACGGTGGGTTGCCCTTGTTGCGGGTTTAGTCATGGCGACAAATACTCTGGTTGCTGTCACTTTGGGGACGCTGTTGCCTATGGCGATGAAACAGCTCAAGGTTGACCCGGCACTAATCAGCGGCCCGCTCGTGACGACTTTGCTGGACAGTATTGGGTTTGTGCTATTTCTCTCGATGATTACTGTGTGTCTGAATATGCTGAAGCTCGGTTCATGGCAACTTTTGGTGATCCAGTAAATTGCTCCAAGGTAAGACCGTCAATTGAGTTCAACCTGCCAGCAAGAATCGGCGGCTTAGTAGCGCCAACCCCGCTCGACCGTACATTTGACGCTTAATCATCTTCAAC
>DVDV01000432.1 GCA_015296075.1 Leptolyngbyaceae cyanobacterium M33_DOE_097 | reverse complement strand
TTCAATTTTTCCCATTGAGCATTGGTTAAGTCGCCACGACGATAGGAGGGAAGAATCATAGTCAGACTCTGAATGCGCTAACTCTAGACTACCAAAGGATCTCAAAGGGTTTTAAAACACGCCCTAGCACTGACATACGGCTGGGGAGATCGCCCTTGCAACCGTCGCCTCACCCCACCTATCCCCTCTGTAAACGACCAGAGTGCTAACCTGATTACCCGCACCGTATCGCTAGCTAACCATTCAACACTCACACGCACGACCTCGCGGGGGTTGTAGGGGAGTGAGGCCCCTACGAGGCGGGGAACGAAGTATCTTTCGCTGACGCTGTGCCAGCGAAAATGCTTTGGCAGGGGAGAAGTCCCCCGATCTTGCAGCTCCCTTTATCCTTCGTAAACAGCAAGATTCCAACGACAAACTGCCCTTTATTCAACTATTCACTTGTAAGCGATAACCTACACCACGAACAGTTTTAATTAAGTTCTGGCCTAACTTCTTTCTTAAATACCCGATGTAGACATCAACAATGTTCGAGCTAGAGTCGTAATCAAGTCCCCAAACTTGATTCAGCAGATCTTCTCGGCTTTGTGCTTGCCCCGCATAACGCACCAAAATCTCTAGCAAAGCAAACTCTCGGGCTGACAACTCGATCGCGTTTCCTTTGTGCTGAACCGCGCGTCGTCGTAGATCAACAACTAACTCACCCACACTCAATACTAGATTTTCAGTATGCATGGGCGATCGCTGTTGCCGTAACTGCACTCGAATCCGCGCGACTAACTCTTCTAACGAAAAAGGTTTCGTCATATAGTCATTTGCACCCGCTTCTAGCGCCCGCACCTTATCTTGAATGTCTTGAAATACCGTCAAAACAATAATTGGGATATGTTCTCCACGTTCTCGCAAGCTCTCAATTACATTCACACCAAACAGGCCCGGTAGTGCCAAATCGAGGATCAGTAAGTCAAAGTCTTCGCTACGTGCAAGTTGAGAAGCCAGTTTGCCATCATCGACCGTAGTAGTGTAGAAACCATTCTCTTCTAAACCAGCTTTTAAGATAGCGGCAATTCGAGGTTCATCTTCAACAATAAGAATGCGATCGCTCAACTTCCGTCCTCCTACAAAGGGTCTATGGGTAGCATGACGGTAAATCGAGAGCCTACACCAGGTTGGCTCCAAACAGAGACAGATCCTCCATGGGCTTCAGCGATCGCTTTGACAAGTGATAAGCCAATGCCAGCGCCTTTGCTAGTACGGTGGCTATTGCTGCCCCTAGCAAATCGTCGCCAGATTCGGGCCTGGTCGTCAGGACTAATGCCAATCCCTGTATCTCGTACCCAAAAACATACCTGCTCATCAATTAATTGAGAGCCAACCTCAATTTCATCTGTTTCAGCAGTGTACTCAACAGCGTTTTGAATTAAATTCATCATCAGTTGGGTCAGGCGTTGGTAATCGGCCACGATGCGCACCTGAGCCGTTGAAGCAAGCATCCATTGGCGAGGTGCTAACACGATGGACTTCGTAAAAAGATCCTCGGTTAGCTGGCTGACTTCAACCATCTCTAGATTGAGAAAATCAGGCCGTTCAGCTTTAGCTAACAAGAGTAAATCGTTGACCAGACGGCTCATTTGGTCGAGTTCATCGGTTACAAGTTCCAGGATTTCTGCGTGCCGCTGGTGTGTGTGGCGCAAAATTTCTAAATGTCCTCGAATAACAGTAATTGGGGTTTGCAGTTCGTGGCTGGCATCATTAATAAACTCTCGTTGCGTCGCAAATGATGTCTGCAAACGGTGCAACATCTCATTAAACGTAATCGTCAACTCCACCATCTCATTAGTGCCACGAACCGGGATTGCTTGAATCAGATTTTGGTCTAAACCTCGAATGGATCGCGCAGTCTCTGTCAGCGTTTGCAGGGGTGATAGCACTCGCCCAATCACAAGCCATGCTAAAAACAGGGCAATCAGTGTGACAAAAACAGCAACATTCACAGCAACTAATGTCGCCCGATCAATCTGCTGTCGTTGTTTACTCAGCGAAACCATCACAATGAAGACTCCCCGATCCGGCCCAATCGTAGGAAGAGGATAAGTCAGGTAGACAAATCTTTCACCCAGGATTGTTACAGTATCGGGAACTGACTCCTGAGTTTGCGCCTGCCGTGCCAACCACTGCAGATCAGGTTGAAGCGTTTCGGGTGTATTGCCAGAACTGGTTTTGTATAGCTCGCCATTTAGCAAAGCAACAAAATATTCATCTTCAGAAGGAATATTGCGCGAAAAGAAGACACGAAAAATCGCACGAGCGTCATTGCCAAAATAGCGCCCCGTCGATGGATCGCGTCCTTTTATAAGCTTTTGCATTTCTTTTACTTCTTGCTGCAGCGATCGCTGCAGTCGCCCTTGAAGTTGAGCAAATAGAATCTCGCGAATCAGCACAATCGAGATCAGAATTGACAAAAAGACGAGTAGAACTAATCCGGCAAGAATTCGAGTTCGCGCACTTAGCAGAAAGCGATGCCAGTTTGTTGGAGGATAAATTCGATTCAGTCGATAGAGCATCGCTCAGTTCTGGAAACTGCTGCTAGCAAAAGGCTTCAGGCTTTTTCTTAAAAGAAAAAAGCAGAATTGGTAAATTCAGCAGCGTGGCTCGCATCTCTGTCTATTCCCATCTTTCTAATAGTCAATGGAGGAAAAACAGAGCGTCGCCTAAAGTATACAACCTGAAAATAATCTCTAATGAACTGAAGGAGATGTTTCATTGAGTTGGCCAGGTTGATGCTGCGATCGCTCCCAAAAGAAACCTGCAACATTTGCCACCTGAGAGAGAAAAAGTAAACCAGCCAACAACATCGATGAGTGCGTAGAGGGGTGTCGGAGTGGATAGGTCAGCAAGTTGAAATAAAACGAAAAAGGCTCAACTTTGATCTGAGCTTGATTGCGCTTTGACCGAATTTGATGAAAGTAATAAGCCCCCCGACCATAGTTAAAATGCTGTCGCCAAAAAGTACGCAGACTTAATTGGTGGGCGTGCTGGATCTGCACATCCGGGGCGTACAGCATTGGATTGTGATGATAGAGCCAGCGATCGCAAAACTCCCGGTCTTCGCCTGCAGCCAGAGGAAATGTCACATCAAATCCTTGCAACGCACGAAACTTGCTGGTCGGCATCGCAAAATTGTTAGAAGCAAAGAAACTCGGCTGTTGCGACGTTTGATTGTAGTAGTGATACAGGTAATCAATTAATACCTGACTGGCGGTTGAGCAGAGGTTATCTGGCAAAGCATTGATTGTGTAGCCCCCAACCAGCGCATCTGGTGCTATTGCAAAGCGATTGGCTAACTTTGTCAACCAATCAGCATGGGGCATACAGTCATCATCGGTAAACACCAAATACTCACCCTTAGCCTGCGCTGCTCCCCGGTTGCGGGCACTAGCCGGGCCTGCATTGGCTTGTCGGATGAGTAGCAGATTCAGCGTGTTTTGATAGTCTGCTACAACGTCATCTAGTGGAACTTCGCTGCCATCATCGACAATAATCACTTCAAATCGATCGCGAGGATAGTCAAGTTGGGCGATCGCAGCAAGGCAGTTTTTTAACCGCTCAGGCCGATTGTAAGTGGGGATAACAATGGAGATAAATGGTAATGGCATCGACATAAGATTCAACAGGTGAAAGATAATCGCGAAAATCAGTTAGATATCAACCAGAGCAAATCAGCTAGAAGCGACACTTCACTTGCTAAACGACCTTAAACCTTGTATTTCAACGATTCAAATCGTTTGTTGAAGTTAACAATGAGTTGCTAGCAGTTGGCATCGCAAGTGAAGCGCAAGATGTATCCATGTGATGGTGAGAGAGAAAAGCTGCGATCGCAGCGGTGAGGCAAAACCAGAAAAAAGATTCCAGGCTAAGTCATGGCTCAGGCGAAGTCGAAACCGAATACATGGGTGGTTCAGCTTTCACTTGAGCTGGAGCGACTGATGATTGGCTAACGGACTGCATTTGTAAGCGTTGAGCCTGTTGCGTATGTTGATGCGTCAAAAACCGATTCAACTCATGCTCCAGGCGAGCAAAAGCGCGAGTTAAGAAGGTATTGCCTATCCCAAGCGTCAGTCGTCGCACAAACGGCTCAATGATCGTGCCATAACGCCGCCACCCCAATTTTTTGTACTTCGCCTGAAAGTAGCCATCCTCTGCCAGCTCCCATTTATCGCGGAGACGGTGCAGGCTCCCCAAAGTCCAGGCGTTGCTCCAGCGCAGCATGTAGTAGTGCAAGTCAGACCATTCCAGCGGGGGGCCAGGTACGTAGGTGACGAGGCAGGCAGGCTCAAAGTAGACAGTTTCGCCTAGAGCGCGAACGCTCATACAAAAGTCGAGGTGTTCTTTTGTGTTAAATAGCAATTCATCCAGTTTGCCCAGTCGGTCAAATACGTCACGCCGCACAAGCACACAGTGAAACTCAGCCAGTTCAGTCGGTTGGCGTTGCAACTGCGATCGCAATTTCGTGACCTTTTGCCCCTGGTGATACATTTTTTCGCGTAGTCGTCGTCTGCCCTTGGGGTCAACCCAAACATGGGACTCACCCCCCGCAAAATGAATTTCCTCATGCAAGGGTTCATGCTGGCACATCAACGGACCAACGACCGCTGCATTCGTCTCTTCAGCACAATTGACCAGAGCTTCGAGCCAGCCCGGTGACACAATCACATCATTATCAATAAAGACCACATATTTCGTTTTAACCGCTGCCAAACCGATGTTTCTGGCCTGATTGGGGTAGAGGTAAGCGTCAGTCCGAATCAGTTGATAGCCTTTGGCGATCGCCTGTTCCTGTAAGTAAGTCTGAACCTGCTTAGGTGAGTTGCCATCCACATAAACCAGTTCAAAGGGCAACGTTGTATGGGTGTAGATACTTTCAAGCGAGGCTTGCGTACAACTAAATCGTTCACGCGGAACGACCACAATTGTGACGAATGGATTGGCTGTAACAGGTTGATTCATAGGACTTTATCGCAAAAAGGTGGAGTCAGGTTGATGGTAATAAGACCGGATGATCGGCAATCGCAGGTTGGTTGGGAGACGCCAGCATTTGTTGATACAGATCCACCAGGCGATCGTTGAGACGCTCAATATCAAAGTGGTTTTCGACAAAAGTGCGTCCGGCCAGTCCCATTTCTAGCCAGCGCTCTGGATGAGTGACGAGATACTCCATGCGATCGCGCAGAGCATCCACATCGCGCTCAGGCACCAAAAAGCCAGAAATACCATCCTCAACTAACTCTGGGATGCCACCATGCAAGGTGCTGACCACCGGCAAACCCATCGCCATTGCTTCTTTTAAGACATTGACGGGCGCATCCTGATTGCCGTCGGCGGCGGTCACGCTGGGAGCCACAAACAGATGCGCCTGATCTAACAACTCAATCAGTCCTTGCTGCTGCTTGCGTCCACACAGATGAACGCGATCGCCCACTCCCAAAGCTTCAATCAACCGCTCCAATTCCGGGCGCAGTTCACCCTCGCCAACGATGCTGTACTCTAGCCTGGGATAACGTTGTAGCAACTGCGCGATCGCCCGAATGCTATATTCGATGCCCTTCTTCTCAACTAAACGTCCGGTTGTGACGATGCGCGTCACTCCATCGGCAGCAGGCTGACGCGGTTTAAAGGTAAAGCGGCGGCAATCAATGCCAGAGCCATGCACCTTGATCTGAGTCGGGTCACAGCCCAGTTGAATCGCACGTTGCCGAAAAAACTCGCAATTCGCTAAGAAAAAGTCCCCCGACCGAAATAGGGACTGGTAAACGTCTTTACCTTTTGCTTGCACATAGGTGCTGATGTCGTAACCCCGAAAGGTTGTGATCAGTTTGCCACGCAGCGCCCCAATGTCTCGTAGGGCTAAGCTTGTTAACCCATCAGTGCCAAATTGGGCGTGAATAATGTCATAGGTCGGAGTGTCGAGCAGCGGCACGATCGCGTAAATGAACCATAAAGAAAGCGATCGCTGACCGTACCTCACAAAATTCAACGCACTGAGAGCCAGACGGGGATTGCGCTGAAAGTTTTGGAAGCATAATCGAACTGCCTTGAGCAGGCGTAAGCCAACATTTTTGGGAATAGAGGGGACGTAGGAAGTTCGTGCTAGAAGATCGTAGCGAGTTACATCAGGGTGAACTTTTTGGGTATCACCGGGAATATGGGCATAAATATCAACCTGATGCCCTCGATCAATCAAACCTGTGATCTGATTGAGGACAAACGTTTCAGACAAAACCGGAAATTCCCAAACAACAAATGCAACTCGCATAAACCATAAAAAATTAGTTGACAGATGAAATTAAACCCTAATTGATTGACCTCCCAGCTTGAGTCTTAGCAGTTCAAAAGCGCTGATATACCGCACCAAACACATCACCCCGGCAACCTTCAGCTTTTGGGCGATCGTCTCAAGCCGCTTATCAAATAACGTGTTCCAGATAAAAAAGAGCGGTGGCACAAGATTTTTGAGCAGTTCTTTCACAAAGAACAGATTTTGCTGCAGGAAGGAAGAATTTTGAGCCTGTTGAGCATCGTAAATGCCACCGATCAATCGTCGCGATCGCTGGCAGAGTTCCGCGTAGGACGATCGCGCCGGATGGGCCACCCAGACATCATCGGCGTAGGTTTGCTCGTAACCCGCCGCGTAGACCCGTTTGCCCCACTCCAAATCGCCTCGCGCTTTTAAGTTGGGGTTAAAACAACCGACCCGCTGCATCACCGACTTAAACGTGAATACATTCGCTGTCGCGCCCCCTTTAAGCTGTGTTAACAGTTGCTCCTGGGGAAACGCAGTCACCTTTTCGTACAGCGCAACCGCCGTCACAGGCTGCCCATCCTCAAAAAAGATCTCGACCCGGCCTGCCACAAGTCCCTGGTTTGGCGCGTGGCACAAATGTTTGACACCTTGCTTTAGCCAATTAGCCGCCGGGATACAGTCCGCATCTGTAAATGCCAAAATCTCTCCACTGGCAAGCCCAATGCCACGATTGCGAGCCGCGTAAGACCCAGGCACCGTCTCTAAAGCAACGATCGCGTGCTTGAATTGAGCGGCGATCGCGGCAATCTCAACACAATTAGCTGAGCCGTTATCAACCACGATCACTTCATAGCGATCGGTGGGGTAAGTCTGCTGCTCTAAAGCTTGAAGGCACCGTTGCAGCCGCACCGCATCATTATAAACAGGGATAATCACGGAAACAAACGGCGGAGTTGCCACTTGGCCCTCTGGTTGAGTGATGGATTGAGTTTCACTGAGCAACATGGAGGCAACTCCTTTGAATCCGACTTCATTTCCCTGAGTGTCGATAAAACGAACGTTGCGGGTGATGCAAGCCCTCAAGCCCCGTGCAATGGCTTACACTTTGGAGGCAACAGGCACCAGATATTCCTTCTCCTTTTTCTCGTCCGTCTGCTTCCACTCTTCCTTGGTGAATTCTTCGTGGTAAGAGCGTTCAGTGTTAACGTTCCACAGGTCATGCTGCTCACCCAGGATGTTCTTTGCCGCTAGCAAGCCCGTCATCATGGAATGATCCTGATTGTTATAACGGTGCATACCATTGCGTCCGACAGTTTGCAGGTTTTCAAACGTTTCTAAATAGTCTTGAATGACTTGCAAATGTTGACGATATTCACCGTCATAAACTGGATAAGCTTTCTTTTGACGAATTACAACGCCATCTTCGACATCTCCGGGTTGTACACCTAAGCTCAGCGCGATCGCCTCTCGACTTGCCAACGCAATCAACTCCTGATCGCTCATTTCCCACAACTGATCCCCTTCGCTGCAAAAATATTCCATACCCAGACACGTCTTTGTCGCATCAGGCACCATTGCAGGACTCCAGTTCTTAAAGTTCTGAATTCGCCCAACCTTAAACTCAGGACTATGAATATACAACCAGTTGTCAGGAAAGAGGTCAGGCTGGTTGACGATTAAAGACACGATGAGAAAGTCGCGATACTTCAGTTTATTGGCAGCCTCTAACACAAAGTCAGGCGGCAGAGGATCAAGTCGGCGCAGCAAAGCCGTGATCGGCATACTCGAAACATAATGATCAGCAGTCAAATAGAAGGTGCGATCGCCCTGTTGTGCAACTACACCCTTAATCCGGGTACCTTCGCGCTCAACCTTCACAACAGAGGTATTGAGATGAACCGGACTATCGGCCTCCTCTAAAATGCTCTGACACCGTTCCCACATCATGCCGGGGCCTAACACAGGATAATCAAACTCTTTGATCAAGCTTTTGGCATTTTGACTGCCAAAGATTGCATTAATTACCGCCCGCTTGAGCGACATCCCTTGAATCCGCTGAGCCGCCCAATCAGCTCGAATCTTGTTACAGGGAATGCCCCAAACTTTCTCAGTGTAAGTTTTGAAAAATGTTTTGTAGAGCCGCTCACCAAAGCGATCGGTGACCCATTCTTCAAACGTTTCTGGCTCAGTTCGCATCCCCAAGCGAGCCTTTAGCTTGGCTTTAAGGTAGCTCATTAAAACTGTAAAACTTGGCAAAATACCCAGGTTAGAAACCGTATTCATCAGCGAAAGCGGGTATTTGTAGAACTTCCCTCGGTAATAAATGCGCGAAAGACGCGGCACTTTAATGAAATCTTTTTCGAGAATCTCGTACCAAATTCGCTGCACTTCTGTCACTTTTGTAAAAAAGCG
Source organism: Leptolyngbyaceae cyanobacterium M33_DOE_097 (assembly GCA_015296075.1). Classification (GTDB taxonomy): domain Bacteria; phylum Cyanobacteriota; class Cyanobacteriia; order Leptolyngbyales; family Leptolyngbyaceae; genus DSRU01. The sequence continues at coordinate 16,891 of DVDV01000432.1, read as the reverse complement.
ATGTCCCCCAATGTCAAAGCGATAACCCTTATAGGTTTCGGTACGAGAGATGCCTCCAACTCGATCAGCTTGTTCCAAAACAACCGACTTCACACCGTGTTTTGCCAACTCGTAAGCGGTCGTCAATCCAGCAGGACCCGCGCCGATAATCAAAGTAGAACGGCTCTCCATGAATACCTCCAAAAAACTGTAGCTTAAAACGTGCAAGTTCTGCTTTATGGTTATGCAGCTAGGGCAAAGACACTGGAGTGCTGGCTGATTGATAACCAAGATGATAACGAATCGTGCCAATTGCGAAGGCAACTCCACCATATAAGAAGTAGAGCCAGTGCCAAAAAATCGTCTTTATTGCGAACCAAAGTCCTTTCTTAAAATAGAAGAACTGGTAGACAGATAGGTTGATGACAAATAGTACAGTTGCAAGGATAGGTACTCCAATCAAGCTGCTATTCCACCAAAATGACAAAAGTAATAACACGAGGATGCTGAAAGTTAGGATAAGGCTAACCCGGCTGGACGTTTTCAAGTTCAAGTCGTTGACAAATTGGCGATCGCGCCAAAGCAGTTCTGTCCAGGGTATTGCACGATAAAAAATTTCAGCTCTCAAGAGCGAGAAAGGCTCCCACCGTTTTAGGTGCTTAACTTGCACAGCTTTGCACAACAGAATGCGATGCCCTGCTCGCTTTAATCGATAGCCAAACTCGATATCCTCTATAGAAGGGTAGCGATAAGCTTCATTGAAACCATCCACCTTGAGAAAGATATCCCGCCGAACGGCACCACAAGCCCCCCAAAAGGTAGAAGCATCTTCGCAGCCTGTTTGGTGAGTGTAATGGTGAAACAAATTCTTATACTGCGACAAAAAGTTTTCTGCGCCGGGTGCATCATCATAAGAACCAATCAGCGCATCAATTTCAGGCTTTGCTTGAAAAGCTTCTATGATTTGCTTAAGCGTATCGGGTTTTAGGGTGACATCCGCATCCATAAAGAAAAGAATGTCTCCTGAAGCGGCGCTTGCCCCAATATTTCTAGCTCTGGCAGGGCCACCCGCTTCAGGCAGAGCAATGACTTTAGCAGCAGTGGTGCGGGCTAGTGCGAGGGAATTGTCGGTTCCACCATCAACAACGATGATCACCTCTGATGCAAGCGAGCCGTAGCATTCAAGGCTTTGCAAGCATTTGTAGAAGCTTTCACCACCGTTATGAACAGGTATGACGATTGAGAGCATCATGGATGTAGGCAAGATGAGTATGGGGCAAATGTCTGTAGCCTTTGAATCAAACCAGTAAATAAGCTCTAGCAAGAACTCATTTGGTTTGAGAGTCGGTTTTGATATTGTCAGTTACGTACTGAAAGATGAGGCAAGACTGCTTTAATAGATTTTGTTCAGTCCACGAATATTCTTTAAGCGGAACACAAATATCACATCAGAGAAACGCTCTGAACGAATGTAGAAACATCCCTAACAAAGCCTGTGCAAGCTTCTAGATGTTATCTCTACGTCGTCTAGCATTTTGATTCTACACGTACGTGTAAATCATGAGAGGTTTCTCATATTCATAGAAACTTTATACTTATTTGTCAACAGATAATTCGAAACCACAGATAGGGTATAGACTTCAATTTTCTCCTTTTAGAGACAGATTGAGATCCTGAGCTTAACCGCTTGTTAACCTTAATAAAATGTGTTTTTAGATACTAATTTTTTCAGTTAAATAGATCAGTTTGAGTTTATACGAGAAATACCAAAAGGCTAATAGCACAGGTGATTCATCCTTTTGGTAGATGTATTTTTCGGCTCAGAAGGTAGCGATCGCAAAAGTTCAAATGGCAGTTATCGCGATCGCGATTTGGCAGCTCAAAAAAATCAACGCGCGTGTTGTAACTCTGCGATTGCTTAGCTGGCTTTAAGCACTTGCCCTTTTTGGGTCAAAATTTTCTGAATCCGATCAATTTCAAGATCGATGAGATAATCAACTGTCCAATTGGCTCGCCGCTGCAACATATGAAATGGATAGGAGTTTGCCACGCCCACAACGGCTATCCCTGCCCGTTTGGCGGCCTCAATCCCCGCAAACGTATCCTCGATCGCCAAGCATTCATATGGCTTAAGATTAAGGCCCGTATTTTTTTCGTTCAGTAGCTCAATCGCTTTCAAATATCCGTCGGGTTCAGGTTTACTGGACAGTTGCATATCACCCGACACAATCACCGAAAAGTTTTCGTGCAACTGCGATCGCTGCAACACCGTTTCAATTTCTGACCGCAGGGCACCACTCACAATTGCCATCGGCAACTGGGCTGCACGCAAATGAAACAGAATATCCGGCACGCCTGGATAGATTGGTAGCGGGTCAATTGCTTCTAACTCTCGCAAATAAGCCACTGCTTTGCGAGCAACCAACGTGTCAAGGGCCGCATCCGCCAAAAACCGCCCGCGTAGAGAAAAAAGCTCAGTTAAACAGGCGCGATCGCTGCGGCCCAGGCAATATTTACGAAACTCGCCTGATTTGGGGCGCAAATTCTCTTCGATGAGTAATTGCTCGATCAGCCGTTCGTGGAGCGGTTCATCGTTGATGATAACGCCATTGAAATCAAATAAAACTGCCTTTAAGGTCATGAGAAAGTGACACGCTGCTAACTGCCCTTACCTTTAACTCATAACTTAAATTGGGTACTTCTTACTACCCCATTGCCCATTGAGGGGTCAAACCGTCAGTCGCACGAATGGCTTCGGCTGACTCTGACTCTTCGTTTGCAAGGGGTTTTGCGCCCCGACTGAGCTGATGTAACAACCAATGGTCCTGGGTTTGCACCGCTGCAAATCCGGCAGCCTTGAGCCAATCACTGACATTGCCAGCCGCATACTCACGAATATAAGGTTCTTCAAAAATATTGTTGAGCCATTCCGTGTGGCGCAAAACCGCTTGATTGCCGTCGAGTAAAACAAACTCTCCCCCTACCGTCAACAGCCGGAAGCTTTCTTGCAAAATGGCCTGGGCGATCGCGGCTGGGGTTTCGTGAAACAAAAGCGACGTTGTCACCAGGTCAAACGCATGGGCGGGTAATCCGGTTGCCTCTGCTAATCCATGCCGCCAGATCACGTGTAAGCCTGACTGCTGAGCCTTTTGCTCGGCGGCAACCAGCATATAGGGCGACAGGTCAAGCCCGATCACCTCCGCTTGCGGAAAACGCCGTTTGAGTAGCAGCGTCGAAGACCCAGTGCCACAACCCAGGTCAAGAATGCGGCGAGGCTGACTGCGAATTGTCTGGAGCAAGCCTTGACGCACCATTGTTTCATTGGGCGGCAGCACATATTGAGTAATGGCATCGTAGGTGACGGCTGCCCCAATCGTTAGATAGCCCCCTTCAATGCCATGAAAGTTACGCTTGGCATAGTAGTCGGGGTAAACCACCGTAGGATTATTTAGACGCTCAGTGGCCGCTTGCCAATCAATGCTCTCATAAAGATATTTGAGGGCTTGTTTGTCAATTAGAAACTTCTCAAAAATGGGAGCAAGAAACCGCTCAAATAACGAATCTTGTTGGAGCGTCATGGTTCTCAAGTAAAAGAATTTTACCTCTCAGTGTACTGTGTCGAAATTGCCTGACACACTTTGCGTCATCTCTTCATAGAAAAACTGTTCAACCGACAGAGCAAAAAATTTATAGCCACAGTCTGCGGCTCTAGATCGCTGTTGCCATGCACCTTTTGACTTTTTTTAAGATTGCCCGATCGCAACCAAATTTCAGATACCCAGGTGACAGTTGTGCGATCGCCCCTCATAATTCTTACCGGATGCTACACCCGTCTGGGTGAAAGCAATGGTGTTGCGACTCACACATTTAGGTGATGAACATTTCTCGACTATTTGTGCTTCCCCTGACCAGCTTCAGTTTGCTCGCTGGAGCGGTTACGACCACGCTTGATCCGGTGATGGCTCAGACTGTTACTACATCGTCTGCGTCAATTCCCATTTTTGTGCCGATGCCAGAGCAGCAGAGTGTGATTCAGCCAACTACCGGGGCGATCGACCTGAATCAAGACGATGAAGCTGCGCCGGACATACCAGATACCGCCGCTAACTGGATTGCCTTTGCCCAACCAACTCCAGAGGTAAAAACCCCGATGCAGTTATGGGCGACGTACTACTACGTCCATAAGGCAACTCCCGTTAAAAAAGGGTATCGCCTGCTAGATATCAAAGGCCGCCCGTTAGGGCCGAAATTGACCCGTCGTGATTGGTGCTACGCCGCTGTGCAGGGGGTCGTGCAAATCTCAAAGCAAGACCAACTCGTCACCTATGGCTTTGCCGGACGAGGCTCTCGCCAGCAAGCCGATTGCTCGCCCTACTTCAAAGGTCTTTCAAAAAGTCTGATCAAAAAGGTCGGTCGTGCCCGGTTTCGGGTGGCATCCGTTCCTTACGGTTACGCTTCCGGCAAGTTTCGAGCGACCCCATTTCGGACAATCGCCGTCGATCGCAGCCGCATCCCCTTTGGTTCTGTTGTCTTCATTCCAGAGGCGAAAGGCGTGACTGTGACGCTACCTTCGGGCGAGCAAGTCGTGCATGATGGCTACTTCTACGCGGCTGATGTGGGCAGTGCAATTAAAGGCAACCACATCGACGTGTTTATTGGGCCAACCAAAACCAATCCCTTTGACTTTGTCAAAAGCACCTCTCAGAGAACCTTTCAGGCTTTCATTGTGGAAGACCCCGAAATCAAAGAACGATTTCGCGTCATGCACGAAATTATTCGTTAAAAGCCTGACAGCTAAGCGTTTCCAGCTTAATTCAACCCAATTCTATTCCTGCTCCCTGCTGCGAGCGCCCAGCTGCCTTTTTTCCTAACAAAGGGTTGTAGCTATCGGCAGATTAAAGTCAGGGAACAGTTTGGATTGTTGCACTTTATACCGATTTAGAGTGCGATCGCCCAGGTGGATATCCCTTGTCGCTGGTATTCCCTTTTACCAGGGGATTTAATGCGATCAATTCGGATGTGAAATTGATCGCATTCCGAATTGAAATTAGTATCAGAAACAAAGCGGAATAGGCTAAAAAAATTGAAACAATTTCTACCTTTTTACGTCTTTATTTTTCTCAGAAATCATCCGGATAGGTGATGCTTTTTAGCGAAACCTCTAGCGGCGTTTCATAAAAAGCTTATGCTCGAACTCCTGGCTTCGCTGCCCACTCCGCAGCCTCAAACGCTTCCTGAAACCGCTTCAGTTAGCCCCGCTTCTGACCAAGCATCGGTCACAACAGGCTCAGAAAACACTTGCATTTCTGCCCCTGAAGCCACCCAAGCAGAATTTATCGAAAGCGCTGAACCGCTGCTCAAGCCTTGCGTCCCATCCGCGTCTGCATCAGATTCGCTATTAGTGCCAGTTGCGGCGAGCGAAACACAAGCAAAGGCAGTAACGACCTCGGAAGACACTTTGCCAACCCAGGCTGCTCCCTCTGACCAAGTCGAAGCGATCGCCGAACGTCGTCAAATTGTCGAAGCAAAACTCGCTGAAATTGTTGCCCGCGATCGCGCTCAAATGGCGATCGAAACAGGTGATCAGCGCATTGCTCAAGCGCTTGAACTGGCAAATCAAGGAGACTATCGGGCTGCTCGTAGCCTCTTACAAGCCCCCGATTTGTCACCCGAATTACGTAACCGCACCCTCAGCCGCATCAACACCCTAGAAGCCACCAATAGTCGCGCCGTTGAGCCACCCGCGTTAGTGAGTACCGCCCCCAAGGCCAACGTCAAGCCCGATTTTGTGATGGTGCAACCTGAGTCAGCACCCAGTACATCCTCTGACCCAAACCCCGGTTTAACCCAAATTGCGATGGCTCCCTATCCATTGCCAGAGTTGCCGCCACCGAGCTTACCGACTCCGGCGCTAGCAGTTGGTCCCCAGATGCCCGTTGCAGGTAGCTCCGAGTTTCGCTTCCCCTTACCTGGCCCAGCGGTCATTACATCAGGCTATGGGATGCGACGACATCCGATTTTAGGTGGTCGCCGGATGCACCGGGGAACAGACCTCAGCGCGCCTCACGGCACACCCGTTTTAGCCGCCTTTGCCGGACGTGTGACCACGGCGCGATCGCACAATGGCTACGGTCTAACCGTCGTGATTGAACACGAAAGCGGTAGCCAAAATAGCCTCTACGCACACCTGTCAGAAATTACAGTCCGTCCCGGTCAATGGGTGCAACCGGGCGAAATGATTGGGCGAGTCGGTAGCACCGGCCTCTCAACTGGCCCCCACCTGCATTTTGAGCTACGCCAACGCACCGCCAAAGGCTGGGAAACCTTTGACCCCGGCCCCCACTTACGCTGGGCAATGGCTCAGTTAAACCGCCGCGTACCAAGCTAACCACCCCCTGCATCAGGGATGAAAGTAAAATCCTAACGCGCGATCGCCGAGGTTGTGACTAGCCACCACTCACCGGAGGAATGAAAACAACCTCATCCCCCTCTTGCACCGTCCTTTTCGGCTCGACAAATTCTAAATTAATCCCAAAGCGAGTCAAATTGCGCCACTGTTCTAGCTCAGGGTGCTGCTCAATTAAGCGATCGCGCACGCCTTCAACCGTCGTCCCTTCTGGCACTTGCAGCCTCAACTCAGGCACACCGTATGCCTCCTGGTAGGCAGCAAATAGTTTGACAGTCACAGTAATCTCGGCCATCCCCAATCTCCGCTCCAGCACCAGTAATATAACAACCCCACCAAATTCTAAGGAATGAGAATCTAACAAATCCGCAAACTGTACGGGCGGGTTTAGCAAGTGTATCTACGTCCTGCAATGGATTGAACGCCCCCTACCAAATATCGAACCCATTTAATCCCTGCTCACTCCCCATCCCCTCCCTACTCCCTCACGCCCCATCCCCTCCCTACTCCCTGCCTACTCCCCCACACCCTCCCTACTCTCTCCCTCCACGCCATTAAATTTAGGTTATTCCCTGGTTCGGCTTCTCAAATTCACGCTAGAGTTACAGGCGTGTGACTGCTAACGTGAATTTCTGGAGATTTGCCATGCTGGAGCTTTACCAGTTTGAAATGTCCCATTACAGCGAAAAGGTGCGCTTCATTCTGGATTATAAGAACTTGCCTTACCGCAAAATTGAGGTGACTCCTGGCATTGGTCAAATTGACTTAATGCGCATGTCAGGCCAACGTCAAGTGCCTGTACTCAAAGACGGGAATGAAGTGATCGCTGACTCAACCGCGATCGCTGACTATCTTGACCGACAGTATCCCGATCATCCATTGATTCCCGATGATCCCAAGCAAAAAGGGTTGTGTCTATTAATTGAGCAATGGGCTGACGAATCGATTGGCCTCAATGCCCGTAAAGCGATGATCGGTGCGCTCAACCGCGACCAAGCCTTTCGGAAAGCCTTTTTACCGCAAAGCTTGCCCGACCCGCTGCGATCGCTGGTTGGCTCCGTACCACGAGAAGTGCTAGACGTGCTAGGGCTAGGACTGGGTTTGACTCCTGACGCGATCAAATCGGCAGAAGATGCACTCAAGCGAGATCTAACGGCTCTCTGTTTCATTTTGCGAGAGCAGCCTTACCTGCTAGGCGAGCAGCCAACGCTAGCCGACTTTGCCGTTGCCGCTTTGACGATGTACATCAAATTTCCTGAAGGCAATTACGTCAACTTACCAGAAGCCCTGAAGGGACGTGGCGTGACTGGAATTGCGGACATCGGCACCTTTAAGCCGTTCTTTGATTGGCGGGATAAGCTCTACGCCGACTATCGCCTGGGTGCCAGTAATGGAGGTTCTTCGTCTAACCCCACTTCAATCAATATTGAATAAAGTCCCAGGGTTGCACAGCCGCAAACAGTTATTAAACCTGGCTGAAAGTTATGTTTTGAAGCTGGCCAGGTAGGGGTTGATTGTTGCAAAAGTGCAGCCTCCACTCTGGTTTTTGTCAGTACTTACCAGCACAGCTCAGTGATCGCAGGTCAACTCACTGTTAGGAATACTTCTTTCGGTAGAGCCAGAATCCTCCTTTCTTCTGATGAACTAGGTGAAGTGCAAAAGGGCGATCGCGTTTTTCCCTGATTAGGTTGCTGTCCAATGTAATTATATTGAGGAAAATCACCCAGTTTGGTGAACCCGAAAGAGGGACATTTGCATCACCTCCTTTGGTTTAAGTTCTTCTATAGGCTCAAAAGAACAACTTCGGTTTTTACTGAGATAGTGAAACCACAAAAGGTTCCATTTGCTTGAACCAATTGATTTCACCAACTGTCAAAAATTCTGTGCTGATGTTTGTAACGTTTTTTTGAAGCTGACCGAATAGGAACAGATTCGAAAACTGTGATCCAGACTGAGAAGCTGAATGGTTTCAAATGACTATCAACTTTTGGTTTGAGTTCCCCAGCCGATTGGAGAGGTAAAAAGCTTTGCAAAGCTTCCCTAAAGCCAGTATTCTGCAAAAGGCTCCTCTTGTTCTTTTTGGTGAGTTTTGAAACGTGATTTGTTAGAGAGTGTATGCAATTTTGTTTTCGACTACTACTTGTGAGTGTGGGTGCCGCCCTCACCTTAGGGCAAGGTTTGAAGAGTGGAGCAGATGCGGCTCCAAGCGAAGCTCAACCAGCACCCGAAACTCAGCAATCTCTTGAGTTGCATGTTGCAGTACCTCTAAAAGGGTCTACCGCAGCAGTATCGCTACCGCAGAACGCTCCGACCGCGATCGCGGCGTCAACCACTCCTGAAGCTACTAAACCGATTCAGGTTGAAATGGTGCCTGCTAAGCCAGCAGCGCCTGTAACTCAAACCACTAAAAAGCCATCGCCATCAACGAAGCAACCGACCGCAGCACCGCAGGCCAAACCTGCAAATACGGCTAGTTCCACGCAGCCCATTGCAGGTGCCCCTCAAACCGCTACAGCCCAACAGCCTCAGTCAGCGTTGAAACCAGCCGTTGCGAAGCCATTAAAAAGCGCTCAACCAGGGATGCCTACTGCTAAAAAAGAGGCTCAAGCCCTACAAACAAAAACTCCTAGTGACCCCGTTTTAGATTCACCTGAGAACATTACCCTGCCTGATGGTAAACCCTACAAGCCATTTGGCCCTGCCAAAGAAGGTGCCGCGCCTGAGTCGCTTAACCCTGACCCTAACCCGCTTCAGTTTCCGACGGATCCCGAAGAGGTGAGACTGCGGGGGATTCAACCGATCACGCTGAATCAGGCGATCGAGCTAGCCGAGCGCAATAACCGCACCCTCCAAGTTTCTCAACTCCAATTACAACGAAGTCGGGCTGCTTTGCGTCAAGCTCAAGCCGCTCTTTACCCAACGCTTGACCTTCAGACAGGGCTGACCAATTCGCAAAGCGCTAGTAGTGAGTTATCGGGGCAGTCTCAAAGCTTTCTCAATGAAAACGATGATGCACGTACATCCTTAAGCGGTGGCTTATCTCTTAACTATGATCTGTTTACATCAGGGCAGCGGCCTGCGCAAATTCGGGCGGCTGAGCAACAGCTCCGCTCTGACGAACTTGCGTTAGAAGTCGCACAGGAGCAGTTACGGCTGGATGTTGCCAATGATTATTACAACCTCCAGGAAGCCGACGAAACAGTACGGATTAGTCTGGCAGCGGTGCGCAACAACGAGACGAGCTTGCGTGATGCCCAAGCGTTAGAGCAAGCTGGCTTGGGAACTCGCTTTGACGTGTTGCGAGCAGAAGTACAGCTAGCTAACTCGCAGCAAGACTTAACCAATGCGATCGCCCAACAAACAGTGCAGCGACGGCAATTGGCTCAACGCCTGAGCGTGCCCCAGGGGATCAATTTAGCAGCGGCTGACACCATTGCGTTGGCAGGCACCTGGGGGTTGACCCTCGAAGAAAGCATCGTACTGGCTTATAAAAATCGGGCTGAGCTAGAACAACAACTGGCGCAGCGTGAACTATCAGAGCAACAGCGGCGTGCGGCTTTAGCAGCTTTAGGGCCACAGATCAGCCTATCGGCTCAGTATGACCTGCTCAACCAATTTGACGACGATTTGGGTACAGCTGACGGGTATAGCCTAGCCGCGAACCTGCGTTGGAGCATTTTTGATGGTGGCGCAGCGCGATCGGCAGCGGCTCAGCAAGAGGTAAACCGCCAGATTGCCGAAACGCGCTTTGCTGATGTGCGAAACCAGGTGCGATTTGAGGTCGAGCAAGCTTATGCCAACTTAGTGTCAAACCAGCGCAATATTGAGACGACACGGTTGGCTCTAGCTCAAGCCGAAGAAGCCTTGCGATTGGCACGTTTGCGCTTTCAAGCAGGGGTGGGTACCCAGACCGACGTGATCAATGCAGAAACTGACCTCACGCGTGCGCGCAGTAACCGCTTAACGGCTATTTTGAACTACAACCGCGCTCTGGCCGCTCTGCGGCGTGCAACAACCAACATTACCCCGACGACGGGTAAGCCGACAGGGACAGCGTCGCCTGCTGGTACCACTACCCCCAGCGGCACAACTCCGGCAACGCCCGCCAGCCCACCTGCAACTGAGCCAACCGATACAGTGACACCCGCCCCAAATGTCCCAAATTTAGCTCCGACGATTGAACCTGCACCAGGGGCCACCGAGACACCGCCCGCTACTGCTTCACCGGCTGAACCCAATTCAGCTCCTGCAACCCAACCTTCTCCCTAAACCTCACTGAGAACACCATGAAACCTCAGAATCAGCCGCCCGTTAAACCCTCGCACGAAGTGACACGATCGCTTGTGATTAAGAGTGCTAGCATTCTCAGCTTATTGGGTGTGTTCAGCAGCTCTGCTGTGTTAGCCCAGGCGATTGACGCGATCGGTGACATGCCTCCGGTTGAATCCGCTCCGGCTCCCGAAGTGGCTCCGGCTTCGGCTCCAGCCCCGGTCGAAGTGGCTCCCGCTCCGGCTCCCGTGGCACCTACTCGCAAGCTTCAGAGTCAAGAAGTGTATATTGACCCGACTCCCTATAGTCTGGGTGCAACCGAGCGGTATACCCCCCGTGCCACCCCAGAAGTTCCCAGTCGTTATGCAGGCACACCTCAGTTTTCAAGTGGACAGTCCTACCGGGGGCGCAGCAACACCAATTGGACGACGTATACCGCGAGTCCTTCGAGTGTTGTGCGTCCGGGGCAGACCACCAGTTCTGGGCGAAACTATTACAAGACGCGCGATTTCGACTACCGCACCTATCGCCCGCCAGTGCAAATCGGCAATGGCAACATTCGCCTGATTTTCCCGCTTGCGATTCCTGCGCCGATTACCTCACTGTTTGGTTGGCGCATTCACCCGGTTACAGGTGAGTCTCGCTTTCATACAGGCACCGACCTAGGGGCACCGTTGGGCACTCCCGTACTGGCTGCCCTCGCCGGACAGGTGGCGATCGCTGACTGGTTGGGTGGCTATGGTTTGACAGTCACACTCCAGCACAACAAAGGCACGCAAGAAACCCTCTATGCTCACCTTTCAGAGGTGTTTGTTAAGCCGGGTGAAACGGTGAAGCAAGGGGATGTGATTGGTCGCGTTGGTAGTACAGGTCTTTCAACCGGGCCACACCTGCACTTTGAGTTTCGCCAACAGACCCCCGATGGTTGGGTTGCGCTCGATGCCGGTGCGCAGTTGGAGTATGGTTTAGCCCAACTGGTAAAAGCCATGCAAGCAGCGGATAGTAAGCCTCAGAAAAGCCGCAGCTAGTCCTAAAATCAGCGCTTTGCTAATTGGAGGAGGTCATGACTTCCTCCAATTTTTTATGAGCGTTTGGTCAATTTTCCTTGAATCGAGCCGCTTGAAGCCATTCAACTTATACCAATTCTTCAAAACTGGGCTACAGATGATTACCTGTAAGGGCGGTATTTCCTTCGGAAACGCTACACGAACGCGAACCGCACCTACGCGGATCTGTAAATGGAATTTAGAGAATTGGTATAAGGTCAGATCGCTATTACAAAGGCGATCTTACAACCTCCGCCTCACCTCACCCGCCCCCTCTGTCAGCGATCGAAGTGCCAATCTTGCGACACACAACATTTAGCTAGCTAACCCTACAACCCCCACACGCGCGACCTTGCGGGGGTTGTAGGGGAGTGAGGCCCCTACGAGCGGGGGCGCGGGGGAAAGTCCCCCGATCTTGCGGCTCCGCCGCCCCCAAATCTTCGCTTTTCTCTACCAAACAAGCTTTCTTTTGAATCCATTTATAGCAATACTGGAAAATGTTAGGACAGGGTGCAGGGGTGAAACCCCTGGCTGGGAGCGCAGCTCCCACATCCTCTTGTACCAACTTCTATGCGTAGCGCTATATTTCGAGCCGACAAGCCTTGGAGACGTTGCCCCCAAACCCCTGCGAGAGGCTAAACCGCCTCTCCTGCGGAAGGTGTCGCTTATTCCAGTGTTTGATCAAAGGGTGCAAGGGTAAAGTAAGAACCTTGCTACGCGGGCTTAAACCACAGTTTGCAACTCTTTACAGAAGGCCATTTCTAAGGTCAGATCACTGTTTCAAAGGCGATCGCCCATTCAATTGGATGCAGCCTACTCAACCGGACGGATGATCGCCGGGGTTTCAGGATCGGGCAGGAAAATTGCTCTCAATCCCTGTTCAAGCGTTTCGGCCATGACGATGCGATTCTCAAAGGCAACAATTACCCTGACCAGGGTTGGCAAACTATTTTGTTCGGCTTCGAGGTATAGAGGTTCAACATACAGAAGTGAGTTCTCAATCGGAATCACCAGCAAATTGCCTTGAATCGCGCTTGAGCCTTGCCGATTCCACAGCGAAATTTGTTGTGAAATCACCGGATCCTGGTTAATTCGAGCTTCAATTTGCTCAGGCCCAAAAAACAGTTGTTGCTTTGGAAACACATAGAGCAGAGACTTTCCATAGTTATCACCATCCGATCGCGCAGCCAACCAAGCGGTTAAATTTGTGCGCTGATTAGGGGTAAAAGGCAAAATCGAAATAAATTCGCTCGATTGCTCCTGCGGTAACTGAATAATCAAAAAGTAAGGCTCGACCAGTTGCGGCTTATTGCCGTAAATCTCAGTCGGAATCTGCCACAAGTCCTCTCGGTTATAAAACACCTGCGGGTCAGTCATGTGATAGGTGAACAACCGCTCTGCTTGCGCTTCAAACAAATCAATCGGATAGCGGATATGGCTCCGCAAGGTCGGCGGCATCGCATCGAGCGGCTTAAACATTTCTGGAAAGATCTTCTGCCATGCCCGAATCAGCGGATCGTTTGGCTCTGAAACGTAGAATTCTACAGAGCCGTGGTAAGCATCGATCACAATCTTGACCGAGTTGCGAATGTAGTTAAACGGGCGGCTATCGTCGCTGTCTAAGTAAATTTTTTGGGCTGGTTCAGAGTAGGGAAAGCGATCGCTCGTCGTGTAGGCATCAATGATCCAGTACAGGTAGTTGCCCGCATCGGAGGCAGCAGAACCTCCGTTTTGGGTGATGGTGGTATCTGCCAGCACCGGGTAAGGGTCACGGTCAAAGCGCAAGAACGGCGCGATCGCGTGGACTCGTTCGTTAATGTTGCGCCGAAACAAGAGCTTACTATCGGCTGTAAAACTGCGGGCAAAGATCATGCGCCAATCACGCAGGTAATACGCCAATAGCGATCGCACCAGCGGATTGCCGATATTAATTCCACCACGGCCATCGTAGACGTTGTAAGCATTCTCATTGCCAACCGGGTAATCAAGCTCTTGCACTTGAGTCCCAGTCATGACATAAGTGTTGCTGATTTCACCGTAGTAGATGCGGGGTTGCCCAATCGGGATACTCGCCCGAATTCGCTCACTCGAAACCGTCAACCCACTTTCAGAATCCGCTGACCCTAAATCTTTGACAAAGTAGTCCGGTAATCCACCCGTCGCCACCTGGTTGACCGGACTCATCGTAAAACCATACCCGTGTGTGTAAATCAAATGCTCGTTGAGCCAGGTCTGTGCTTCTTGCGGCACACTGGGGTAGTCCAATTCACGCGCGGCAATCAGCACCTGTTGCTGCTCGCTTACACGACCGGGTTGGCTTGGCAACAGGGTATAGCGGTCAATATCTGCATCTGGAAACCGATAGTAAGGTCGAATTTGCTGTAATTGCCGATTGGTTTGCAGCAGAGGACGAGAATCCCAAAGGCGAATATTGCGTACAGTCTCATCGTTGGCTAGCAAATCTTTGTAGGTCAGGGTGCCTTGTGGGTTAAACGTCTCAACCTCGATCGCATCCAGACCAAACGCCTGCCGAGTGTAAGCGATGTTGTGGCGCAAATAAGGTGTTTCACGCTCTAACTCGTTCGGTTGAACAATTAGCGTCTGCACCAGCAACGGTAATAACGCCGTACCAACCAGAGAAACCCCAAAGAAAAAGGTCAGGAGCCAACGGGTTGAGGCAAATTGATCGAGCAACACAACCTGAGCGCGCTGCTTTAAGAATGAATGGGGGCGAAATGCCTGCCAGCCTAAAAAGAGGGCGATCGCCGCTGCTAAACCGCTCAACACCCAAAAAACAGGCAATAAAACAAGGCGATCAGTAAACCCCAGACCGTAAACTGATCCGTCTGGAGAGTAAAGCAGCTCATAGCGGTTGAGCCAAAATCGCAGGCAGCCCAGCAGCATAACGCACGCAAGCAAAGCCTGGATATGTTGCCGTTGCCCCGAAGTAAAGCCCACAAATTTTCCCTGACTGAGGCTGTTGCCCGCCAGCAAATAGGTCAAAAGAATCGTGATCAGGCCAAACGTAAACAGGCCAAATAACCAGAATTCCAGCAGTTGACCTACAGGCAACCCAAAGACAAACCAACTTAAGTCGCGTGAAAAAATCGGGTCAGTCGTGCCAAACGGGGCTGCATTCAGCGCTAACAAAAAACGACCCCAGTAGTGAGCCATGACATAGCCAAACCCCAGGCTTAAACCCGCACCGATCGCCCGCAACCAAAAGTAAGGATAGACCAACAGCGCGATCGCCCCTGCAAGGGCTAACCCGGCGCGAGCTAATACCCCTACTTGAAGAACAGGAGTTGTAAAGAATTGCTGTACCACTTGCCAGATCACTGCAATTCTGAAGGGAGCTGGCATTGGAGGGGAAATATCAGCCCGTAACTGATTAAACGTCCAAAGATTAGCCAGGGTTTGACTATAGCGAAAGAGCAAAATCCCCATCAGCAAACTCAGGCCGATCGCCAACGGCAACAGCGACCGAAACCGCATCGGATTCCGGTAGGACGCTTTTAGTTCTCCCGCAGCTGGGAAAGAGTTGTAGGCAATCGGTGGTTCAAGCTGGTCGGGTGAAGCTGAACTTACCTTGGGGTCGGAGAATTTTAACCGTTCCGCGATCGCCAAATTGCCAAACAAAAAGATTGCGCTTACTCCAGTCACAACCGCACCAATCACCCCTTTAGTGACGATGCGCTTGAGAAAAACAGAGGTGAAGCCAACCTCTTGAAACCAAAGAATTTCTGCAGCCAGCCGACTCAATAGCCCTAAACCCAGAGCGATCGCTACAACAATCCCAATCAGTCCCAAGACGCGCTTCTTCATGACCGCATCTTACCGCGAAAATTCTGTTAAGGCTTCGGTTAGCAGGCAAAGGAGTTCTCCGCCGTAATTAGCCACCTGTCAGCTCACCCCTGAAAATGCTGAAAACCTTTCTCTAAAAGTAACTGAGTCGGTTCAGCGGTTTCTGATGCAGCTGTCAGCCAAACTTCGGGGGTTGCCGTAATCTCTCCCACGATCGCCGCCCCTCCGCCCAATTGTTTGACTAAACTGGCTGCTGTTTGAGGGGGTAGACATAACACCAGCTCAAAGTCTTCGCCACCATACAAGGCCCACTCCAACGCTTGTTCGGCAGCAACAAACCGCTTCAGGGCTGGCGAAATGGGAATGTGTTCTGGCTGAATGGTTGCCCCAACCCGACTGGCACGACAAATTTGCAAAATTGCGTCCGCTAACCCATCGCTACTATCCATCCCGGCAATGCGCCAGTCTGAGTCAGCCATGAGCGCTTGTAAGAACGGCAAAACATCCAGGCGAGGCACCGGATACTGATGTGCCCGACAAATTTGCTCGCGATCGCCCGCCGCTAATCGAGTATTCGCCCCCAGCAAGAGTTCCAGTCCAGCTCGCGAGTCCCCGTGATAGCCTGTCACCACAATGGCATCTCCCACCTGAGCCGCTGACCGAGTGATGACCTGGTGGGGCGGCACCTGTCCCAAGGCAGTAATGGCAATGGAACAAATGGGCGATCTCACCACATCACCACCGACAATCGCCGTCTGATAAGGCTGCAAACATGCCGTCATGCCACGATACAAAGCCTCAACCCAAGCCACCGATAAGTTTCCTGGTAACGCTAACCCAACCGTAATCCCTAGGGAGGTTGCGCCCATCGCGGCCAAGTCCGAGAGATTCGCAGCAACCGCCCGCCAACCAACCGCATCCGGTGGAGTGGTCTGCTCACTAAAGTGAACCCCATCCACTAATACATCGGTGGTCACAACTAGAGATGAGCCAGGGGCAGGCGACAAAACCGCCGCATCATCCCCAATCACATCGGCTGGGCAAAACGCTTGAATTCGCTGAAGCAAGCCCTGCTCACCAATTTCTGCAACCGTTAAATTCATTGTTTCAATGAACGCCTGAAGTTTTAACCAACCCAAGTAACGTTTTAACTCGATTTGGCAAACATGCTGAGCGGGCAACGTGATTAAGCAGGAAAACCTGGGCGCGATCGCCCCTCAACGCAGAACTGTTGGATTGCGCTAAAACTAGGGCGTGTTTTAAAACCCTTTGAGATCCTTTGGTAGTCTAGAGTTAGCGCATTCAGGGTCTGACTATGATTCTTCCCTCCTATCGTCGTGGCGACTTAACCAATGCTCAATGGGAGAAATTGAAACCCCTCTTACCA
>DVDV01000233.1 GCA_015296075.1 Leptolyngbyaceae cyanobacterium M33_DOE_097 | reverse complement strand
TGGAGGGTCTAGAGCTAGATATTCCGCCCAATAGCAGCTAAATTTCCATACTGAGAATTGCTGTGCCGAAGGGGTGTGTCTAGTGCGGGCCTGCGATCGCGTGATTGTCTACGCCAACCCTAAGTTTGAGCAACTCTTTGGCTATGCCCCCGGCGAACTCAATGGCAAACCCGTCAGTCTGATCAACTATGGGGATGCTCACATTCAGCCAGAAACCCAGACCAACCAGATTGTTGAGCGCATTTTGGAAGTAGGCGAGTGGACGTATCAGGTGCATAACGTCAAAAAAGATGGCACTCCCTTTTGGTGTGAGGCGACCGCTTCGACCTTTGAGCATCCCGAATATGGGCGTGTGCTGGTTGCTGTGCAGCAAGACATTACCGCCCGCAAAGAAGCTGAGGAACAGTTGCAAAGTTTATCAAATCGGCTGTCTCTAGCGCTGGAATCTGGCGCGATCGGCACCTGGGAATGGGACATCCTAAAGGACGTGCATTATTGGGACGATCGCATGTGTGCGCTGTACGGCATTCAGGAATGTACATTGCAAGAGCAAGCCTGGTTTGAGTCGTTGCATCCGGATGATCGCGCCGCCACAGAAGCAGCACTGCAAGCTGCCCTAGCCGGAAAAACAGAATTCAGTACCGAATTTCGGATTTATCGTCGAGATGGTCGCATTCGGTTTTTAAAGGCAGCGGCTCTGGTGCAACGCAACGCGCAAGGCAGACCGGATCGCATGGTTGGCATCACCTATGACATAACCGATCTGAAGCAGACGCAGGAGAGCTTACAAACTTCCCTGAAAGAAAAAGACGTGCTGCTGCAAGAGATTCATCACCGAGTTAAAAACAACTTGCAGATTGTTTACAGTCTCTTACGACTGCAGCGCCGCAAGCTGAGCGACCCACAAGCCTCGATCTGCCTGCTCGAAAGCCAAAACCGGATTGAATCGATTGGGTTGATTCACGAAAAGCTGTATCGCTCTGGCAATTTAGCAAAAATTAATTTTGCTGAGTATATTCCTAGCCTGGTTACAAATTTGTTTAGTTCCTATGATGTGTCTAGCGATCAAATTGGTCTGACAACTGAAATTGAGGCCATTTCTCTTGATATTGATCGGGCTATTCCCTGCGGTTTGATTATCAACGAGTTAGTTTCTAACTCGCTGAAATATGCCTTTCCGGGAAAAAGTTCAGGCAAAATCTATGTCAAACTTTATACGAAGTCTGAGCCAGGTCAGATTGTTCTAGTGGTGGGGGATGATGGCGTTGGTATCTCCTCTGGTATTGATTTTAACCAGTTAAAAACGCTTGGTTTACAGCTGGTTCATGACTTAGCTGCTCAGTTAAAAGGAACAATTCACGCGGCTGTGACCGCTGGAACAGAGTTTCAAATTATGTTTCCCCGTGGTGCCTGCTGATATCTCCTCAAAGACGACTGACCTATGAGTGCCGTTAGAGTTTTGGTTGTTGAAGACGAAAGAGTCGTCGCCAGGGATCTACAAAATTGTTTGGAAGCCTTGGGGTATGAAGTGCCTGCGATCGCAACATCAGGGGAAATGGCGATCGTGTTAGCCCATGAACATCGTCCTGATGTCGTGCTGATGGATATTCGCCTGGACGGCGAGATGGATGGAATTCAAGCGGCGCAGGTGATTTGGGATGAGTTGTCAATCCCAATTGTGTTTGCAACGGGTTACTCTGATGAAATCACGGTGCAGAGGGCAGCTGAAACCGAGATGTTTGGCTATATCCTCAAGCCGATTAAAGAACGGGATCTATATACCGCGATTCAAATTGCGTTGCGCCGCAGTGGTCACGAAAACCGCTTAAAAGAGCAGTATTACTGGGCGTTGAACGTGTTGCGCGAGATTGGTGATGCGGTCATTGTCACCGATGCTCAAAAGCAGATTAAGTTTCTCAATCTGGTGGCTGAGCGACTGACAGGTTGGCATCTTGAAGCCGCCATGAATCGATCGCTGGATGAAGTGCTTCAATTGATTGATCTAGAGACGCAACTCCCAGTTGAGTCGCCTGTTGATCGAGTTTTAAGCCGGGGAGAAATTATTTACCTGGCAAACCCCGTGTTGTTGATCACTCGAACAGGACGGCAGATTCCGATTTCTGATAGCGCCGCCCCCTTGCGGAATAATGTAGGCGATATCACGGGCGTGGTGTTGGTGTTTCGAGAGTTTTTGCCACCGCGTTCAGTGAATCAGCCGAGCGAAAGAGAGCCATCGTTATCGTTGTTGCGATCGCAGATTTTAGAGCAGCAAATCGAAGAGATGCAGCGGTTAACCCAACTTAAAGATGATTTTTTGAGTATGGTTTCGCATGAGTTGCGATCGCCCCTCTCAAATATCAAAATGTCGATTCGTTTATTAGAAATGAATCTAGACCGTCTAAAATGCTCGTCTGACCTCAACGAAGTCACCCAAGCTAATCAAGTTAATCGGTATTTAGATATTTTGCGGGATGAGTGCGATCGTGAACTCAATATTGTGAACAGCCTACTTGAAATGCAGCGACTTGAGGCTGAAACAATTCCTCTAGAGC
The DNA here is from genome assembly GCA_015296075.1 of Leptolyngbyaceae cyanobacterium M33_DOE_097. Taxonomy (GTDB): domain Bacteria; phylum Cyanobacteriota; class Cyanobacteriia; order Leptolyngbyales; family Leptolyngbyaceae; genus DSRU01. Next base: position 29,352 of record DVDV01000233.1, on the reverse strand, counting down.
TGGCTGAAATTAATATCCACAATTGGCTGACTCAAATGATTGATTCATTTAAGGGTCGTGTGCTTGATCGACAACAGGATATCTACTTATCAATTTCTGAAAAGGTATCTGTATTTACATCTGATTTAACTATTTTGACGCAGATGATGAGTGAGTTGCTGACGAATGCTTGCAAGTATTCACCACCTGGGGCAACAATTTCTGTGGCAACCGATCTACACAACAACTCATTAAGATTTACGGTAAAAAATCCAGGTGAAAACCTGTCACCAGAGATACTCTCACGCATTTTTGATAAGTTTTATCGCTTACCTGGCAGCGATCGCTGGAACCAGGGCGGCACTGGCTTAGGGCTAGCCTTAGTGAAAAAGCAGGTGAACTATTTGGGTGGCTCGATTCGGGCTGAGAGTGACAATAACGAAGTTCGGTTTATCGCTGAACTGCCGCTGCTCAAGCTTGAAGACTGATTTAGCAGGATTATAGAGGGTCATCATCCTGTGAACCTGCTTGTCCGGTTAAAGGCACCAAAAGAGCGGCTCCAAGCACGCCAAAGCTGATGCTGAAGGCCAAAACTAAACCGAGCGGAACCTGAATTGATTGATACGTAAAAAAACGCAGGGTGACAGGGGTGTAGTTTTGCACTGACACAATGGCGATTACAGCAATCCAAATGGCAGCGATCGCAGAGAGTAACAGGCTCGCAAGACGTTTCATGACAATGACCCGATGGACTTTTCTAGGGTATCGCGTCTGCGTCTGGGTGTGCTCAAAAATCGTTTGCCGCTGCCATGCTAATAAAAAAAGCCAAAGGGAAAAATCCGTTGGCTTTGGGGTATCTATGAGTGCTTCCAACCTTATCTACAGAGGTGAGACAAACCATTTCGGAAAGGAAACAAAAAATCCGCACTTTCTCTGATGGCAACCGCAAGAACGTACAGATTTGTAAACCAGAGCCGTTCACCGTGGAGACTTTAGAGATCTGCTGCCACAATGAGGGCTATGGTGTTTGTTGGCATCCCTTATGCGCGATCGCCTTTCGTTGTTTCAGCTTGAAACCAGGGCAAACCCGGCAGTTGACTTGCGAGACCAGGTGCAAATGGTGCTGGCAGTTGCAGATGCGCCGCTTTTGCGATCGCTCTTGACCGATTGTACGCCAGCGCTGGCCTTACCTCAAACGCTTGCATCAGTGGATGTGGAGGTCGGTGTCACGGCTAAGTCAGTTGCGGCTGATGGTGTTTTGTCGTTTCGGTCGATCCAGTACATGCTGGCAGAAAAAGCGACTACGACTGAGCTACCTGCATCGGTCAGCACGTTGCGCAGTAGTCGTGAGCTAGCCCGACTGGTGCAACACGAGTCTGAATTGCAAACCTTACAACAAAAATTGCCACTGGCACCGACGGTGGCGTTACTAGAGCAGTCGGGTTTTTCGACGCAGCAGATTCAAGAAATTCTCCACCTGCCGCAAGATAGCTGGCATAAGTCCTGGTGGTACGGCATGGACAAGACGGGACACTTTACGCTGCCGTTTTTGCGGTGTATTCGCATCCTCCGCTACCCTGATGGAACGCTGACGATTCAGTACAAGGACTATTTTGAGGAAGAAAAGCCAAACTGCTTTGCCAATCAGGAATATCGGGTCTTGATTGCGAGTAAACAGGCCACCGAAAACTTTAGTGAAACCTTGCAGCGGGTAAACCAGCAACGAGCGGCACTTGGAGCTTCACGTGCGATTTTGATCGCGATGCAGCTTAACCCGATGGAGGCAGAAGCCTTTATGCGCCAGGGGGTGAGTGTCTACCCACTCAATCATTTACTTATGCCCGTTCAAGCCGATTGTTTGCGCTGCGATCGCCGCGAGTGCCCCCTTTGGCGAGCGAGTGACTCACCTGTGGCAATGTGCTACGGCTTTTTACCTGCCAGCGAAGTGTTGTCCTAAGGAATAGAAATTAAATAAGTTCGATGTTTGCTAGGGGCGGGTTTTGCTGTTAAATCCATTGCAAGGTGCAGATCAGGTCTGCCAAACCCGCCCGTACAATTTTCGGATTTATTAAATTCGCGATCCTAAGTCAGTGCTTTTTACGCTGGGGCGGATGCTTTTGGAAAATAGTTTTTCTAATATGGCAACGTGACGTGATGCAGCGCTGAGAGATGCTCGATAGACGGTTGAAAGCGCTAAACTTGTCTCCTACATTTAACAGGGAAGACCGAATGACAGCCACCAAAGTTGTAGTTGTTGGGGGTGGGGCGGCTGGCTTTTTTGCGGCGATCGCGTGTGCCGAGGCAAATCCTCAAGCGCAGGTCGTATTGCTCGAAGCGGCTCAGCAACCTCTGGGCAAAGTACGAATTTCAGGCGGTGGGCGTTGTAATGTCACACATGCCTGCTTTGAGCCAGCCCTTTTAGTGCAGCATTACCCACGCGGCGGCAAAGCACTGCGGGGAGCCTTTAGCCGATTTCAGGCAAAAGATACGGTGGCGTGGTTTAACCAGCATGGGGTGACGCTCAAGACAGAGGCTGACGGGCGCATGTTTCCGATGTCGGATGACTCAGCCACGATTATTGATTGCCTGACTCAGGCAGCGGCTCAGGCGGGTGTCAAAGTCTGGACAAAGGCAGCGCTAAAAAATGTTGTGCGTGAGCCGGATGGTTTTCGGGTGGAGTTGCGCTCTGGGCAAACGCTGACCTGCGATCGCTTGCTGTTGGCGACGGGGAGCAATCCCCAGGGCTATGCGATCGCGCAGCAGTTAGGTCATGAGATCGAGGCTCCGGTGCCGTCGCTGTTTACCTTTAATATTCAAGATCCTCGTTTGGAGGGGCTGGCAGGGGTTTCGGTTAGCAATGCTCAACTAAAGCTGCAAGTGCCCGATCAACCTGCGCTAGAGCAAACGGGGCCTGTGTTGATTACGCATTGGGGCTTGAGTGGCCCTGCGGTGTTAAAGCTGTCTGCCTGGGGTGCGCGCCTGTTGCATCAGCAAAAGTATCAGGCCACGCTGATTGTCAATTGGGTGCCAGCTTCCAATCCTGAGACGCTGCGGCAACAGTTGCAATCGGTGCGGAATCAACTCGCGCAAAAGTCGGTTGTGAGTAACTGCCCTGTCATGATCCCCCGGCGTTTGTGGGAGCGCCTGACCGAAACCGTTGGGATCAAACCGGGCGATCGCTGGGCTGAGATCTCAAACAAAGTGCTCAACACCTTGCTGCAAGAGCTAACGCGGGGACAGTTCAAAATTACGGGCAAAGGTGCCTTTAAGGAAGAATTTGTTACCTGTGGCGGCGTCAATTTGAAGGAAGTTAATTTTAAGACGATGGAAAGTCGTCTCTGTCCCAATCTGTTTTTTGCCGGTGAGATCCTCGACATTGATGGCGTCACAGGTGGGTTTAACTTTCAATCGGCCTGGACGACCGGGTGGCTGGCGGGTCAAGCCATGGCGTATGCCGAGAAGCCGCAGCCTTTAGGTAAGGGAGCTTAAGCGATAGAGGTCTATCATTCTTCCAGGGATTTGATTTGACTGCTGATCCCTATTTCAGCCGTGTCGCAAAATTTTGCGATCGCGCCGGAGATAGTTCACGCGCTTTTAAGATGGCGGCGGTCAAAAATGCGTAGGATAGAACGCCTACTACGAGTAGCAGCACTGGACTGAACTCACCTGCCGTGTTCCAGAGGGCATGTAGCACTGAGGCGGTGAGGTAGCCAACAGTGAGAATGAGCCAGCGTTTACGCCGCCGCATGGCACTCAGGCCGATGAAATAGCCAAAGTAACCGCTGTAGGCCATGTGTCCAGAGACCATGCCTAAAACACGGGGAATCAAGAGTTGCAGGCTGGCGAGTTGAGCAGCCGATTCTCCGGCTTTGATAGTGGATTGATACACCTCTGGCATGTATTGACCGAGCGTTTCGACTAGCGTGAACCCAACTGCTGCGGCTGCCCCTAACAGAATGCCATCCAGCGGTTCCCAAACGCCAACTTCTTCGCGATAGGGCGATCGCCGAATTTGCGTGCCTAAAAAGTAGGCCAGAAAGATGGGAACGGCTTTCATCAGTTCTTCCATCAGTCCGGCACCAAAAAACATGCGCACCAGCAACACCGGAAAACCGAGCGATGCTGCATTTTCGGGTGGAATATTACCCGGTAGTATCTGCCGAAATAGAAAGATAAACCACTCTAAAGCAGGGCTGAGCAACAATAAAATGATGGTCACAGCCGACCCGGCTAACAGCCACCAGGGCTTGCGCTTGCCACATAAACGATAGACAAAGTAGTAAGCTGCGCCTGATAGGTAAGCGGCAATTAGCAAATTAAAAAGGGCAGGCCGACCAACTGATAAAAACAGCAACACCACAAAGGCAACCGTGATGCCACCGGGAAGCAGGTAGGCTTTGTGGGTCAGCTCTTTGCCGGTTGAAAAGATGGGGAAAAGTTGAGTCAAACTGACTGAGTCGTGCTCGTGAGGCGTGCTGTTGACTCGTGCCGTTGGCTTGACCAAGTCTGAACGGCTGCTTGACCGTTGGGGCAGACTGATGGATGAATCAACAACAATCGTGTCTCTCGACTTTGGCGCGCCGCCAACATGGTAATCGAAGACAAATTCGGGGCCATCGAGGCCGAGCATCAGGCGATCGCCTTGCCGCAACACCTGACACTGACGGATCCTTGCCCCATTGACATAAGTACCGTTAGCGCTGCCCATGTCGCAGACTTGCCACAGCCGATAACCTTCGGGGGTTTCTCCCGCCGGGACGGGCAACACCTCGGCATGGCGACGAGACACGGTGCGATACTGGGCGGGGTCTAGCACAATATGGCACGTCGGGTCACGCCCTAAAACGACAGACCCGCGCATCATTAAGGGATAGGGTGGGGGATCGTTTTCTGGGGTATTAACTTGCTGTAAAACTGCCTGATAACGTTCCTTAATCATGTGTAAAAGGAGCAAAACCCCGATCGCTCCAAGAAATTATATTAAACTCGCACCAGACACAGTGCTTTCGTGAGCTAATCATACGTAGCAATTGGCAGAATGGCTCAAACTTTATCAAACCTTGTTTGGCAGAAAAACAAAGTCGTTTGAGCCACAAGTTTACTTACTTTAAATTTGCTCTGGCATCGCGAACGGCTGCCAAGAATAAGCCAACCCCAAGGGGGATACTGGCAACTAAGATGCCCCCGGTTGGTAACGTGCCTAAGTCAGGCTGCCCTGACGAAAGCTCGAAAATGCACCCGACGGCAGCGATCGCCGCCACGCACGAACCCATCAAAAACAAACCGCTCTTTGGAGTCAGCACTTTTTCACCTTACTCGTAACAACTAAACCGAATGCGTTAGACAATGGACTTAACTGCTTGCGCCGAAAAACCCTGTTTCACCAATTCTTGATTGAGCAGCAATTGGTTCTCGACGCGATCGACGAACAAAATGCCGTTTAAGTGGTCGATTTCGTGCTGAATGCAGCAGGCCAATAATCCATCGGCGATTAACTTTTGAGGTCGGCCATTTTCATCTTTATAGGAGACTTCGATCTCCGCCGGACGTTTCACATCTAAGAAAACGTTGGGAATGCTGAGGCACCCTTCTTGCATGACCGATAGGTCGCGGCTGGCTTGGGTAACGACGGGGTTAATTAAAACAAGGGGTTGATTGGCGGCTTCATCTGGCTCTAAATCAACAACCAACACTTGCTTGTTGACTGCGACTTGCGGCGCGGCTAAGCCAATGCCATCGGCGCTGTACATGGTTTGCAGCATCTCACGAATGAGCTGCTTGATTTCAGTGTCTACTTTCGCGACCCGTTTAGCGGGTTGTCGCAACACGCGATCGCCCAAGCGATGAACTTCTAGTGGGGGTTTTGCCAGCTTTTTTTTCTCGACAAACAGCTCAGTTGCCATGAAAGTCCCTATCCCGTTGTGATTTAAGAGCGGAATGATTCCGACTTAGTTCTATACTACCAATCTCGCTGAGTCCTTGTCATAGTCCGGAGCAGATTCTCAAATGAGGATTGGGGATTAAATAAAATCGAGGATTTTGCCACCTCAAGGGCCGAATGGCCGAATAACCTTTCAGCAACCGCTTTTTGACTGGCTACACTAAGGTTACGCTAATGCCTGTTTAAGAAGGAAGCGAAGTTATTTGATTCCCGTTTCTGGGCGGATCAATTGGATTTCACGTGTAAATTTGTATGTAGATATTTTGCCGAAAACCATTATAGAATTGCCACCGAACCGCGAATGCACCTGTTTTGCGAGGTAGATCTGATGGCAAATGGTAACGGTGGATTTTGGGCAGATTTTCAGAAGTTTATTAATCAAGGCAATGTGCTTGATCTGGCGATCGCAGTTGTGCTCGGTGGAGCCTTTGGCAAGATTGTGTCTTCGCTCGTTGAAGATGTGATTACACCCGCTCTCCTCAACCCGGCACTAAAATCTGCAGGGGTCAATCAAATTCAAAATTTGACTTACAACGGCATCAAGTACGGTCTATTTTTGTCAGCTGTAATTAACTTTCTGCTGATTGCGCTGACCTTATTTATCTTGATTCGCGCGATTGAGAAAGGGAAGCGCCGTGTTTTGCGAATGAAGCCAGAGGAAGCACCCCCAGATCCTGTTGTAGTGCAACAGCAAACAGCGGCAGTGCTTGATCGGTTAGCCACTGCAATGGAGCAACGGCGCATTTAGTCCACACGCAAGCCAATTTTTTGGGCTGAAAAGCAATTAAGAAAAGGGGCGATCGCCCCTTTTTGTGTGGCGAAATGAGCTAGGGTTTTAGCCGATTGCTATCGTTCATCTCACCTTAGCCTGATGAAACTTCCTCAAACTCAAACACTCATCATCGTACACAGTTTGGCAGTTTGCCTCGCGCTCAGCAGTTGTGGTTTCGCTTCAAACCAAGCCACTGCGCCCGTTGAGCAAGCCGAGCGTGCTACCCCTACACCATCGCCTGTTTACTCTGAGCCAGAAAAAGCCGCGATCGCCCAGCTTGCAGCGACTATCTCAGGGCAGTTTACTGCCTATATTCGGCAAGGATCGTTTGTGCGTGACCTCCAGCAATTACCTGGGGGCATTGTGAATACTGATCCAAATTACGACTTTCAAATTCCGGCTGTGACTGAACAGGTCGCTTACATGACGGCGATCGCAAAACAACCAGGTCTGCGCAGTTTGTCGGGTCAGGTCTTTGTGTTACCCGAATCAGCCCGGGCGGAGGCTTATCGAAACAATGCCCTGAGTGGCTCGGTGTGTATCACTACTGACCCTAGCAACACTCCACCGATCGCCCCAGAAACGGCGACCACAGCCGAGCCTGCTTGCCCTGCAGGTAGCACTCAGGTGGGTGTCTATTACCCGACGGAATAGTGTTTTCAGTTGCAAATGTGAACTCCCCAGAATCTTTAGGAATTCTGGGGAGTTGGGTTAATTTTCTAATTTGGAAATTTGCCTAGAAAGGATATTTCCAGTTCACGATTTCCGGCTTATCGATGCCATGCTCATAGGCATAGTGGCGGCAGTCGATTTGCTCATTGAGGAATTTTTCCTTGGCATGAGCACCTGCCACTTTCAGCGAGGGCACCCGGTCAATCACATCGATCGCGATGCTAAAGCGGTCAATCTGATTGCAGATCGCCAACTCAAGTGGCGTGTTGATGTTGCCTTTTTCTTTGTAGCCGCGCACGTGCATGTTGTTATGGTTTGTGCGACGGTACGCCAGACGGTGAATCAACCAGGGATACCCGTGGAAGTTGAAGATGATCGGCTTGTCTAAGGTGAACAGGCTGTCAAAGTCGCGATCGCTCAAACCGTGGGGATGCTCGGTGTCGGGCTGCAACTTAAACAGGTCAACCACGTTGATAAAGCGAATCTTCAAATCGGGGAACTCTTGCCGCAGCATGACGCTCGCCGCCAGGTTTTCGAGCGTGGGGATGTCGCCTGCGCTGGCAAGCACAACATCCGGTTCTTCGCCCTGGTCATTGCTGGCCCAATCCCAAATGCCGAGGCCCTTGGTGCAGTGACGAATTGCCTCCTCCATATCCATAAACTGCAAGTGCATTTGTTTATCAGACACGATTACGTTGACGTAGTTTTCACTGCGCAAGCAATGGTCGGCAACCGATAAGAGCGAGTTGACATCGGGTGGTAGGTAAATTCGCACAACGTCAGGACTCTTGTTCACCACGACATCCAGAAAACCGGGATCTTGGTGGGTAAAGCCGTTGTGGTCTTGCCGCCAAACGGTTGAGGTAATCAGAATATTGAGGGAAGAGACGGCCTCACGCCAACCAATGTGGTTGCAAATCTCCAGCCATTTCGCGTGCTGGTTGATCATGGAGTCGATCACATGGGCAAACGACTCGTAAGTTGAGAAGAACCCATGTCTGCCAGTCAGCAGATACCCTTCGAGCCAACCCTCCAGGGTGTGTTCACTCAGCATCTCCATGACGCGGCCATCGGTTGAGAGTTCGCCCCCATCCAGGTCTTCTTCTAAAAATTCGGCAATCCAGAATTTTTTGCTGACTTCGTAGATTGCATCCAGTTTGTTGGAGGTGTTTTCGTCTGGCCCAAACACCCGGAAGCTCTCCATGTTGCACTTCATGATGTCGCGCAAGAAAACGCCCAGGGGCTTGGTGTTCATCACCTCGATCTGGCCGGGTTTGGGTAGCGCGATGCCATACTTGCGAAAGTCAGGCATTTTTAGCTCCCGCCGCAAAACTCCCCCGTTGGCGTAGGGTGTTGCGCCCAACCGCTTGTCACCGACAGGAGCCATGTCCTTAATTTCAGGCAAGAGCGTCCCACTGGCATCAAACAACTCATCGGGTTTATAGCTCTGCATCCATTCTTCAAGCAAGCGCAGATGCTCAGGGTTGGAGTGCATGCCACCCATCGGTACCTGGTGCGATCGCCAGAAACCCTCGACTTTGTGACCATCTACGTAGCTGGGGCCAGTCCAGCCTTTGGGGGTGCGTAGCACAATCATCGGCCAGCGAGGCCGCGTTGCCACACCTGTAGAGCGGGCTTCGTATTGAATCCGACGAATTTCGCTGACGCAGTGATCGAGCGTGGCAGCCATCGCCTGGTGCATACTTTCGGGGTCGGAACCTTCGACAAAGTAGGGGGTGTAGCCATACCCCCGGAAGAGGGCGTCTAACTCTTCGTGGCTAATGCGTGAGAGCAAGCTGGGGTTATTGATCTTGTAGCCATTCAGGTGCAAGACGGGCAACACCGCACCATCGCGAATCGGGTTAATAAACTTATTTGAGTGCCACGAGGTTGCGAGTGGGCCTGTTTCTGACTCGCCATCCCCCGGCATCGTGACGACAATCAGATTAGGATTGTCAAACGCCGCTCCGTAGGCGTGAGACACGCTATAGCCCAGTTCGCCGCCTTCGTGAATCGAGCCAGGAGTTTCGGGGGTGCAGTGGCTCCCAATCCCGCCTGGGAACGAGAACTGCTTAAAGAACCGCTCCATGCCTTCAGTGTCTTCACTGCAATCGGTAAAAAATTGGGAGTACGTTCCTTCGAGATAACAAGGGCCTAAAAAACCAGGCGCACCGTGGCCAGCGCCCACCATGAACAGCATGTCTTGATCAAACTTTTTGATCACCCGGTTGAGGTGAGTGTAGAGAAAACTAATGCCAGGGCTAGAACCCCAGTGGCCTAATAAACGATTTTTGATGTGCTCAGGTTTTAGCGGTTCGCGTAGTAGTGGGTTTTGCCGCAGATAAATCATGCCAACTGCGAGATAGTTTGCGGCTCGCCAATAAGCGTGTAACTTACGCATCTCTTCGGGGCTAAGGGGCGCTCCAGAAATGGTGGAGCGGGCGGCCCCGAATGGACTAATCGAGACTTCTGTATTGGGTCTTGGAGGAGTTGCTACCATACCTTATCTCTCAAAAGTTTTGTTTGCCTTGCACCAGTTGCAGAGTTGCCTGCTGATGCAATTGATGAGTGCGTTTTTGATATACGCTTAAACCGTTGCTTTGCAATTTAACCCTGAAATCTGCTGAATCTTTGATATCAACCAATACTTTTCAGATTCAAATTCACATTTTTGCACCGAAAGAGTAAATTTGGATACAGGATTCCTTTCAACTGTTATCCGAAAGTTAGAAAGCACAGAATTTTCAGATGATAGAGTTTAAAATGAATTGTTCTACTGCTAGTTGAAGTGGCTGAAAAGTCAGTAGAAATTCGCGATCGCTCCCGCAACGGTTTGTTTCCATTTTGATCTGAGGTTTACCAGCGCATTAGTAGAATCAGGCTTTGATTTAAGGATTTCTTAAAAATAAACCTCATCTCAATTTAGTTTTCTCACTTGTTAGTGTTCCTTTAACGCTGCTTTAAATAGCAGGAAGTTTGAAGTCTGGGAAAGATTAAACCAAACCTCTTTCAAAATAGGAACTAAATCTTTTCTTTAGAATGTTGAGGGATCAGTTGCTCAAGAGTGTTTGTTCTGAATATATCGCTTTGTTTTTGAGCTGATTTTAATTGAGGACAAATGGCTAAGAAAGTTGAAGCAAAGGCTTTTGCCCGATTTTAATTGATGAAGTGTTTGAGTCTCATCGACTAGGATCTATTGCCAATTTTTGCCCTGATTTTCAGATAAGTTTTACAACGAAAGGTCTAGTTCTGCCTGATTTAGCGAGAAAGACGGTGTGCGACTGTCACCACGAGTAGGTATAACAGGGGATGGCAGCCCTTGGCTTGATTGTTATGTCAAATGATTGGAACCGTCGTCACGTTTTATCTTTAGCCGACTTTACCCCGTCTGAATATGATGTTGTATTGCAGACGGCAAACAGCTTTCGGGAAGTGCTGTCGCGGCGCACAAAGAAGGTGCCCACCCTGCAAGGGCAGGTCGTAACCAACTTGTTTTTTGAACCCTCGACCCGCACCCGCAGCAGTTTTGAGCTAGCCGCCAAACGGCTCTCGGCTGATATTTTGAACTTTGCGCCCGGTTCCTCTTCTTTAACCAAAGGCGAAACCATTCTCGATACGGCTAAAACTTACCTGGCAATGGGCACCGATATGATGGTGATTCGCCATAAGGAGGCAGGCGTGCCGCAGGCGATCGCCCAAGAGATGGATCGGTTGGGCGTTAAAGTCGGCATTCTCAATGCGGGTGACGGGCAACACGAGCATCCCTCACAAGCCCTGCTGGATTTGTTCACAATCACGACGCTGCTACAGCCAGAAGCCCCCCGGCTCAAGTTGCTGGAGGGCAAGAAAATCGCGATCGTGGGTGACATTTTGCATTCACGCGTCGCTCGCTCAAATATCTGGAGTTTGACTGCCAGTGGTGCCGAGGTTCATCTAGCCGGGCCACCCACCCTGTTACCGAAGTTATTTGCGGATTTTGTGACCGCTCCCAAGATTGGGGCAGTAGTTCCTGCTGCAACGCCTGCACCGCGTCGATTGTTGCTCCATTGGTCGCTAGAGCCAGCTTTAGAAGCGGCGGATTTTGTCATGACCCTGCGCCTGCAACGGGAACGCATGACTAATCACTTACTGCCTACCTTGCGTGAGTATCATCAGCAGTTTGGCATCACCCGCGATCGCTTGAAACTGTGCAACCCAGATGTGCGCGTTTTGCACCCCGGCCCGGTGAATCGCGGCGTTGAGATCAGCTCTGATTTAATGGATGATCCGCAGTTTAGTTTGATTTCTCAACAGGTCACGAGTGGCGTTGCCGTGCGGATGGCGTTGCTCTTTTTAATGGGAGGCGGCAAGGTTTAGCCACACCGAGCATGAAAAACCAGGTTGGCCATCAATCCAGAACGTTGAGATGCAACAACGACCAAGCCCCCCAATTACTGTCCCGGTCTACCCGATGTGCCCGTCCAAACGCGCAGGATGCGATAAGGCGGTTGGCTCTGGTCTTTGCCACCTGTAAAGGCGGGTGAGCGATGCAACTGATTCACAGCAATGTAGAGCCAGGCATCTTGACCAAACCGCACATTGTCAGGCCAGTCCAGGCGATCGTCTTGCACCAGTTGCGTTAGCTTTCCGTCTCGCCCTAGCTGATCGATCGCCCGTTTCTCTAAGTTGGTAAAGAAGTGATTACCCACAGCATCGGTGCTGGCGCCATCAGAGATAGGTTTGTCACCCGCTTTGGCAATCGCCGCCGCGATCGCGCGATCGCTCATGCCCCGGCGTAAGAAAACAGTGGGCACCTTCCACCAAGTTTTGCCAGTCATGGCACCGTAGTAGAGGGTTTGCCCGTCAGCCGAGAGCGTAATCGGGTTAACGCCAATGCGGGCGGGTTTACGATCGCCCTTTGCATCGGGAAACAGAACAACCCGGCGATCGATCACCATATTCACATCCTCGGCTTGCAACGAAGGATGAGCGGTGAAGCGACGTGAGGTTTTGTTGTTTATATCAACTGTCACAATTGCAGGCTGGTGCGAACCGCCGATATCGGCAATATAGACAAAACCGCGATCAGCATCAACGGCTAAGTCTTGCAAGAAGCTGCCTTTGGGGCCTGTCTCTGCGGGAAAGTCGTAGCGAAAGACAAGCTCACCTGAGTTGATGTCAAAAGCCAGGAGCTTGGGAGTTTGAGCGGGTTCAATCGCGCCACTGTCGATTACCCAGAGGCGATCGCGGCTGTCGATTAACACGCCTAAGCCACTGTTGATCACATCTGGCCCGCTACCAGGCTTGGCATTCCAACTAGCGTTGGGGAATGGTTTGTAGGTATTGAACCCTGTCACCTCAATTAATTGGGCAGTGCTGGGGCGAAAGGGGTGAATGGTGGCAAAGATGCGGCCTGTGCGAGAAACAGTGACGTTGCCGGGGGTGACATCAAGTTCAGCAACAACCTCTAGGGTGCCACGTTGAGGAGTTTGTTGAGCAGAGACGGGGAGTGTAGAGAAAAGCGATCGGAAGAGATGAGGACGTTCGTTGAGGGTGAATGCTAAACCTGTCGCTGCGATCGCGACGATGCTAAACAAAACCTTCTGCATGAATCAGTTCCTTTGCAGTAATGGACAGTTCATGGTGACGGTTGGTAATGAAATTTAGATTTGAGCGTGTGTGGGGACGTAGAGCAGAACCCCCCACACGCTGCACAGATTACGTCTAACCCTGATAAGGGGTGTCAACCCGCTCTTGAAACACGCGATCGCCGAGGGGCAAACGACCGGGATTCAAGCGAGGCTCGGCGGCATAACCAACGGGTACAACTACCGCGATCGCCAGATTGGGGTCATCAGCGGCACCAATCACCTCTTTGACCTTGTCTTCCATCCAGCCGTTCATAAAGCAGGTGGACAGGCCCAGGCTTTCGGCGGCTAACACGAGGTGCGTTGAGGCAATCATGGCATCTTTAACGGCATACTCGCGTTGCTTATCGGCTAACCCTTCAGTAAATTGAGGCACAGCAGACTTAAAGTATTCAGCGGTTTTCTCATTCCAGGCGCCTGTTTCGACGCCTGTTTTGAGAATCGGTGTGAGATCGTTTAAGCCATCAGTGCCATCTGCCGCGAAGACAAAGGTGACAGGAGCTTGCACAACTTGTGGCTGATTCCAGCAGGCAGCCGCGAGTGCCGCTTTTTGGGCTTCGTCTTGAATCAAGATAATGCGCCAGTCTTGCAAGTTAAAGCTACTGGGAGCCGCGATCGTCAGCTCAACTAATTGCTTGAGCAATTCAGGTGAGATGGGATCGGTCTTGAACGTTTTGATCGAGCGACGCTGCAAAATTGCAGTAGGCACATCAAGCGGCTGTACCTGAGAACTCATGAATGGCTCCTTAATTTAATTCAGTGGGTTAAATCCTATTCAACGCCAGCCTATGAAGCGAGATGCTTCTCTAACGTTGATGCAATCGTAGCTTTGGGCACTGCCCCAATCACCTTATCAATTTGTTGCCCACCTTTGAACACAACTAAAGTTGGGATGCTGCGAATGCCGTAGGTGTTAGCAATGTCTGCGTTCTCATCTACGTTGAGTTTGACCACTTTTACTTTGTCAGAAAATTCTGTTGCAATTTGATCGACAACGGGGCCAACGATCCGACAAGGCCCACACCATGGTGCCCAAAAATCGACGAGAACGGGCACATCGCTGGCAAGCACTTCTGTTTCAAACGTTGCGTTACTTACAGCAGAAACGGATGACATATTGCCCTCCTGGAGCGTTATCACTCATTGTTCGTTAGTTCGAAAAAGTCGAACAATCAAACTATAGCGTCTCCTGTGCGATAATGCAACTATGAGAGTGATTCATCATCCCGACATTCACGAAATCGCTTTGGCTAACCTGCTCTATGCGCTGGGTGATCCGGTGCGGTTGGCGATCGCGCAACGGTTGGCTTGTGAGGGTGACTTACCTTGCTGTGAGTTGGATGTTTCGGTGCCTAAGTCAACGTTGTCGCATCACCTGCGAATTATGCGAGAGGCTGGGTTGCTTTATTGCCGTAAAGAGGGGACGCAGCACATTAACTCTTTGCGACGAGCTGAGTTAGAGAGTCGGTTTCCCGGTTTGTTAGAGAATATTTTGCAGGCGGCTCAGGTGGAAGATGCTGCTACGCCTTCAGCTTGAGTTTACTGTTCTTGAAGATGAATTTTTTGGGGAATGGGTTGGCGATCGCGCTGTTTGGCTCAAGCTTCTAAGGTTTGCTGCTTCGGAATGAAATGAGATGTTCTTGGGAAAAGGCTTTTTGATTGGAGTTTTAGCGGAGATTTGCGGCTCCGCCTCGTAGGGGCCTCACTCCCCTACAACCCCCGCAAGGTGGTATCGGTGGGTGTTGAATGGTTAGCTAGCCAGATGTTGAGGGTCACAAGCTGAACATTTCGATCGCTGACAGAGGGTACGGGTGACGTGAGGCGGAAGTTACAAGCGCGATCGCTCTCGTCGTTTGACTGAAGAATGTTGCATCATAAACGACTCGCGCAGTCAGTCTGCCCTTATGATCTGCTTTCTGTAAGGAGTGCAAGATGTGTTTTAAGCCTGCGCAGCAGGGTTCCCACTCCACCCTTAACCCCTTTTACCAAACACTAGGACTAGCAACACCTTTCGGAGGGGAGGCGAGGGGAAGCGGGCGTCCCCTCGCGGGGGTTTGGGGGCTTGCCCCCAAGGTTTGCTTGCTCGGAAGGGATGACCTCAAGAAAAGGCCATTTCTAGCTCAACAGGATGACCTTAAGAAAAGGCTATTTCTAGCTCAGCAGGATGCCGTCATCAGATGAAGAGTAGATTTGGGGGGGATTCGCTGGTGAGCAGAAAAAGTTTGACGTTAATTTTTCTTCTGCTTCCTGACTTGTACTATTCTGGATGGAATCTTGCACCCGATGCGTCGAAATCTTCTATGACTCAACATTTGCCTTTCACCCGTTTTTGGGCTGTCAACCAGCGGAGAGATCTCTCCCTCCAGTTGACGCGTATCGGTTTTGTGCTGACGCTGATTTTTGTTGCGATCGCATTCTTAGCCCCAGTTCTACAGGCAATCGGCTTACTGCAAGACCCCTACGAGTTCTTGAGCAACCCACCGCATCACCCCCCCTCACTCGACCATTGGTTTGGCACCACCCGCTTGGGCTACGATGTTTTCTCGCGCACGATTTTTGGCAGTCAAGCCGCCTTAAAAGTAGTGGTGCTTTCGACCCTGCTGAGCTTGCTGATCGGGGTGCCACTGGGCATGATTAGCGGCTACCTGGGTGGCAAACTCGATCGCGTGCTGCTGTTTGTCATGGACACAATCTACACCCTGCCGGGGTTGCTGCTATCCGTCACGTTGGCGTTTGTCGTGGGCCGCGGGATTGTCAACGCTGCGATCGCGCTCAGCATCTCCTACATTCCCCAGTACTACCGGATTGTGCGAAACCAGACTGCCAGCATCAAAAATGAGTTGTACGTTGAGGCGGCACAAGCTTTAGGCGCATCAACCTGGAAGGTGCTTTCACGCTATTTATTCTTAAACGTGATTCAGAGTGTGCCGGTCATTTTGAGCCTGAATGCGGCCGACGCGATCGCCACCCTGGGCGGATTGGGCTTTTTGGGCCTGGGCTTACCTGAAGAGGTGCCAGAGTGGGGGCAAGACCTGCGACAAGCCCTAGATGGTTTATCCACGGGAGGGATCTGGTGGACAACACTGTTTCCTGGGTTGGCGATGACCCTGATGATTATGGGCCTCTCTATGCTGGGAGAAGGTTTGAATGCGCTGATCAGCCCTCGCTCGCGTGTGCGCTCAGCGGAGACAATTCGCTAATTTTTAAAACCTGTCCTATACGGAATAGAAAAGGTGTCAGTTCATGTGATTACATGAACCTGTTCTTGTTGATTAGAATTCATCACATTCTGCCGCATTCGTTCAGCTCAAACTGTTTGGCAACCATTTGAAGTGTGCGATCGCCTGAAAATACTAAGGTGTGCTTTAAAAGTCCGGGAAAAGTATTTTTGTTTTGGAGGATCCCCTTAAATTCCCGCGCTTACGCGCCGCTTCGCTAAAAAAAAGACTTTGAACGGCTTGGTTCCCTCCTTTTTCTACGTTTTGGCGCATCCCCGCAGGGGTTAGGAGGGTTAGGGAGGATCAAAAGGCTTTAAAACAGACCCTAGATTCTGGCTTTTAACAACAAACCGTCTTTTAACTCTCTGAAGACAATAAATAGTTGGTGGTTGCTTGTTAAAAAAAGTTTAAGAAAACTATCCACAGGTACAGTTTTCAAATTCCCTTTTCATTAATAATTGATTAGAGCGATTTTGTTTGCAAAAAGAAAAACTGAAATGACTTCAATTCTTCAGCATCGCTTCTCTCTGTTCTCTTTCCTTAGATATCCAATAAGTTATGGATTGAGGAAGATTAGATAAGTTCTCCCCAAGTACGAAGAACAGAGGAGAAAATTAGTAGATTCGGTAATATCTAAAGTTTTTGTTTTCTCGAAGGATCATGGATTAAGTAAGATCAGGTATTTTTCTGTCGAAAGGGGCGAATAGCCGTATGGCTTCCGGCAATAGCCTCCGGCATGGCAGTGTTAGGGCAGCGTTAACATCCGTCCTAAAAAGTATCGAAGTTATTTAACTTCCATTCCTAAGCTGTTTAGGTGCATCAATTTGGGTCTGAGAGATTGAACTTTGAACCCATTTAGGATTTTTCACTTCTAACTTTTTGAAAACGTGATCGCATCCGTCTAGGTAACTCGTACTACCTGCGAAGTGGTCTGCTTTGGTTATGCCGTTTTTGAGTTCTTTGCTAACACCAAAAACGAATTTTACTGGCCTTAAAAGAATCTAAACCACTTTGTAAAGCGTATTACTTACAGCAATGTTGGAGTGTTTCTATGGCAGTTTCTCAGCTTAAGCATCCGGTGCGACGGAGAAATCGCCCCCGTATGTTTCGCCCCCGGTTAGCAACGTTACTGTTACTGGGTATTGTTTTGCTAATGGGCGCGGTGTGCATTGCCTGGTTTACAGGTGAAGGCACCATTACATCGATTTTCCAGCAAATTGATACCCTCCAAACAGAACCTCCCGTGTGGTTGGCGGTGCCGATGGTTGCCGGGAAGTATCTGTTGGTGCCCGCCATTTCGCTGCTGTTGGGGGCACTGGTGATCATGTGGTTATCTCCCGAACCTCGCCCTTGGTCGCGGGTGATTGTCGTCGGTATTCTGCTAGTTTTGACGATTCGCTATATTCTCTGGCGATCGCTGACGACCCTAAACCTGGCTGACCCTAAAAATGGCGTATTTAGTTTGGGGCTATTCCTACTCGAAATGCTAATGCTGACGAGTGGCACGATTCAGCTGTTTTTGATGCTGCGGGTGCGCGATCGCCGTCGTGAAGCTAATGCCAAAGCAATGGCCGTGATGGAAGGAGTTTATACGCCGAGCGTGGATATATTGATCCCCACCTATGACGAGCCGGATTTTATTTTGCGGCGCACGATCATGGGGTGTCAGGCATTGGAGTACCCCCACAAGCGAATTTACCTGCTAGATGACACGCGCCGTCCAGAAATTTGCGAACTGGCGAAAGCGTTGGGTTGTGAGTACATGACTCGGCCTGACAATCGCCATGCCAAAGCCGGAAATTTAAATCACGCGATCGCCCGCACCAGTGGCGAGTTCATTGTCGTTTTTGATGCCGACTTTGTTCCGACCCGCAATTTTCTCACCCGTACCGTTGGTTTCTTTCAAGATGACTCGGTGGCGCTGGTGCAAACGCCGCAAAGTTTTTACAACCCCGATCCGATCGCGCGCAACCTGGGCTTAGAGGACATTTTGACGCCAGAGGAAGAAGTTTTTTACCGCCAGATTCAGCCAATTCGCGATGGGGCAGGCAGCGTCATTTGCTCAGGTACCTCGTTTGTAGTGCGACGCAAAGCCCTAGAGGATGTTGGCGGCTTCGTCACCGACTCGCTCAGCGAAGACTACTTCACGGGCATTCGCATCTCAGCCAAAGGCTACAAACTGGTGTATTTGGATGAAAAACTGAGTGCCGGACTCGCTGCCGACAATATTTCAGCCCATGCGACGCAACGTTTGCGCTGGGCCCGCGGCACCCTGCAAGCCTTCTTTATCAAAGCCAATCCACTCACGATTCCGGGGTTGAGTCCGCTGCAACGACTGGCCCACCTGGAAGGTTTACTTCACTGGTTTACCAGCATTTCGCGGGTTGGTTTTCTGCTGATTCCGCTGGCCTACTCCTTCTTTAACGTGATTCCCGTGCGCGCGGATATGGGCGAGTTGCTCTACTTTTTCGTGCCCTACTACATCATTCAACTGACAGTGTTTTCGTGGCTCAATCACCATTCGCGATCGGCGTTGCTGTCTGACATTTATTCCCTCGTGTTGGCGGTGCCGTTGGCGATTACGGTGATTAAAGTGATGCTCAATCCTTTCTCAAAGGGATTTAAGGTGACACCCAAAGGTACGGTGAGCGATCGCTTTACCTTTAACTGGAACCTCGCCTTTCCCTTGCTGGTTCTATTTGTCCTCACGGCGCTGAGTCTGTGGCGCAACTTGGGCACTTGTTTGGCAATGGGAAGCCTGACGAGCCTGGTCGAGCATACACGCGGCATGGGTTTGGGCTGGATGTGGAGTGCCTATAACCTGACGATGATTGGCATTGCGCTGTTGGTTCTACTGGATGTGCCCAAGCCTGACCCCAACGAATGGTTTGACCTGCGGCGTACCGTGCGGCTGACGGTTGATGCAGCCGAGCTACACCCGGCTGATCAGGCTACAAAGCATACTCTTCTCACCTTTTGGGGCGTAACGACGATGCTTTCAGAAGTGGGGACAGAGATTGCCTTGACCCAATGTGGGTTTCCAGAGTTGCCGCCAGGTCAAGCCTTGCCAATCACCCTGGAGCTATTAGAAGCGGACCTGGTTTTGCAAGGGGTTGTGATTCGTACAGGATTTCAGAATGAGTTTCCCACGGTGCGGGTGCAGTTTGAGCAACTCAGCCTGGAGCAGCAGCGATCGCTGGTCGAGATGTTATTTTGCCGTCCGGGGCAGTGGAAGCGGCGGCGATCTCCGAGCGAGTTACAATCTTTGTTGCTTCTGTTCCGCATTTTGCTCAAACCTCGCGTTTTGTTTGACCGGGAGGTTGACATCCGTGCGGTAACCGTTGCCAAAGTCTAACTGGCAAAGTTCTCAGGTTGCTGATATGCCCATTCCGTCAGTCTCTCTAAGCGTCAAAAATGCATCTGTCAAGGAATGGTTGAATCGGCTACCCCTGCTCATTTGCGCCTTCGGCATTTTGGTGCGATCGGTGCAATATCTCTCAAACCGTTCGATTTGGTTAGATGAAGCGCGCTTGCTGCTCAATATTGTCGAGCGGAGCTACTTAGATTTATTGCGTCCGCTTGACCACAACCAGGCAGCTCCCCCCGGTTTTCTATTAGTTGAACGCTTGAACCTTGAGCTGTTTGGTAATAACGAGTATGCCCTGCGACTTTTTCCGTTTATTTGTGGCATTCTCTCAATTTTTGTTTTCTATCAACTGGCTAAACAGCTATTACCAAAATCCACTTTTTTGATCGCGTTAGTGTTGTTTAACTGCATGCCGCGACTGGTTTATTTCAGTTCAGAAGCGAAACAATACTCCAGCGATTTATTTGTGGCGTTGTTACTTACCTGGCTGTTGTATCACTGGCGCGATCGCGTCCTCACTCTCAAGCAGCAACTGCTTTTAGGGGCGGCTGGAGTTGTTGCGATCAGCTTTTCGCATCCAGCCGTTTTCACCCTTGGTGGAATGGAAGCCGCTTTATTTTTAATGGCAGGCAAGCAACGCTGGCAACGCTTAAAGAATCGCATGCCAGCCTATGTGATGTGGCTCGCGGCCTTTGCAGCCCTGTACTTTTTGATGGTGCAAAGTACCTTAGAAGCCAATGAAGAATTGGTTGATTCGTGGGGCAGACGTTACCCAACTTCGATCTTGGATGTCGGTTGGTTAATTAATAATGTTGCGACAAAATATTGTGGTTATTTCTACAGTTTTTTAGGGGCTTCAACCCTGATTGATATTATCGTGACGCTGGTTTTTTTAGTCGGTTGTGTTGCCTTTTATCGGCGCGATCGCCGCAACTTTTTCATTCTCGCTGCCCCGGTTGGTTTGACTCTGATTGCGGCTTATCTGCAAAAGTATCCCTTCCAAGAACGGTTGATTCTGTTTCTCACGCCCTTTTTTGTGATGATGACCGCCATTGGAATTCAAACCTTCTTTACGCAGATTCGCCCCTTCTTCTTCCGAATTGTCGCGATTGTCTTAGCCAGTATTCTCCTCGTTTCTCCAGTTGTGCAAGCCGCTACTCGAATTGCGAAACCCCAAAAGATCGAAGAAGTGCGTTCCATTACGGAATATATGATGAATCACTATCAAGTAGGTGATGGAATTTACGTTTATCGGCGCTGCTTTCGGCAATTCATTTACTATGCCAATCGTGCAAGTTTTCCGGCTGAAAACTATAAATTGGGGAATGCAACATTGCCTCGACATGCAGAGGCAACTCCAGCAGATTTAGCCAATTTTAAGAAAGATATTGCTCCGTTTGATGGCAAAGCGCGGACTTGGGTGCTTGTTTGCCGTGCGAATAAAAACAAAGGAACAATTGAACAGCAGTTTGACCAGTTAGGTAAACGAATTGATGAATTTAAACCTTCTGGTGCAACGGCTTATCTCTATGATTTACGTTAGTGTACTCAGCAAGAAATATGATGGCTTTTTAGGTTGAGCGATCGCCTCTACGATTTGTTATGAAACTGCCGCTCACTCCCATTTTTTCTCAACTTTCTCAGCGTAATTTGAAAAAAGAATTACCGATTTTCTTTTGCCTATTCGGTGTCTTAGTTCGGATGATTCAATATTTGGCAAATCGTTCTCTTTGGCTCGATGAATCTTATCTGGCGCTGAATTTGGTCAATCGCAACTATGCAGAATTACTGCAACCGCTCGATTATAACCAGGCTGCTCCCGTCGGCTTTCTACTCACTGAAAAATTCATCACTCAGTTATTTGGCAACTCAGAGTATGCGTTGCGACTTTTTCCCTTTCTGTGTAGCCTGCTGGCTATTTTCTTGTTTTACAAACTGGCAAAACGAGTAGTCTCAGGCTGGGCATTAGTTGCAGCAACATTATTGTTTGCCAGTCTATCTCGCCTGATTTATTTTTCAGTTGAGTTAAAGCAATATTCTAGCGATGTGATGATTGCCTTGCTGTTGACGCTGTTACTCATTCGAGCGCGCACTTCAGTCCTGACATTTCGCCACGCCATTTTTTTAGGAGTTGTCGGAGCGATCGCAATTTGGTTTTCTCATCCAGCCATTTTTACCTTGGCAGGAGTTGAGTTAGCTCAGCTTCTTTTAGTGCAACGCAAACAGCTCAAAGCCTATTTGTTGCGCCGACTGCCAACTTATTTAATGTGGCTTGTTAGCTTTGGTTTTCTCTATTTGTTTACGGTGACAACGACACTCGATAGCGAAGAATTGCTTGCTTCTTGGGAAAGCCGTTACCCGCGATCGCTGTTTGATATTGCTTGGTTCAGTGATGCAATCTTCAACAAATTTGTGGGTTACTTCTACCGCCCTTATGATCGTTCAGGCATCATTCTTGCGATCGCATTAGTCAGCCTTTTAATTGGCTGCATTCGCTTTTGTCGTAACCGCTTTTCTTATTTTCTCGTCCTAGTAACGCCCGTTTTTTTAACACTTGTTGCAGCCTTTTTACAGCAATATCCCTTTCGCAACCGCCTCATTTTATTTCTATCTCCCTTCGTGATTTTGATGGTTGCTGAAGGCATTGATTTTTTTGTCAGCCACTTTCGCTACCGGATTCTTAAGATTGTTGGGGTTTTGCTAGCCCTGAGCTTGCTGATATTACCCGCCGGACGGGCAGCAATTTGGTCGGTTCAACCGATTCAAGTTGAGGAAGTACGTCCTCTAGCAGCGTATCTCCAAACGCAGTGGCAACCGGGCGATCGCCTATATGTCTACAACCTTTGCTCGACCCAGTTTCTTTACTACGCCCCACGCTACGGCTTCGCACCAGAGGATTATCAAATCGGTGAGTTTCAAATTCCTCGCACCCAAAAGCCTAGTGTCAAAGATTTAGCAGCGTTCAAACAAGACATCTCGCCCTTGCGCAACCGCGATCGCCTCTGGTTCCTGACGTGCCGTGCCGACGAAATCGAAGCCTGGATGACAATTTATCTCAAGCAAATCGGACAACAGCAAGATCAACAACTGGTTACTGGTGCTTCCCTACAGCAGTATGATTTGCGCTAAGAGTAGACGCTTCAACTCTATGAATTTCTTTAAGTTAGCTACAGGAGATCGCCCTGACAACCTCCGCCTCACGTCACCCGTCCCCTCTGTAAACAATCCAAGTGCCAAACTTGCTACCCGTAACGTCTGGCTAGCAGACCATTCAACACCCACCGACACCACCTTGCGGGAGTTGTAGGGGAGTGAGGCCCCTACGAGGCGGGGGACAAAGTATTTTTTGCTGACGCTGTGCCAGCGAAAGTGCTTTGGCAGGGGGGAAGACCCCCGATCTTGCGGCTCCGCCGCCCCCAAATCTCCGCCTTAACCAACCTGCACCAGCTTGACAAGCACACTCTACGGTAACTAGAACTTCATCCCATTAGGACATGCCTTCAATTCCTCTTTCAAAAATAAAAACTTCGCTTCTGAGTTAATTTATATTTCTTAATCTTTTTTCTAAGATAGAGGTAAAGAAACCTGAGAAAACTGCTGCAACTCTAATATGACTTCTTCTGCGTCTGACCTGACTCGCGAATCAACCACAACCCAAAACTGGAAAATTAAATTGCTCTACGACGGTGAATGTCCACTCTGCTTGCGAGAAGTTGACTTTTTAAAGCGGCGAGACGCGGGCCGGGGTTTGGTCGTATTCGTCGATATTGCGGATCCTGCCTACGAGCCAATGGCGAATGGTGGAGTTGACTTTGAAACAGCAATGGGACGCATCCACGCCGTATTACCTGATGGAAGCGTCATCAAAAACGTTGCCGTGTTTCGACAAATTTATGAGGTGTTGGGCCTGGGTTGGGTCTATGCCATCACAAAGTTGCCCATCATCGGGGCGATCGCCGACTTTGTTTATGGTATCTGGGCCAATCTACGCCTAAAAGTCACTGGCCGCCCTGATCTTCAGACGTTGGTGCGCCAGCGAAAAGCAGCTTGCTCCAGCGATCGCTGCCGTTTAGACGATTAGACGAGCTTCCGTTAATTAACGTGGGTTGCGACGACGCTGTAAAAACTCAGGAATATCCAGCCCGATGGGTCTACCTGTACGCGGGTCTTCCATTGGTCCAGTCGGATTTGTCGGCGTGACCGGCGTGACCGGAGGAGGCGCAACCGGACGACGCACATTCGTGGTGCCAGCCTGCTGAATGACAGCCTCACCATTAAACCCTGTGGCAATCACCGTGATGCGCACCTCACCCTGGAGGCGATCGTCAATGACCGCACCAAAGATAATGTTCGCGTTGGGGTCAACCACTTCATAAATAATCTCAGCCGCCGCATTGACTTCGTGCAGCGTCAAGTCTGAACCGCCAGTGATGTTAAAGACAACTCCTCGCGCCCCATCAATTGACGACTCTAACAAGGGTGAAGAAATCGAGGCGATCGCAGCTTCTCGTGCCCGTGACTTGCCTGACCCAATCCCAATGCCCATCAGTGCAGAACCTGCATCAGCCATGACTGCCCGCACATCGGCAAAGTCAACATTGACCAGCCCCGGAATAATGATGATGTCAGAGATGCCCTGCACCCCCTGACGCAGGATGTCATCTGCGGTGCGAAAAGCCTCTTGCACTGGAGTTTGCTCAGAAATCACAGACAGCAGGCGATCGTTCGGAATCACAATCAGCGTATCAACCCGGCTCTGGAGCGCTGCAATCCCTTCTTCGGCCTGACTGGTGCGTCGCCGCCCCTCAAATGTAAAAGGACGAGTTACCACCCCAACCGTCAGTGCGCCCACTTCTTTGGCAATTTCTGCAACAACAGGTGCAGCCCCCGTGCCTGTGCCACCCCCCATGCCAGCAGTAATAAACACAAGGTCAGCACCTTCTAGCGCAGCCGCGATTTCGTCACGAGATTCTTCAGCCGCTTTTTGCCCAATGGAAGGATTGCCACCTGCGCCAAGACCACGGGTTAGCTTTTGGCCCATTTGAAGTCGGTTGGGTGCGCCTGCTTGTGAGAGCGATTGAGCATCGGTATTAATTGACCAAAACTCAACCCCAGTCAAACTGCTAGCAATCATGCGATTAACTGCGTTACCGCCACCACCGCCAACACCAATGACTTTAATTTTTGCGACACTACTGGGCACGATTTCACTTCGCTTTAGGTCTTCTCCAGCCATAGTATTTGGTTGTGTAGGTTGATTCAAGTGTATTCCAGACTGGGTCATTGAGCGCGTCGAGTCGGCTGAATTTGAAGCGCTAGCAGAGGCATCAGTCGAAGAACCGTTATTAAAGTGAAGGTGGCCGATGTTGTTTTCGAGTGTCATTGGAGTAGCGACTAATTGGGTATTAAACGTCAGATGGGCTTATTGAAAATTCATGATTTTAAGGCTATACGATTGTACCGACTTGCATAACGATATTTTGAAAAACCAATGATAACGGCAAACGAATTAAAAGCCTCGTATGGATCATGTAATGCAACAAAGCCTTAATTTGTCAATCATGACTATCCTCTTTCTTAGGTTTTTCTGGTTTAGATTTCACAAGGTTTTTAGGTTTCGCCGTGGCTTTGCCTGTTTGCACAAATGGACTGTCTGGATTGCTCAAGTCAATTGAAAGAATTTCATCTCCCTGGAGTTGTTCTGGGAGTTGTTTCATTTGGCTCAAAATGTCTAGCTGCTGCGCAAATAGAGCCGGACTATAAGCACCGATGCGAATCGTGCCAAGCTCCGTTTTAAGCATCAGGTTATTAATATCGCGCCAATCAATTTCGCTGATTTTAACAACACTGCGATCGCACGCTTCATAGAGCTTTTGCCAGTAAGGCCGAATCTGCTGAGGATTGCCAATCACCTTCAGCGTCGGTGGCTTAAACCCTGGGTCCAGTAAGGTATAGCGTTCAAGTGCGATCCAGCCTCCGTTTTTGTCTAACAAGCCAAGCTTTTCACCAGCAGTGGGGGCTGCCTTGGGATCAGCAGAGCGGTTTGGACGTTGCTCAAGCGCTGGGGCTGCAACTTCTGCAGTCGGCTCTGGCAGCTGCACTGATAACGCCACATAGGTTGGCTCCGTCAGTTGCACCGTTAGCCCTGGTGGAAAAATTTGACGACTAACCGCGATCGCCTCAACGGGCAATTTTTCTTTAATCTGACTTTCGATCGCTTTTGGCTCAATTCGCCAAAGGGACTGAGGGTAGGCAATCTTTAAAAGCGATCGCAAGGTTTGCGGTTGAATGTGCTGACTGCCCTTAATGGCGATTTGCTCTGGCCGCCGAATGACCCAAATTGGTGATTTGATTGCATAAACGACCCCACCCGCCAAACTGGCAATGATCAAAACGCGCCAGACCTCTTTGAGCGATCGCACTTTTCGCTGCTTGAGCAG
Organism: Leptolyngbyaceae cyanobacterium M33_DOE_097; assembly: GCA_015296075.1. Classification (GTDB taxonomy): domain Bacteria; phylum Cyanobacteriota; class Cyanobacteriia; order Leptolyngbyales; family Leptolyngbyaceae; genus DSRU01. The sequence goes on along the minus strand of DVDV01000233.1, from coordinate 3,336 downwards.
TTGTTTGCGGCGCTTTAATAGATCGTCTTGCGAGACAGAGACAATTTCACTATTCATGAAAGCGAAATAAGAACTTCAATATGGGGTGAAGAGTAAAGGATGATCAGCGTTCAAAAGCGTTCTAAAAACCTCTTTAGCCGCTGATTTAAGGGGGTGATCAGACTCGATCTATACAATGAGCCGTCAAATCTCTCACCATTTAACCACTCATGGCTCAATATGCAAGACTAATTTGCGACTCTTATCGATCGCGGCACTATCCCTAGTAGATTAGAATAAATCTATCCCCTACCTATAGACGTTTGCAGGGCGAAAAGCAATCGATTTACCATTGTAGTTAGACGCCTGCCTCTTGAAGCAAGATCGCGACCCGTTCGCCAAATTCGGCATCCGTATTAGCTAAACCGAGTAGCTGCACATATTCTTGTCGCGTCAACCCTGCTGCCTGAATGATCGCTAATGCCTCCGCTTCGATTTCTTGCTGGATGCGGAGAGACTCAGAATCGGTTTCAGCCGCTTGCAACTCTCCTTCACGACGCTCAATCAGGGAGACAACTCTGACACAGGCTTGCACAAACTGGTTGATCTTGTCAGAGGGGATCGCGTCAGAGTCGAGCTTGGCAGGAATTGAAAGGTCTACGTCAGATGGGGCTGAGTCAGTTTGAATGGGTAGCTCTGCCGCCCAAACCGCAGCAGGGGTCAACCCCAAAACAATACTGATTAAACTCGCGATCGCCCATGCGAACCATTTCTGAATATGCTTCCGGTCTTTCACTGTCAGTCTCTCGGCTTTGTCTACCCATTATCAAATGTAATGTTTGTAGATTGTAGACATATTTCTTGTTGTTGGGTGAATTAAAGGGCGATCGCGTGCAACTTCGCATTCGTGCATTCTTAATTGGTGTGGGGATCATGCTCCTGCTGATCTGGCTGAGTCAGCAACCGCGGGTGCAAGTCATTCGCCTGCGGCTGACGCGGCAGTGCCCTGGCTGCAACCTGGAACGGGTCAACCTGGCAAAAATGGATCTGCGCCGCGTCAATTTAAAGGAAGCTTCCTTACGAGGAGCCTCGTTGAGTGAAGCAAATTTAAGTCAAGCTAATCTCACCGCTGCCGATCTGCGCCAAAGTAACCTGAGTCTGGCAAATCTGGTAGCCGTTGATTTAAGCGAAGCGAATTTAGAAGCTGCCGATTTAAGTGGGGCAACCTTAAGCCACGCCAATTTGCAAAACGCCAACTTGACCAGGGCATCCTTACTCTTTACCGACTTGCAGGCCGCCAACCTGACTGGCGCAAAACTCCAGGCAACGAAACAGCACGGCACCATTTGGAAGTGACGGGATCAAGCCGTGCCGGAACCGTTAACCCTCCTAAAAAATGAAGACCAGGCGCAGTAAGCCCTGCCAGATGGTGCGGCTCGATTCAGAGTTGTCAGCACTGTCAACCACAATCAGCGCGGGCGTAATGATGATGTTGTCGTTGAACGCAAAGCTGTAAAAGGCTTCAAAATTGGTTTGGGTGGCGCTGCCCAAATCCGCTTCAATAAAGGGTTGCCCGATCGCAACGCCAGCAGTAGAACCGGGGATAACAATATTCCGGACAATTAGCCCCACTGCCCAGGTGGCAGGGTTCAGGTCTAAATCTTCACCAATTAAGGGGTTAAAGCCTTCGTAACTGCCAAAACCAAACCGACCAAACACGGCAAACTGGTTATTAACAGCCCATTCCAGATTTAAACCAAACGCCGAGATATCGACTTCATTGACCTTGGCGCGTGTGTATTGAAGTCGGGCTGCAATGCTGTCGGTAAAGCCATACTCCAGCTCAAAGCTGCCCTGATAGCGATCGCCAAACAAGCCGCCTTCAGCAATCCCAGAGGCAGTGGCATCAGCATCAGCAGCTACGTACAGCGCCCGAACTTTAAGGGGCAGGTCAAACGGCTGCCAAGCAAGTGCGAGTCCCGCTCCACCAGGGCGATCAACCTGATTCTGGATGATTAGAGGATTATTCGCAAAAAAGCTGGATGAGAAATCGCGTGCGGGGTCATTCGCAAAACGGTTGCGATCAATATAGTCGCGGGGGCTGAGCCGCGCACCCACTGTAACGGCTAACTGATCAATTGGTTGAAAGGTATAGTGCAATTGGCTTAACCGCACCGTTGACTCGACCCCAACATAATCCGCTCCGCCTGCCCCGGCCAATAACCCTAAACTTCCCAGCCGATTAGCCCCCTTATCTTGAGCCTTACTCACAGCGTCACCACCGTTGTTGCCGACTTCGAGTTGGGTCAGGAGGCGATCGCGGCCATTAAAACTGGTGTTAAGGTTGAGCCGGGTTCGTGCTATTAGGGTCGCACTGGCACTGTTCCCATCGGTGATCGCCAGAACGGTTTCCCCGCTGAGCTTAGTGGTCACTGAAAATTGTTGCTGCTCTAACTGTTGCATCTGCGTGTCGAGTTGAGTCAGGCGGCGATCGAGACTTTGAGAAATTGTGCTGTAAGACTGTTGCAAACGCCGTAAGGTAGCGTAGTCTTCTCGGATCGCTGAAAATTCCTGACGGGCCAATTGTGACAGCAGTTGATCGAGGGCTTGAGAAACGGCAGCCGCAAATTCGTAGCGGGTGACAGGCTGATTGCCACGGAACTTCTGGTCGGGGTAGCCCAACGAGAGGTCATATCGCTCAATCATTGATTTTAAGGACTGATAGGCCCAATCATTGGGTGAAACATCGGTCAACTCTTCGACCGAGCGGACTTGCCCTAAAGCATCGTCGGCTGTCTCACAATCAGCCGGAGCCAAAGTAATCTCACATTCAGATAACGCGGGGGGTTGATCAAGAGGGGCAACTGGTGGGGTGGGTTCTGCAAGACTGGGAGATGGGATTTGAGCGATCGCAGGCTCCATGCTAACGCCAACCACGCCAATCAAAGTGCTTAGATAGCTCATTTGAAGCCAGCTACTAACTTTTTTCACAGCCACTCCTCTCCGCAATCACACACCATCTGATGATAGAAACGCTTTTTGCTCAACACTATCAGGAGATTGCGGTCAGCAAAATGCGACGATAACCCTTCATGCATGAAAAAACCAGATTTCACTGAGAAACCTGGTGCCTAGTTTTTCCAAAACAAGTGTCTTTAGCAACTTATACCGATTTGGCAAACTTGCACCATTAATCCACAAGTTTGTCTGGTAAAGGCTAGGGTCTGTTTTAAAACTACAACCACATCATGATAGAGGCGATAGTCAGCATGGCAAGGTAGTTTTCAGCTTTTTTCTCATAACGGGTGGCAATGCGACGGAATTGCTTCAGACGACTGAAACACCGTTCAACCCGGT
>DVDV01000262.1 GCA_015296075.1 Leptolyngbyaceae cyanobacterium M33_DOE_097 | reverse complement strand
TACCGTGTTTGACGATGTCAGTGCTGTCACAGGTAGGGCAATGGACGGGTTCAAGTACCATCGTAGTCATCCAGAGGGTTCTAACTTGTTCGAGTGACCATATTCTCCCTGATCCTAATCCCCATGTCTAGAACACCACCTGCTTATGGATAAGTCTCAAGCACACAGGTAAAAAGTGATTAAAAGAAGAATGAAAAAAATTTTATCTAACCGCTGAGTTTTATCTCATAGAGGTAGCACGGCTTCATTGGGAGGATATTGTGCATTGCTCAGCCGATTCACTCCTATCTTTCCTAGAATTTAGTAAGATGCAATCTTGGCAATCTAAGCCTTCTCCGTACCACAAATCGTACCGAGAGATACATCTATCACATCCCTTACAGAACGCCTCTATTCGCGTCTCTCTTTATGTCAACCACGATCGCCCTCATCGCCCACGACGGCAAAAAAGAAGATTTAATCAACTTTACTCGCAACCATGCCCCAGTGCTGCAGCGGTATCGGCTGATCGCTACAGGCACGACTGGGCAGCGGGTCGAAGCCGCGACAGGCTTAGCCGTCGAGAAACTTTTGTCGGGGCCGCAGGGGGGAGATGCACAAATTGCCGCAGAGGTTGCAACGGGTAATGTGCTGGTCGTGATCTTTTTGATCGATCCGCTTTACGCCCAGCCGCATGAACCGGATATCCAGGCATTGATGCGAATTTGCAACGTTCACAACGTACCGCTGGCAACGAATCTGGCCACTGCCGAAATGTTGCTGTATCGCTTGGCAAAGGCGAAAATTGCTCATCTGATTTTTAATCCCGTTTGTGGACAAGGCGATCCGGAGCAAGAGCTAACCTTGATTCGCAGCTTGTTAGAGCCGCATCTCAACCTCAAAATTCTCTATACAGAACCAGATTTAGACCCAGCGAAACAAGTTGCCGAGGCGATCGATATTGGCACCGATATGGTAATTGCTTCGGGAGGTGATGGCACGATCTCGGCGGTTGCGGGTGCCCTGGTCAGTAGTCAAATTCCCCTGGGGATCATTCCTCGCGGTACAGCCAACGCCTTTGCAGCCGCCTTGGGGTTGCCTCGCCTTACCCCGATTCGCAGTGCGTGCCAAATTATTTTGGGTGACTATACCAAAGCGGTCGATGCGGCTTTCTGCAATGGGGTGCCGATGATCCTGCTAGCGGGGGTGGGCTATGAAGCCGAAACAGTCGAAATGGCAAATCGGGAAATGAAAGAACAGTGGGGCGTGCTGGCCTACTTAATGGCGGGTTGGCAAGCCTTTGATGAGCAAAAACTGTTTGAAACTGAGATTGTGACTGAGACTGAAACCTATCAGTTTCAAGCCCAGGCAATTACAGTCGCAAATGCGGCTCCGCCCACGTCAGTATTAGCGCAGGGGGCAGGTACCGTTATCTTTGACGATGGCTATTTAGATGTCACGATCGCCTCAGCCGAAACAAAGTTGCAAAGCATCACGACTATGCTGAGGATGTTGGGTGCTGCGATTTCAAAAACCAATCTGGAGCATCAAAACGTTGTTCACGCCCGCGCTAAATCCTTAAAGGTGATTACTGACCCGCCTCAAAAAGTCGTGGTGGATGGCGAAATTATCGGCACGACGCCGATTGAAGTGGTATGTGTCCCTAATGGACTGTATGTGTTTTTGCCCAAACCTTAGCTCCTGGCGGCTACTTCAACGCAATTACCCGCTCACCTGTAAAATTCTAAATCAATGTTTTCAAGCCGCCCGCATGTCTGAGCCTGATTCTGCTTCTCACTGGGTACCGCAACCAACCAGAGACGGTTCATTTACCTTCTTTTCTGAAACCTTTGGCGAAGCCTTTCACAGTCAACAGGGAGCTAAAACTGAGGCGTTTCAAAAGTTTGCGGTGGCAACCGACCTCGCGCTGTTGGCTCAGCGAGATTCCCTTAAGCTGCTGGATGTCTGTTACGGCTTGGGCTACAACACCGCCGCTGCCTTAGAAACAATCTGGACTGTCAACCCTGACTGTCGGGTTGAGGTGTACGGGCTAGAACTCGACGCCACAGTGCCCCTAGCCGCGATCGCGCCACCTTTGATTCAAATCTGGTCGCCGTTGGTGCAAACTGTCCTTCAAGACATGGCGCAACATCATGTCTGTCAAACGTCCCAGTTGCAGGCTAAATTGTTGCTCGGCGATGCCCGTCAAACAATCCAAACCCTGAGCGATCGCCATTTTCAAGCTGATGCCATTTTCTTTGATCCCTTTTCGCCACGCCGTTGCCCCCAACTGTGGACAGTAGAGTTTTTTGCGTGTGTCGCTCAGTGCCTTGCCCCTACTGGCAAGCTAGCAACCTACTCGCGATCGGCCTCGGTGCGAGTCGCGATGCAACTGGCAGGCTTGCAAATTGGCACCATTCCGTTAGGAGCAGACGACTTTCACTTGCCCCACGATTGGTCGCAGGGAACAGTTGCCGCCTTTGACCCAACGGCGATTGCACCCCTCTCGCAAATGGAGCAAGAACACCTCCACACTAGAGCCGCAACCCCCTTTCGCGACCCAACCCTGAGTGACACCGCAGCAGTCATTCTGGCTCGACATCAACAAGAACAATCGCGATCGCAGCAGGAGTCAACCTCTAGTTGGCGGCGGCGTTGGGGCATCCGATGAACACTTCAGCCGTTCCCTGACAAAGCCGCTTTTAAGAACTGAGTCGTTTCTGCCCATGCTGCATCCGTATAAACCGGATCAAATCGGTGTCCATCGTCGCGCATAAAGGTGTGGTCAGCTGCTTCATAAACAATCGCCCGATGTTTGACATTGGCTTGTTGCAGGGCGTCTAAAAGAATGCTGCGCCCTTCTGGGGGAATGTGAGGATCCACACTGCCAAAGATCAGCAGTAGCTCTCCCTCAATTTCACTAATCCGTTGCAGCGAGTCAGCCGGATCTTTCCCCAACTTGCCGCTATGAATTCCGGTTGGGTAAATGCATACCGCTGCTTTCACGCCTGCCTGAAGCGCCGCCCGAAATGCTAGATGACCACCAATACAAAACCCCATTGCACCGATCTGCGATCGCAACACCGATGGCTCATTCTGCAAAAACTCTAGTACCGCTCTCGCATCAGCATCATAGTCGGCCACACTGGTGCGGCGGGCGGCATCATTGCCCTGCATCCGGCCTAAATCGTCTGGCTCAATCACCGTCCCAACTGGAAGCAGGCGATGAAAAATTTCGGGTGCAGCAACGACATATCCGTAACCTGCTAAATGCTCGGCTAAACGGGCGATCGGCCCCCCTAGTTGATAAATGTCAGAAAAAAACAAAATTCCGGGATAGATACCTGGCGGTTTCGGAGCAGCCACGTAAACCCGCATCAAACTATCATCAACCCGTAATTCAATATTCCGCCTGGTTATTTGCATTGCTGTTTGCCAATCGTGATTTGTTTCGCTGAGTCACTCGCCCAACATACTAAAAACAAATCCTGCGATTTCGTTCACAAGACAACACATAGCAATCCTATTTGCATCGGGACCGATTTTTCATCGGAAAAGCTGTTCCCAACCTCACAACTGACTTGGGACACTCGGTATCCCATAGGAATGAGAATTAAATAATTTCGATACTTTGTTGAACGGGTAAACTGCCGTTTAGCCCTTTCGACGGAAAAATATTCGATTTTATTTAATCCATGATCCTCAGCAAGAATAGAAACGGTAGCTTGGAAATCAATCTCGCAGGTTAAAAAACTGGAGTTTGGACTAATTCAAAAAATACGCCATATTTAGGAGGGGCGCTAGCGCAGCCCTAGCGAAGCCATGCCAAAGGCTATTGCCGCAAGGCTATACGGCTGTTCGCCCTTACGTATAGTGGAAAATTGCGTTTAGTCTAAAGTCCAAGTTAAAAGAACCGTTGAGTTAATCTATGCTCCTTAATCAAGCACAGCGCCTCGCAATTCCAGGTCTATTAAAAGTTCCTGAGAGAGGCCGACATTGTCAGCAAAATGAGCATTTTTGACGTTCACCGTTGTTAGCTCAACGTTTGTAAAGTCAACCCAGCGAAGGTCAGAATGCATTAAGTTCACGCCATAAAGGTTCGCATCACACAGATTGGCGCAAGCAACTCTGGCAGAGCTAATGTCAGCATGACTGAGGATCGTTTCTCGGCAACTGCCATACTCTAAACAAACGCCTTTTAAGTTAGCCCTGAGCAATTCAGAATAGTCGAGACTGGCTTGAGTTAAATTAGCTCCCCGCAGGTCAGTCCCCACCAGGGAAGCCCGCAGAACTTGAGCTTTTTGCAAATTAGCATTTGTCAGAAAAGCGTCATCTAAACGAGCGCTAATTAATTGAGCGCCTACCAGCTTCGCCGCTGTCAGATCAGCCCCTCTGAGGTCAGCGCCGATCAAATTTGCCCCTGTAAAGTTTGTGGCAACAAAAACAGCCCCAGCTAGCGGTTTTGATCTTAAGTCTGCATTTCTTAAATCAGCCCCAGCAAAACTCGTGAGGGGGTCAAAGCCAAATAGTTTCGCTAGCTCAAAGAAGTCATCAGTCTTTGCTCTTAAAACACGGTTGATGCGTTCTCGAAGCTCTGGGGGAAGTTTATCAGGATCCATGCTGTCATTATCGCCCAGACAATAGGCGACAAACTATTTTTATCAGTTATAAAAATTTAAAAGTAATATAGCCTCTGTCGCAAGCAACATCAGAGGCATCTCAAAAATACTGGTTCATAATGCAAAAACCAACAAATCCCTAAACTCTGGTGAGCCTAGGGAAAAGCTTGGAAACCCGGAGCAAATTTTAGGAGGCTTGACTGGCTTGCTCGTCAACCCAACAAGCAATGAGATGCCGAACGATCGCGCGCTTATTTGCACTCACATCATCAGGCACTAAGGCAGCTACTAATGCGTCGATTTCTGAAGCCTGATCCAAAACTTGCTTTCGTCGAGTTTGGCGAGCGCTCTGCTTTTCGGAGGTGGCGGAGGATTGATAGCTTGCCAGCTCGGTGTAGTAAGATTCTGGACGCAACATAGGGTTTACCTTGGCTTTTTCAGAATGGAATGGGCAGTCTTTCTCAAGATTTTGGAGAAACTAAACTCAAACGCTAAAAAGACAGTCTAATTTTCAAGAAATAGCTTTGTAGCTATAAGAGTTGTAGCACCAAAATCAAAATAGTCAATCAAAACGTACCGTGCTTCAGACCTTCATAGAGAATTCGTATCGTGAAGCCAGTATTGATCCAGATGCTTAGGGGAGTGTCTTTACTTTTACTCTTGCTATGAGCGTACCCACGCATAAAGCAAATATATACTCACTGCCCAGAACATCCCACACTTGTGCATAATCTTCACAAAAAACTCACCGGAGCGCTTAGTAAAGAGCAAAGTATCAAACTTTACAGAAAATGCACAGGGAGAAATACCAAATCGGCACGTTTCTTGTTTACCTTTGTTCACTTCATTATATCAAGCCTTTCCCGATTCCCATAACCCAAAATTGTGATTCAATGCAGGGCTTTTGCCGCGCCAAGTTGAGCCGTTTGACCTGGCAAAGCGCGAGTTGATCGAGTTGGGGTAACCGTCATGCAATTGCAGCAATCCGATCAGAGGCTGGCAGAACACTCAGGAGAGGAAACGCGATCGCCTTAGTGAGTCTTAGTTTGAAGCATTTGGAACTTAGAAAGTTATGAAATACTAACGATGTTCACCTTTCAACAGAGTCATGCAACAGCGAAACGATTTTGAGGAAGCCACTCATCAGCAGTTGAGCATGGCTGACCGACAACAACGCCTCCGAGAACTCGCGATCGTATTCTTGCGGCTGGGGACGTTTGCCTTTGGTGGCCCCGCAGCGCATATTGCCATGATGGATGAAGAAGTTGTTGAGCGACGCAAATGGCTTAGTCGAGAAAAACTGCTCGATCTGCTGGGCGTCACAAACCTCATTCCGGGGCCAAACTCAACCGAGTTAGCCATTCACATTGGGTATGAGCGAGCAGGGTGGCTTGGCTTGATTACTGCTGGGGCGTGCTTTATCTTGCCAGCTTTCCTCATGGTTTGGCTGCTGGCCTTTTTGTATGTGCAGTATCAAACAACGCCTCAGTTAGGCTGGCTCCTATACGGCGTTAAGCCCGTCATTCTCGCAGTTGTGGCGCAAGCGCTTTGGAAGCTTAGCCAAAAAGCACTCAAAGATCGAGTCACATGGGCCACCGCGATCGCTGTTGCAGGCTTAAGCTGGCTTGGTTTAAATGAGATTCTGCTACTGCTGCTGGCCGGGTTAGCCATATTGGTACTAAAAGGGTGGCGCCATCTGAGCGATCGCCCACTCTGGCCAATTCCTCTATTGCTGGCTCAAGTTTCGACCAGAGCAGTGGCTGAGGTGCCTCATAGTTGGCAAGTTTTTTGGGTTTTTCTGAAAATCGGCTCTGTTCTTTACGGCAGTGGGTATGTGTTGCTTGCCTTTTTGCAAAAAGAACTGGTTGAACGGTTGCAATGGCTAACGTCGCAGCAAATTTTAGATGCGGTTGCGATTGGTCAATTCACGCCCGGACCTGTATTTACAACAGCGACCTTCGTTGGGTATCTCGTGGCTGGAAATTCAGGGGCGATCGCGGCGACGATTGGCATTTTTCTGCCCGCTTTTGTCTTGGTGGCCTTGATTAACCCCTATGCGACTCGATTACGGCGATCGCCGCTCACGTCCGCCCTGCTTGATGGAGTCAATGCCGCTTCACTGGGTTTGATGGCGGTCGTCACCCTGAAGCTAGCAACTGCCGCCGTGGTGGATTGGTTAACAGTGACTTTGGCGATCGCCAGTGTCGTCGCCGCTTTTAAGTTTCGCGTCAACTCCACCTATTTGGTCTTAGCCGGGGGGCTAATCGGCTGGATTGCTCAAAACTTTAACCTGGTTGGTTAGGATGATGAATTTAATCAGAAGCAATGGTTGTGAAGGGGTTTGGCAATGCTAAACCCCTACAGCAAGGAAGTTGTTCAGCTGATTCAAGTCTCGTTTCTAAGAGCATTTGTCGATCTAGTCGTCTTGTTGCTCCTAGCGCACGGCATAAACATCTCGCCCACTGCCGAGAGAGTAGCGCACCGAATCAGCCAGCGTTTTACTGCAAAAACCAACAAATACGACTAGCGCTAGCACGACTAACCCTGCTGCTAAACCAAACAGCCCCCGATAACCAAAGGAACCTGCAAAAAAGCCTAAAGTCGGCCCCGCGATCGCGATACCCAAATCAAACCCGGTCATGCATAGACCAAACACACGTCCTCGTTCTTCGGGCAACGAGCGATCGGCGACAAGCGAAATCATTGTGGGTAAAAAAATGCCAGCCCCTGCCCCCTCGATCGCCCCCGCCCAAAGAAACGCAACCGCACTATTTGCCTGCCACAGCATCAGCATTGAAACCGCATAAAACACCAACCCCAGCGAGATAAATCGACCACGCCCATATTGATCAGAGGCGCGACCAACTAACAAGCGAACTGTAAAACTCGCGATCGCGGCAGCCGTGTAGAACAAGCCCGCATTTAAGTTCACCTCTGCTTCCTTAATGAAAAGTGGAACGAAGGTGCTGAGCGTGCCAAACGCTAGCCCAACCATCAGCATGACCAGAGTTGGGACTCGCAATCGAGGGCTGCCAATCACGCGCCACGCGGAGTCTGGCTTAACTAGCCGATCAACAGAATGAACCGCCATAGCTACAGCCTGGGGGTTGTTGGCCGTTAACCCGCTCGCACAGACCAGACCGACAGCACCAATCCCTGCGGAGGTTAAGAACAAAACCGTATACCCCACCTCTGCTTGCAGAAAACCACCAAGCGCTGGCCCAATTGCCATGCCAATCGGGTTGACCAAACTCATGTAGCCAATCACCTCGCCCCGATTTTGCAACGGTGAAATATCAGCGACCAATGCACTGTAGCCCGTCGTAAAAGCTGCCACACTTAACCCGTGAAACGCGCGTAACGCAATCAGCAGTGGCATGGATGAGACAAACAAATAACCAATCGGGGCGATCGCCACCACAACTAACCCAATTAGCAAAACCAATTTACGGCCACGAACGTCAGCCACACTGCCGAGCCACGGGCGAAACAGGAGTAACCCAATCGCAAACGACCCCATGATAATGCCGACCTGGTGGGGCGTTGAGCCGATATTTTCAAGGTAGAGAGAGAGCGTTGGTAACAACGAGGCCAAACTTGACCAAAACAGCAAACCCGCAACGAACAGAATGGAAAGATCACGACGAGTAGCAAATGAAAAGGTGCTAAAAACCTTCAAAATCTACCCTCCAGAACAAAAACAGGTGTAAAGAGTTTCATGGGAAAGCAGCGATCGCCCAAGCAGCTCGCCCAGTTCCTGCCCTACCCTAACGAACCTCTTCATCCTCCATCATGAAGTTTTGTAAACCAAGTTGCAACCTAAAAAAAAGGGCCATCTAGAGGCCCTTTGATATCGTTAAGAAATGAATGCGCTTTAAAGGAATGGTCTTATTGAGGCTGACGCGAAACAAGCTTTTCAAACTCGGCTTGTGTTTTGTGTAATAACTCTTGTCGGCTATCAACAGTTGAAACGAAAGAAGGAACCAACTTGCGAGCTTGGAGTGCCATGTGAAGTTGCAGGTGAGCAACATACTCGCTGAAATCTTCCCGTGGATAAATCTCGGTATAACGCTCAGAACGCAGACTCAAAGTGTTCTCTCCTAGAAGCATTATGACAACAACGTTAAGCAGGCTATCACAGGAGCCGAACCGATATGGAAAATTCGCAACGATCTTTAACGCTTCGATACAACGCTGTAACCTATACCAGACGAACTCTCTGCCACACAGAAAATTCGCTGCCCACCAACATCAACACAAAACTTACCTAAACTGCGATCGCCTAAACTAAACCACGTAATAAACCGATATAAACCCCTTCGATTTCTACATCTTCAGGCTCAACCGAAATCGGGTCATAGCTAGGATTCGCAGGGCGCAGCACGATTTTTCCTTCGGCGTGGCAAAAATATTTAAGCGTCGTCCGTGTCCCAACACGAGCGGCAACAATTTGCCCTTCTTTGACAACGAGCGGATCAAACTCTTTCCGCAGCACCACAATATCGTTATGAGCGATCGCCGCTCCAATCATACTGTCACCCCGAACTCTCAAGGCAAAGTGCTGCGCCATTTGTTGCCGCGACTTGCCCATAAAGTAAGGCAAGGTTGAAATGTCTACATACTCCTCTGGTGGAGCATCGGGAAACGTCTCAACCAGACCACCTGCGGCGATCGTGCCTAGAATTGGAATGTTGCGCAAGCGAGGCCGACAAATCTGGATTGAGCGCGCATTGCGGTCTTGCCAGTTAATATAGCCAGCCTCACGTAAGTCATTGAGGTGAACTCGGACTGTATTTTTAGAGCGATAACCCATCGCCTCCGTCATCTCGTCATAGGAAGGGACGCGATGATGAGCGTAAATATAGTCTTCAAGCCAGTCGAGTAAGCGTTGCTTTTTGGGAGTCAGGAATGCCATAAGATTGTACAGAGCATTTGTACTAATATAGCCTCCTTTTTGAAAATGCAACCTAAAATCTATAAATATTTCTGCAACAACAAATGAAGCCGCTCTTTTGCTGCCGGGGCAATCTTATCCAAAGGTGTCAAGATAGCGTATTTCAAGGCAGAGTGTGCATCTGAATTGGGTGGATTGTCACGTAGACGGCGCACCGTTTCTTGAATTACCTTCTGAGCATTAATCGCATTCCGTTGCAGGTTGCCAATCACCATCTCCACGGTGACGCTATCGTGGTCAGGGTGCCAGCAGTCGTAATCAGTAACTAGGGCCAGGGTTGCATAGGCAATTTCTGCCTCCCGCGCCAGTTTAGCTTCCGGCAGATTTGTCATGCCAATAATGTCAGCCCCCCAGCTCCGGTAAAGGTTTGACTCCGCTTTGGTCGAAAAAGCAGGGCCTTCCATGCAGACATAGGTGCCATCACGATGCAGCGTCACATCCGTTAGCGAAAGGCTCTCAACCGAATCTGCTAAAACATTGGCTAAATGATGGCAGACGGGGTCGCCAAAAGCGATGTGAGCCACAACACCGTCTCCAAAAAAGGTAGAAATTCTATTTTTTGTGCGATCAATAAACTGATTGGGCACTACCATATCTAATGGTTTCACCTGTGCTTTCAGTGATCCAACCGCCGACGCAGAAATAAGGTATTTCACCCCAAGGCTTTTCATGGCATAAATATTTGCCCGGAAGGGAAGCTCTGAAGGGAGAAGATGATGATTACGACCATGCCTTGCTAGAAAGGCAACACGAGTGTTTTCGAGTGTTCCCACAATAATGGCATCGGATGGATTGCCAAAGGGTGTATCGATCGCGATTTCTTCGATGTCTTTTAGGGCTTCCATTTTGTAAAGTCCACTGCCACCGATGATACCAATCGTGACCTCTGCCATTATGTTGCTCCTTGCCGATCAAATTGCCGTTGTCATTCTACATGCATCGGGGTTTTGATACTGCGCGAGAAGGTATCAAATTCGCGGGTCAACCCTATCCGTTCCCTACGTCACGCCTTTCGGCTAAAGCCTCTGTCCGTCGCAATTGGCTGCAAGGATCACGCTATTGAGTGTGCCAGAGGGCCAATCTGATTTGAGAGGACCACCCACTCAATGGGCACTCTCATCTTAGAAGGCAATCAGAGTGGCATTGAGTCTGGTTTGCATTCTGGTTTTTGCTGGATTTTATGCCTAAGCCTTACATTATTGAATTTTTTGCCGAACAGTCAGCCATTGCAATCGAGGTAAAAACATCAGCCGATTTAAAGGCGATTTCCCACACCTTGCAAGTAACAGGTTCCCGTCCAGTCATCGTTTTAGTCGGTGGGGCAGGCGAACTGCGACACTACCATGTTGCACGGCTGCATACTTTATTTCTTAAAGCGATTGTTGCCGTTGCCGAAGAAGTAGGGGCGATCGTCATTGACGGGGGCACCGATACTGGGGTGATGCAGATGATGGGGCGGGCCTATCAAAAAGCTAGCGCCAGTTTCCCTTTAATTGGTGTCTTACCCGCCGAAATGGCCATCTTGCCAACTAACCAACCCAGCTCTACAGAGGCCGCGGCTTTAGAGCCAAACCATACTCACTTTGTTCTCACACCTGGGCAGCAGTGGGGTGATGAGTCTGCCTGGATGGCTGATTTAGCAAATGTTTTAGCGAGTGGGAAGCCCTCTGTCACAGTGCTGATTAATGGCGGCGCCGTTACCTGGAAAGATGCAGCCGAAAGTGTAAGAGTCGATCGCCCGATCATCGCGATCGCCGACACAGGCCGAGCCGCCGATGCCATTGCCCACACCCTAACCGGAGCAAGCAACGATGCCCAAGCAACTCAACTCATCGCCTCTGGGTTAGTCGAAGCGATCGAGCTAGAGCAAGTTGAAACTTTGCGAACTCGATTGCAAGACCTCTTAACATCAAAAGCGCTCTTTCGATAACCTGTTGAATCGGGTTTAGCCGCAGTTGGATGGGGTCAAAACAGACATGCCTGAGAAGAGACGATTTGTGATGCTTCTCTGGTCAAGGCTACCGCTTGTCCTTCCCACGAGTCCTTCATCTATGCAGGACTGGCGGACTAGCAAACTCTGCGATCGCCAATGTTTCACCAAAAATCCCTGAAATCTGTGGTGCTTCAGGCTAAATCAGGTACGTGACGCTGATACACTGATTTTTGATTTGTATTCTTTGGAGTGGAGATGGAAGTCGGTCAACAAGTTCGAGTCCGCCGGATACGCGATCGCGTGTCGGAGCCAGTTGCTAAGAAACTCGGTCAGTATGGTGTCATCAGAGACTTCAAAATGACAGACGGCAGCGGTGTTGGAGTTTTAGTACAGTTTGACGATAAATCTGCCATCTGGTTTTTTGAAGATGAAATCGAACTCACCTAAGAGCTAAAATGCGTTGTTGTCGTAGGAACCCACCATGGCGCTGATTTTGACATTTTTGGGAAAAGGTGGCGTAGGTCGCTCCACCATTGCGATCGCAGCGGCAAAACGCCTTGCCAATCAAGGAAAGCGGGTGCTGTTGGTGTCGCAAGATAGTAGCCCTAGCTTTGGCATGTTAATTGATGCCCCGGTGGGAAATGACCCACAGACGGTGGCCTCCAATCTGTGGGTCGTTCAACTCTCAACCGCGAACCTGCTTGAGCGTAGTTGGGAAGAATTAAAAAAACTCGAAGCTCAGTATTTGCGTACCCCTTTCTTTAAGGAAGTGTATGGGCAAGAACTTAGCGTTTTACCTGGCATGGATGATGCCCTCGCATTGAATGCCATCAGAGAATTTGATGCCAGCGGTCAGTATGACGTCATTGTGCTAGATGGCAACGGCGATAAGGCTACTCTGCGGATGCTGGGGATGCCAGAATCACTGGGTTGGTATACGCGTCGATTCCGCAAAGTGTTTGCCGACTCTGACCTGGGTAAAACGGTGTCGCCATTCCTCCAACCGATCGCGGCGGCTGTGCTGAACGTCAGTTGGACGGGTGATATTTTCAATCAGCCCATGACCCAGCAAGCGACCGATTGGCTAGAGCAGGGGCGGCAGGCGATCGCAGACCCCAATCGGGTTGCCGCTTACCTGGTCACAACTGATGATGCAGCCGCGATCGCAACCGCCAAGTATTTGTGGGGTGGGGCACAACAGGTGGGGCTGACAGTGGGTGGCGTGATTCTTAATCAGTCTACAGATGTCAGTAGTTTGGGGCAGACATTTGCCCCTCTCCCCATTTCAACCGTGGCAACTCAGTCTACTCAGAGTTGGGAACCGCTGATAGAGTCTTTACCTGACTTTGACGCAGCCGCTCAAATGCCTCGACCGATCGCCATCAATGTGGCAGAACGCAAAGTCAGTCTCTTTTTGCCTGGTTTCGACAAGAAACAAGTTAAACTCACTCAGTCTGGCCCTGAAATTACAATTGAGGCAGGCGACCAACGGCGCAATGTCTTTCTACCCAATGAGTTGCGCGGCAAGCCTGTCACAGGTGCCAAATTTCAAGATGGATTTTTGATCATCTCTTTTTAATTGAGCGATCGCCCTGATCGATTCCTCCAAAACCGAATCCGTTCAATCCTTAACGTTGATCGGGGGAAGTTTCTCCCCCACCTCTGTTTCTATTGCATCGAGCTACTGAACCTAACCTTGGTAAATCCCTATGGCTGAGAATCCTACCCCTTCGGCTGAATCGTCTTCTCAGGCACCAGCAGCAGGTGCAGGCACAGAAAAAAGTACCGCCCAACTTCGACAAGTGTTGGGAATGCGTGGTGCTGACACAGGCGATCGCTCCATCTGGAAAATTCGGCTGCAACTGATGAAGCCGATCACCTGGATTCCATTAATGTGGGGGGTAATCTGTGGAGCGGCTTCATCCGGGCAATATACCTGGACACTTGAGAATTTTCTCATTTCGGCGGCTTGCATGTTCATGGCAGGGCCTTTGCTGACAGGTTACACGCAAACCATTAACGAGTTTTACGATCGCGAAATCGATGCCGTGAATGAACCCTATCGCCCGATTCCTTCAGGTGCGATTTCATTGCCGCAGGTGATCACGCAAGTGTTCGTGCTTTTAGGCGCTGGTGTTGCCGTCGCTTACCTGCTCGATACCTGGGCGGGTCACGCCTTCCCAACGTTGACGGCTCTGACGCTAGGTGGCTGCTTTCTGGCATACATTTACTCAGCCCCCCCGTTGAAGCTCAAGCAAAATGGCTGGCTCGGTAATTACGCTTTGGGTGCCAGCTATATCGCGTTGCCCTGGTGGGCTGGTCATGCCTTATTTGGCGACTTGAACTGGAAGATCGTCATTTTAACGTTGTTCTACAGCCTCGCTGGTTTGGGAATTGCTGTCGTTAATGATTTTAAGAGCGTCGAGGGCGATCGCCAATTTGGTCTGAAGTCCTTGCCTGTCATGTTTGGGATTATGACGGCCGCCTGGATCTGCGTGTTGATGATCGACATTTTCCAGCTTGGGGTTGCCGGATACCTGGTCAGCATCCACCAAAACCTTTACGGGCTGATTCTGCTGTTGCTGGTTATCCCCCAAATTACCTTTCAAGATATGTATTTCCTTCGGGATCCGCTCAAGAATGACGTGAAATATCAAGCCAGTGCCCAACCGTTTCTTGTCTTAGGAATGTTGGTTACAGCTTTAGCCCTTGGTCACGCGGGTGTCTAACTGCTCCTGCTTTTGCTAGCGAATTCGCTGGGTTGCGATCGCAGCCCAGTTACAGCTAAAATCCGCGAAAATTGGGAATTCTTCAGCAATTTAGTATTGAATACTTCTGATAGATTCTTGTTCATGATTGCTGGCGTTTCGTGGTAGGGTTTATCGGAGTAATTCGCGTTACTCTTTTTTAAGATCTGGCGATCGCGCATTACAATGTTTGTCGAGTTGTTTTGGGTGGGTGAGGCTCAAACGTGGATAACTTCCTTTCTCGGTTAAAGAGCATCACAGAGCAATCGCGCCATGATGCTGCTGGACAGTCAGCCCAGGAGGTACAGGACAGTCGCACGGCTCATTCAGAAAACTTGCAGACTGGAGACTACACAGACTCAACGCAGTCAAATGGTAAGCCCCCCAAAAGAAGGCGGCCTAAACGCTCCAAGTCGTCATTACTCACTACAATCCAAACAACGCTGGGCACCACCGGCCGGATCTATCGACAGCAACCCCTCTACCGTCAAATTTTGTTTTGGCTAGCAATTTTGGCGGCAGGGACAGGGGCAGGGGTTGTCTACGGTTATCAAGAAATCTCCAAAACTCTACCCGACACGGCTGACCTCCTGACTTATCGCCGCGATGGTACTTTTACAGTTAAAGCCGCCGATGGCTCAGTCATGTATCACAAAGGGCCTGCAACTCGTGATTACCTGACCTACAACCAGATTCCCAAACAGGTTGTGCAAGCCTTCGTTGCAGCCGAAGACCGCCGCTTTTATGAGCATACAGGGGTTGATTATCGCTCCATCATTCGCGCTACGGTGACGAATGCGCTGGCTGGTGAAACGGTCGAAGGGGGTAGTACGATCACGCAGCAGTTATCGCGGGTTGTCTATCTCGACCAAGAGCATAGCCTCTGGCGAAAATTGCGTGAAGCTGTACTGGCGCAAACAATTGAGAGTAAGCTGACCAAAGAGCAAATCTTGCAGCAGTATTTGAATTTAGTCTTTTTAGGTTCAAATGCTTATGGCGTAGCAGATGCCGCTTGGGTTTATTTTGGCAAAAAGCCAGATCAGTTAACCCTTGCCGAGACAGCCACGATCGCCGGATTACCTCCAGCACCCAGCACCTACTCTCCGTTAGTCAACCCAGATGCTGCTAAAAATCGGCGCAATATTGTGCTGTCACGCATGCAAGAAGCGGGTTATATCTCGGCGAGCGAAGCCGCAACTGCTAAGGCGGAACCGCTCAAGTTGACACCAAAGTTGCCGCAGAAGTTTTACAGCGATTTTCCTTACTTCACCACTTACGTTCTTAATCAAGAGCTAAAGCAACGGGTTCCAGAGGCTGAGATTAGGCGCGGTGGCTTGGTTATTGAGACATCGCTCAATCCTAAGTGGCAGCAAGCGGCTGAACGAGCTGTTCGTCAGACCGTTAAAGAAAATGGCTCCTATCAAGGCTTTAAGCAAGGAGCAATGGTTGCCATCGATCCGAGAACAGGCGAAATTCGGGCAATGGTGGGGGGTTCTGACAATGATACCCAGTTCAACCGAGCGACCCAGGCCCAACGCCAACCAGGGTCTGTGTTTAAGGGGATTCTTTATACAACGGCGATCGCAACGGGTAAGTCTCCCTACGCTTCTTACCTGGATGCCCCTTACTTTGTCGATGGCTACAAACCCGAAAACTTTAACCGTAAAAATAGCGGTTGGATGACGCTCGATAAAGCGTTAACCAATTCTGTCAACGTTGTGTCGGTCAAGTTATTAATCGATGTTGGCTTTGACCCGGTTGTGGAGATGGCGCATCGGTTGGGGATTAAGTCAAAGCTTGTGCCTGCCTACTCGCTTGCCTTGGGAACTTCTGAAGTTAACCTGCTAGAAATCACCTCAGCCTATGGCACACTTGCCAATCAAGGCAAATATGTTGAGCCACACGGCATTCGTCGAGTGATCAACAAAAAAGGCGAAGTAATTTACGATGCCAAGTTTGAGGCGAAGCAAGCCGTTGACCCAACCAGCGTGGCGATCTCAACTTGGATGATGGAAGGTGTCGTTCGGAGTGGCACTGGCACCAGCGCTCAACTCGGTCGCCCCGTTGCAGGCAAAACCGGGACAACGGATCAAGCCCGTGACCTTTGGTTTATCGGTTACATTCCCCAGTTAGTCGCGGGGGTGTGGCTGGGAAATGACAACAACCGACCAACAGGTGGCTCTAGCGCAACCGCTGCTTATACCTGGCGGCAGTTTATGAAGTTCGCTGTGCAAGATATGCCTGTTGAAAAATTCCCCACTCTACCCAAGTTAGAGGGGCGTAAAGGCAGCATCAAAGCGAAACCTCAGCGTCCTCGCAAAGCCTACAACATGGATAAAGCTGAGAACGAAGAAAAGAGCGAATCCAAATCAGACAGCTCAGGAAGTCGCCGTTCAAGCGATCGCCGCAGTCGAGAAACCCCCCCCGAACCTGTCCGTTCTACAGAGCCAAGCTCCAGAACGAGAGAACCGGAACAGCCCATTGATGTGCCACCACCACCCCGCCGTCGCAGCGAACCCGTTGCACCTGCTCCGGCCCCCGCTCCAGCACCTGCCCCCGCTCCGGCACCCGCACCCGCACCCGCTCCTCCACCTGCGCCTCCGGCACCCGCACCCGCTCCTCCTCGCGCACCTGAACCACCTCCAGCGGCCGATCCTGCTGCTGGTAACTAAGGCACTCAACTGATTAAATAGGGTGCGTCAGACTAACCCGTAACGCACTCAGGAATTTGCAGGTAAATGTTACCCACTGTAGGGGTTTGGTAGGCCAGACCCCTACAGCAGAGATTGTTAAGACCAGCGCCCAACCACCACTCGAATCGTGCCATCTTCGAGCACTTCTTGCTGCTCAACGGCAAAGCCCTGATTGGCGGCTGTCTCTAACAACTGGTGATAGCCGTAGCGCTGAGTCAACGTATGCAGCCAGGTTTGAGAATATTGGTGGCGATCGTATTCAGAAATAATCGCTTGAAAGGTGCCATCGGCCTGCCGTTGAAAGCCAATGTCATTACTGGCCGCACCAATATACTGACGACGAATAATAATTTCAGCCGTATCCGAGCGAATATCTCCTTGAAAGCCATAAAGATGTTGAGGTGTTTCATGCACTTCAACCGTTTTGAAGCCGACATCTGCCAAGGCTTTGACTAACGCAGTGGAGTCTTTGATCTGGGTCTTAATAGTCGTGAAGTGAGACATGAGAAAGAAGTGGAGAGAATATTAGCAGTCCTAGACGTGATCACACTATAGCGAGCCAATTTCACTTCTGGAACTATTGCAACTGATTAAAATCCACCAATAACCTTGCTCAGTAAAAGTGTAATAGGAGTTGCTAAAGCTACTAGGCTAAAGCAAACCGTTGTCGCTTTTGGGCATTTAAGAAGTTGACGTAACCCGACTGAGTAATGCAGTAACGCAACTTCAGTAAGAGCTAGGGAAAGCACAATCAGATGATTTATAGCTACATATACAAATGTGAGTTTATAGACATCTGCATCCGTCAAATCAGTAATTGCAAAGTTCTGCGGTACTACCCTGAGGATCATCAATTTTGTAATGCTCTCAAAGTCTGTACTCCACTTGGTGCTTGAGTGGAAGGCGAACTTTAGCAGGAGCATTGCTCTGATATTGCTTACAAAGCTAACCAGTGTGACTACTCCAATCCATAAAAACAGTGCTAGGACTAAAGGATTTAAGCGATTTTGCCTCAATTGCACCTTCCTAAATCACTTGTACTCCATCCAACGAGCGATTCAAGAACCGATCGCAAGCATTAACTGGTCAGAGCCAGGTTATCGCGATGAACGACGGTTTCAACACCGGGATAACCCAAAATCTCGGCGATCGCTTCTGATTGCCGCCCTTTAATTTTTTCGAGTTCTTCGCTGCTGTAGTTGACAATGCCCCGCGCAATTTCGCGACCCTGGCGATCGCACAACTGTACTGCGTCCTGACTCTCAAACAATCCTTCAACCGCCACAATCCCAGCGGGTAACAGCGACTTGCCCGCCTCACAGATCGCTCGCACTGCTCCCTCATCCAACTGCAACTTACCTGCTGGCAACAAGCCATGCGCAATCCAGCGTTTGCGGGCACTCGTAGGTCTGGGTTGGGGCTCAAAGTGAGTGCCAATCGACTCACCCTCCAGAATTTGCAGCAGCTTTTGGGGCGATCGTCCTTCCGTAATCACCGTTCGCACACCCGCTCCGGTTGCAATTTGGGCTGCCGCAATTTTCGTCACCATGCCCCCGGTGCCCCACTGCGTTCCAGGTGTGCTGACTTGCACTTGCAACTCCTGCAACTCCTCCATTTTAGTGACGCGAAAAATTGGTTTCGCTTCTGGGTTTGAGCGTGGATCGGCGGAATAGAGGCGATCGACATCCGTTAAGAGAAATAGCCAATCAGCCCGCACCAAGCTCGCCACCAATGCCGAGAGCGTATCATTATCACCAAACTTCAGCTCGTCTACAGCAACCGTATCATTTTCATTCACGATGGGGATGACCCCTAACCCCAACAATTCTTGAAACGTCCGCTCCACATTCAGATAACTGCTGCGCTGAATCAGATCAGAACGAGTCAACAACACCTGAGCGATCGGCTGTTCGAGCGACGTAAAAAAATCATCATAGATGCGGATTAAGCGTCCCTGTCCCACCGCTGCAACGGCCTGCTTGAGGGCGATCGTGCGAGGTCGCTCATGAATGCCTAAACGGGCACAACCAACCCCCACCGCACCCGAAGAGACCAACACAACACGATGTCCTTGGCGGCAGAGATGGCTGAGCGTTTCAACCAAAGTAGCGATTGTCGAAAGTGCAAGTTGCCCAGTAGAAGGGTTTGTCAAGCTAGAGGTGCCAATCTTGACAACCAATGTTTGTGACATGGAGCGGCTTCAAATACGGAAAACGACGCCTATTGTAAGGGATTTTGAGAACGGGTAGGGCGATCGCTGACAATCCCAGAAGAAGACGAGAGACAAAGGGGCACGAGCGAGGGAAAAGGTAAATTTCAGTATTGTGGATTACCCAAGTGCCGAGACTCACTGACACACGAGCGACAATACCTACAACATTATGAAGGGCGCCAATCCTTATCAAACAGGATAGGGCGCCCTTCATAAGTATCCATAGGGATTTATAGTTAGGGTCTTTATTTGGCTGACCCCATTTGAACTGTATTAAGTATGACAGTGGGAAACCGGAAGTTAGATTCTCGTAATCTTTTCTTTATCTTTTCAATCAGTAAAATTTCGTAGTGTGACGAAATTTTTCGTTGGCTTTAAACGTGAGAGTTCGGGCTTGTTGATTTTTAGCAAGGATCCGCAAGCAAGCGTTACAAAAATAGGAGCTATTACTCTCATGCTTTGGGCGCAAGAGCCTCCACATCGCACTCCCGTCCTCGTTGCACCACCATCTAGGACTGCTAAACGAGACTGTTTCAGCGCAGATCATAACCAAATAAGTTGGGGTTGACTTCCCCTAGATTGAGATCTACCAAGCCATATTCAGCCCAGCGCCGAGAAACCATCGCAGCCGTGTCAGGATCCGGTTCCAGGGTTTCGCTCCAGGGGCGATCGCTCTCAGGGTAAATCTTGGTTGTGGCGTCAATCCCCATGCGGCTACCCAAGCCCGGTTTCTCAGTGGCAAAGTCGAGCCGATCAAAGGGGTTGTCAGGCAAGATAAAAACATCTCTTGCTGGATCTACTTTGGATGTGATGGCCCAGACCACCTGACGCGGATCGCGAATGTTGATGTCTTTGTCTACAACGGCGACAAACTTTGTGTAGTTAAATTGGGGCAGCGCACTCCAAAACGCAAGAGCCGCCCGCCGCGCTTGCCCTGGGTAAGACTTATCAATCGAAATTACGGCGACTTTGTAAGACAACCCTTCCATTGGCAAGAAGAAGTCGATAATCTCAGGGACTTGTTGACGCAAAATTGGGGTGTAGATGCGGTTTAACGCGATCGCCATCATCGCATCTTCCTTTGGCGGACGACCGCTAAACGTGGTCAGGTAGATCGGGTCTTTGCGATGCGTGACACAATGGAAGCGGATCAATGGAGCCGCTTCGTTTACCCCTCCGTAGTAACCCATGTGATCGCCCGCAGGGCCATCGATCGCCGTTTCGCCGGGTGTAATCGTTCCTTCTAAAACAAACTCTGACTCGGCCGGCACTTCTAGATCAACGGTTTTGCATTTGGCCAGGTGCAGACCTGCGCCTCCATAAATTCCGGCAAATAGCCACTCGGAGAGATCAATCGGCAAAGGTGTTGCCGCCGCCATAATCACCAGTGGATCGACCCCGATCGCGACAGCCACTTCCAGCTTTTTGCCCATTTCAGCCGCTTTGCGCAAGTGGCGGGTTGCCCCCCGCACCGATAACCACTGCACCGTCGCCGTTGTCGGTGACTGTAATTGCAAGCGATAGACCCCAACATTGACAATCTTAGTCTCTGGATCTTTGGTGATCATTAGACCCAACGTGATCACCTTGTCAGCATCTCCTGGGTAGACCCGCAGCAATGGCAGTTTGGTCAGGTCAACCTCGTTATCTTTGAGCACAACCTGGTGACAGGGTGGTAAAAAATCACGCCAGGGCTTGGCCTTGAGCACATCAAAGAGAGCTTTGCCCATCTCCACTGCTTGAGAAACCTTTTTGGGAGGTCGTGGTTGATAGAGCAACGCCAATTTTTTGCCCAAGTCTTCTAACTCGGCTGGTTGCTCCATATTCATGGCCCAACAGACGCGCTCGACGGTGCCCATGACGTTAACTGCCAGCGGATACTCTGACCCTTTGACATTCTCAAACAAAAGGGCCGGTCCACCCGACTGCATCAGGCGATTGGCGATTTCGGCGACCTCCAAGTTTGGATCAACCGCAGTGGTGATGCGTCGCAACTGACCGCGTTGCTCTAGTAACTTTAGAAAGCCTCGTAAATCCCGCGCCATGATGAAGAAATGTAAATGACTACCTCCATTATGACGGGAGAAGGGGCGTTTATAGCAGTGAGTTAAGTGGGATGAATGAAGGGAAGGAGCGGCTGAACATTTTTGTCGCACCCAGCCCTAAGAAGCCTTGACAGTTTAGAACAGCAAGCATTTATTGACGCATGAACAGAGCGCGATAGACAGGTTCGCTGCGCTCTAGGGTTGAGAGTTCACGTTCGGTTGGAATGGGCATTGGGTTGGTTGGCAACCAATCCTCGCTGGTGGGGCGAAAAGCAGCATGCTCGTAGAAGCGATCGCGCATGTCAATTGCCACTTCTGCAATATCAGATTGAAGGAAAACTTCGCCACCGCTGACTAAGAATTGCGCGATCGCATCGACTAACTCTGGCTGCACGACTCGACGCTTTTGGTGACGCCGCTTAAACCACGGATCGGGGAATTGGATGGTGACGCGTTGCAAACACTGAGGCGGGAGCGATCGCAATAACGGGGCGATCGATGTATTCGCATTACAAAATAGATAGAACAGGTTTTGCAAGCCTGCATCTTCTCGCCATTGATTGGCCTGGTCTACCAATGGTTCACGAATTTCTAGACCCAAAAAATTCCAATTAGGGTGTTGGGGTGCCATCTGCAAGAGAAACCGTCCCCGTCCGCAGCCGATGTCGAGGTGAAGCGGTTGGTCAGCCTGACCATAAACCTGCGCCCAGTCTGGTAATGTCGCTGCTACCTGATATTTTCGACTCAGCGGATTGACATGCTCTCGCACCCGTACAACAGCCACCCATCTCCTCCTTATCTGTTTAAAGGCAGATCCAACAAATCCAGTTCTCTAGCCTAACCGATATGTCAGTCTCTCGTTCTATCGCTTAGATTGGGAACATGAGTTTAAGTTTTCGTTTCGCTATCATTAGCGACCTTCATATTGCCCTGCCGCACACGATTCGTGAGCACCCAAAGCGGCTTCACCTGGTCGAAGTCAGCATCCCCGTTCTAGAGACGATTCTAGAGCGGTTGAGTCATCTCCAGCTTGATTTTTTGTTGCTTCCTGGCGACTTAACACAGCATGGCGAACTCGATAATCACGCGTGGCTAATTCAGCGATTAAAACAGCTTCCTTACCCCGTTTACGTGATTCCGGGGAACCATGATATCCCCGTTCTGGAAGCCGATGGCTGGTCGATCGCGGCAAATGACTTTCCCCGACTTTATCAAGACTTTGGCTATACCAATCCCGACTGGTTTCACTACACGCAACAGGTCTTGCCTGGTGTACGGTTGATTGGCCTTAACTCCAACACGTTTGATGCCAACGGCAAACAAATGGGACAACTCGATGCGGCTCAACTGCAATGGTTAGAACAGGTGTTAGCTGCCCATGCCCATGAATTTGTCATGGTGATGATTCACCATAATGTTGTCGATCACTTGCCCCATCAGTCTAAACATCCGTTAGGGCAGCGCTACATTCTTAACAATGCTGCTGTGCTCCGCCAGATCTTGCGAAAAGCGGGAGTGCAACTGGTCTTTACCGGACATCTTCACGTTCAAGATATTGCTCATAGCGACGGGGTTTACGACATTACGACGGGTTCTTTAGTGACCTATCCCCATCCTTATCGGGTGGTAGAAGTGTTGACAAACGAGCAGGGGCAACGCTGGCTACATGTTGAGTCAGGCCGAGTAGAAGCCGTTGATGGGTGGGCGACTTTGCCTCAAATCTCACGCGACTTGATCGGCGATCGCTCTGATAGTTTTATGGTCAAGCTACTGACCAGTGCCCCTCTGCACCTGCCCCTCGAAGAAGCAATGCCTCTGGTGCCTGATCTACGCTACTTTTGGGCTGAAATTGCCGATGGGGATGGCCTCTTTGACTTTTCGCAGTTTCCACCCAAGGTGCGCCGCTACTTTGAAAGCTTTAGTGCAATCGATACGAATGGATATCTAAATTTGATTGATAACGCGATCGCACTGCGACTGAGTTGAACAAACCCTATTTTTGGTGTCAACTTTAAGGAAATCGGTGAATTTGGGCTGAATAAGGATTGAGTATGTCGAAATTGCGGCTCTTATACCAATTCTCTCAATCCCATTTACAGATCCCCGTAGGGGCAATTCGCGTTCGCGTAGGGGCGGTTCGCGTTCGTGTAGCGTTTCCGAAGGAAATACCGCCCTTACAGATAATCATCTGTAGCCCAGTTTTGAAGAATTGGTACTATAGCATTTCGTTCAATACGCCTGTCCTATTCAAGTGTGACTTTCTATGGCTTTCAAGCGATTGAGTTGGTTGGCGGCAGCAACACTGTTGATTTCGGTGCCGTTATCAAGTTTGCGATCGCCCAGCGTGGCGACCCTGCAGCCAACCGTCGCTCAAACTAGCCAAACCCGACTGGCTCAAGCCCCCGATTTAGAGACAGCCGCCCGACAGGCCGCCGAAACCAACGTGCAAGCCGAACGGTTGCTAGAGCGTGGAAAATACGATGAGGCGATCGCCACGTTTCAAGCGGCGATTCAGCTTTATCAAAAATTGCCTCCTGATGTCGTGGGTGAAGGCATTTTGAATTGTCGTGAGGGAATTGCTAAAGCGCTATTGCTGAAGGGCGAAAGCCAGCAATCTCTAGCCTTATTGCAGCCGATTCTCGCCGAACGGCAAAAGAGAGACGACACGTCCATTCAATTTTTTGGATTGGTCGCGCTTGCTAACTACTATGCTGGCAACTACGCCGAAGCCGAGCGGTTTTCACGGGCGATCGTGAATCACTGGGAGAGCCTTCGCAGCCGCAGTGACAATGATGATGTCACCCGCATTACCCTGGCGGATCAACTGGGTTACATTTATCGGCTGTTGCAAAAGTCGCTTGTTGCCCAAGGTAAAACGGATGCAGCGTTAGAAGTGGCTGAGTTAAGCCGTGCCCGTGCCCTGGTCGAGTTACTTTCTCAACGGGGGCAGCAGGTCAGCAAAGCCCCTACCCTGGCAGAGCTGCGACAGGTTGCCCAACGGCAAAACTCCACACTGGTGATGTATTCCATCGTGGGGCGTGAGATGCGCGTGTTGAATGTCGAACCGCGCGATGAAACCGACATCTATATTTGGGTGATTCAACCCAGTGGTCAAATTGCGTTTCGACAGGTCAATTTGAAGGCGGCAGGGTTGAACTCGATTAAAGAATTAGTGCTGGCGACCCGTGAACAGGGAATTGGTGTACGTGGTCGAGGCTTGGGTGTTGTCGCAACAAATGGGGGCGATCGCGGCAATTCGCGACGTGGCCTCACCGATCCAACGCTCCAAAAATTGCATTCTCTCTTAATTACGCCGATCGCCGATCAACTTCCCCAACAACCCGATGCGTTAGTCACCTTTATTCCCGAAAGTTCCCTCTTGTTGGTGCCTTTTGCGGCACTACAAGATACCCAGGGCAAGTACCTGATTGAGACGCACACCCTGCGCAACTCACCGTCAATTCAAGTATTAGACCTGACTCGCCAAAGAAGTCGTCAGCGCAGCGCAACTTCTAACCAACCATTCACCGGGCAAAATGCGTTGATTGTCGGCAACCCCACAATGCCGAGCATTCCAGCGCAAGAAAATATCCCGGCTGAGCAACTGCAACCTCTGCCAGCCGCCGAGCAAGAAGCACGCGCCATCTCATCTCTGCTCAAAGCGCCTGTCCTGCTAGGCGATCAGGCAACGAAACGGGCGATCGTGCAACGGTTGCCTCAAGTCCGGTTGATTCACCTGGCAACCCACGGTTTGCTCGACCTTGATGCCAACTTGAATGAATTTGGTGAGTTAACCATTCAACCAACCCGAACTGCAAGAGATAGCGGTGTTTTCTTAGGGCCAGGTGTAATTATTGGGCCGGGTGTCACCATTGGGGGCGTTTCATCCACTGTCGCAGCCGCACGAGAAGGCGTGAATCGAGTTGAGATTCCCGGTACGCTTGCTTTTGCCCCCTCTAATGGCGACAACGGCTTTCTCAGTGCCAAAGAAATTTTGGCGATGCAACTGCAAGCTGAGTTGGTGGTGTTGAGTGCGTGTGATACGGGACGCGGCAGAATTACCGGAGATGGCGCGGTCGGACTGGCGCGCGCATTTATTGGGGCAGGTGCGCCAAGCGTGATTGTTTCGCTGTGGGCTGTGCCGGATGCGCCGACTGCGTCATTGATGACCGAGTTCTACCAAAATTTAGGCAAGACTCAAAATAAGGCGCAGGCTCTCCGGCAGGCGATGCTTACCACTTCTAAGCAATATCCAGCACCGCGCGATTGGGCTGCTTTTACGTTAATTGGTGAGGCAGAGTAGGTTGAGAGGATGGCTTGAGAAGGGCTGCTCGAAGAGGATAAGCAAGTATTTTGGCGATGAGAAAAATTTTGAAATGTGAAGGGATTGCGGAAATCCCATTAACCGTGCTGGTTTAATGGAGTAGCGATCGCTGACAAATGTTCTAGAGTGACTGCTTCGCTTGGGTTTCGGGTTCGTTTACTCGTTGAAGCTGTGGAGATTTAATCCATGATGTCATTGAAACATGCTCTGCAAAAATGTTGGGTGATTGGACTTGGGTTACTTTTCCTACTGCTGTTCAACCAACCCGCGATCGCACTCACAATTGACGATGTACCAAACCCTCGCATCACATACGGTGGGTGGGTGGTTGATCAAGCCCAACTGTTTCCCAGCGAGGTTGAGCAACAGTTTAATCAGATCCTGACTCAGGTTGAGCAGGCCACTGGTGAAGAAGTCGCCATTGTGACGGTGTCCAGGGTTGCGCCTGCGCCTTCAGTTGAGCAATTCGCAACACAGTTATTTAATCGATGGGGTATTGGCAAACGCGATCGTAATAATGGCTTGTTGATTTTGATATCCAAGGGCGATCGGCGGATTGAAATTAAGACGGGTTCAGGTTTAACGACTCTACTGCCCAATGCCACAGTCAAGGACATAATTGACAATTTGATGGTGCCCCACTTCCGCGAAGCAGAATTTGTTGAGGGCACATTTGCTGGCTTAGAGGCACTGCTACGGATGACGGTGCCTGACGTGATGTCACAACTGGAGTTATCAGAGCCGAATGAGTCACTGCTATCTCGCCTCTCACCGGGTTCTCGTTTCTTTCTCAAAGTCTCGCTGAGCGTTATCGTTGTCGCGCTTGGTGCATTGATTGTGGGCTTAACCCGGTTTTTGCTGCCGACTTTCGCTAAGCCTGGAGAGCGATCGCAGCGAAGTGGTGACGGGCGAGACTGCCAACTAACCTGTACCCAGTGCCGCTTACAGATGCAACAAGTTGATGAAGCTACGCTGCAAGCTGCTCTCACAGAGCCGCAAAAAGTGGCTCAAACAATTGGTAGTTCTATTTTTGAAGGCTGGCGCTGTCCAAGTCACTGTAAGCAGTTGACGCCACCTCAAACGCTGCACCTGCGAGAATACATCAGGGGCGATCGCTATCAGTTTCAAGTTTGCCCCCATTGTCAGGAGCGGACAGTCATTCAAACATTTGAGGTTTTGCAAGCACCCACCGTTGTCAGACCTGGCACACTACTGACGCAACAGGAATGTCAAGCCTGTGATTTTTATGAAGAGGAAGAAAGTGAAATTCCCAAACTAGTGCATGAAGGCAAGAGTAGTTAGACAGCTAGAATAGAACTGATGTCTAAAATCCAGCAGTTCTTGTACCATGCCGACCCCTTACGCCCTCGCTATCCAGTTAAGCGAACGCCAACAGCACCTACTCGAGCAG
>DVDV01000016.1 GCA_015296075.1 Leptolyngbyaceae cyanobacterium M33_DOE_097 | reverse complement strand
GGCAAAACAAGGCTTCTAAACTAAGCATAGGGTGGTCAGATGCGTTGAGAATTAGGTACTTTCAACTGTATCTGTTCCACCCCTCCTTATCCCGAACTGACATTAGATTAGTTAATCAACCCACAGGATCAGCAGGTTGAGATTTACCGAGCCGGACGAGCGAAGCACGTGGTTGCTTTCTCGATCGAGCTTTCTGGCGAATCAGTCCTGCCAGGTTTTGTATTACCGTTGCCCTAGCCGCTTCTCAAATTAGACTCGCAAACCAGGAGAAAATCGGGGCGATCGCGAGGGCTGGCAGAAACGACCCAACTCGAATTTTGGCAACTTCCAGCAGGTTTAAACCAACTGCAATCACCATTAACCCCCCGACACCCGTAATCAGCATTACCCTTGGATCCGTGGCTGGGTTAGGCAATACAACGGCTAAAGCTCCAGCAGCCAGTGATAAACCACCTTGAAAGATGAGAATCACCAGACTGGAGAAGCCAACGCCGATGCCATAGGTGCTGCTAAAGGCGATCGCAGCGATGCCATCCATTGAGGCTTTGATGGTGAGCAGTGCAGCATCACCCGTCAATCCGTTGTTGAGGCAGCCTAATAGCGTCATTGGCCCCACACAAAACAGCAAACTGGCGGCAACAAAGCCTTCAGTAAAGCGGCCTTTGCCACGAAAGCGAGCTTTTAACCATTCACCCAGGTGAGTCAGACGATCTTCAATCCGCCACCATTCTCCTAAAACGCCGCCAATCGTAATAGCGAGTAAGCCCAAAATCGCGCCATCGACTCGACTGACCTGGGCTTTGCCTAACTGATTGGCCATGCCTAGCCCAATCCAGATGGTGAGCAAGCCAATCCCTTGCGTCAGGATGCGTTGCATACGAGTGGGCAAGCGGTTGTGCAAGAGCAAACCAAGGCTAGTTCCTAACAAGACGGTGAGGATGTTAATCCAGGTGCCACTGGTTCTCGTCCACAGGTCAAACGGCATGGGCTTCAGCAGAATGCAAAGAACAAAGAGAACAATCAATCACGCGATCGCCCAACCTATTTTTTGTTAGCACGAAAGGTCTTTACTCCGTGACTTTCTGGCGAATTCGACTAAACTGCCGCCGGAGTTCGTTCAAGCCATTGATCGGACTCGCGCTAGGAGTTGGTTCTAAAAGTTTGGGCGTTTCTGAAGTGGGAGACGGTGCCGATTGCGATCGCTCTTCCACTTCAGTAACTTGCTGTTGCTGCTGCCGCATTTCGTCAGCATTCATTTGCTGTTGCTGTGATGGTGCGACGGGTTGACGAACCGCTGGCGTTTCTAATTTAGATGAGGGTGTCAGCTCGGGCGATCGCTCCAGTTCTTCAGTCCGCTTGGGTTCAACCCACTCAGGCTCTGGAGTTGGAACTGGTTCTTTAACGACGGGTGCTGGAGGTGTTGCCGGAACTGTTGGAGTTGGCTGCGGACGCGGCGTATCCATCGGTATGGGTCTTGCCTTCAACACTTTGCGTGCAGGCTTTGGCGCGGGAACCGATTGAGTCTCATCAAAGGTAGGTCTTTGGGGCCGAGCGATCGCTTCATCCTGACTTGGCTGTTGCTCAGGCAGGGGAGCTGGCTTCACAGGTTCAGGTGTCGGCACACTGCGCGGTGCAGTTAACTTTTCTGGAATCGGCTCTGGTTTCACGGCTGGCGTGGGTTCGGGCTTGGCTGTCGGGGTGGGTTTGACGACCGGCTTTGGTTCAACTTCGACTTTCTTCTCTGGTGTGACCGATGGTTTGGTCGGTGTCATGCTCGGACGCGGCTTGATCGGTTCGGTCGGCACCGATTTGGGTGGGGCAGGCTCAGCCTGCTTATCGGACGGTTCAACGGATTTAGCGGGCACTCCAGGTACAGCAGGAGTGGGCGATACCTCAGGTGACGGTGTTGGTTTCACAACTGGGGCAGGGGAGGCTGCTGGCGTTGGTGTCACAATCGGTTCCGGCTCTGGCTTTGGCGGTGCAGGTGGTACATAGTTGGGATCAACAATGCCTTTAACATCGGTCAGTGTGACCTCACCCCGCACAAGCCGCGATAGGGTATCTTTGCCTCCTGGCTCATAGTTCACAAGCCGTATCGTGTTGTTAAACACGTTTTTGACGGGGTTGCCGCGCTCATCGAGGTACTCAATTTGAACCCAGTTTTGACCTGGCTTGAAGCCTTTGAGATAAATCGGTTGCCAGCGATAGAGTACAAAGTTACTACCATTGACGGTCACCCGGATCCGCCAATCAGCGATGCTTTCGTCTTCTTGAGCCACAAAATGCAAGGGGGCGTTGGTCAGGTAGTAGTCGAGCATAATCGGCTCGGCTCCATAGCTCCCTTGGGGCCGACTATAGGTCAGCAACGGCAGATCCGGATTAGGGCTGTTATCTTCGGTTTTGGCGAAGACGTGAAAGGTGAGTTGGGCGAATGCTCCGTCATTTTTAAAGGTTTCGTGCCAGGGACGGGAGGCGATCGCGCGAATCGTGTGAGTACCGGGTGCAATCTTCTCAAACACCAGGGGTTTGTTTAAGTCGTAGACAGCTTGATACGGACCGTTATCTAGCAAGACGTGGAGGTGCGGCCCCAAACCTAATTTTTCGTCTTTAAATATAGGTAAGTCTTTGACCTGAAACTTGACGCTAACGGTGTCATCTTTCAAGACCTCATTCGAGCGCGGACTCACGATGCTGACTTGCGGTTGATGATCATCAATATACTGCCGTAACTCTTGTAACAGAGCGGGAGGTGAAGCTTCAGAGACTTTGCCGCCTTGGACTGCCGCTGTCGTTGGTTTGCCCTTCGCTTTCTGATTGAAAAGAGCAGCTGCTGCGGGGTCAGTTGTGAAAGGGTTAATTAGTAAGGAAAGTGTTAGCAGTAGCGCTAAGCCAATTGGGGCAACAGTTCGCCAGAATTTCATTGCACTCACCGAAATAATCACACAGCTTTGGGGCGCGATCGCTCAGAGCAAAGCCAAAAGCCTGGTACAGATGACGGTCTATCTATTGCGCCACCATAGGGAACTATAGCGGAAAAGCTAGGTCATCCCGTAGATTTTCTAGCGAATACGGAGAATGGCTGTTAATCAAGCTTCTGGTGGATAGAAATTTGACAACCTAATGCATTAATTCTTTTCAATTGCAACGTTAAACCCAGAGTAAGAAACAAAAGTTATTGAAGGTTAATGCATCAAAAGATCTACGGCTCTCTTATAGAGGTCGATCAATTGCGATCGCTGAAAACCTATGAAAAGCGAAATTTACAACTCTTCTCATCTGTTGAGATTTGCAAATAGTTTGACACAATGACTTGACTTTGTGCCCCAAGATCAGCCTTATAACCTAGACCATATCTGCAATTCGGTCATGTTGAATATTGTTAACCATGACCGAAACAGAGATGGTGCAAGTCCTATAATGTCACGATGAGAACCCTTGATGGGCTAGACTCACCGCTCCGAGAGCGTTTTCGTTTCCGGTGGTGATCCTCTGTTCTCACCGAAGGCATCCCTTGCCGGATTCATCTTATGGTTCCAAGGGAGAGCCAGGAAGAGCCATCGGCTTCACTGGTAAGCGTTCGGGGGCGGAGATAGTTCACAGGGGGACTCCTCGTTCCTTGTCTAGAGAGAGGAGAGTCTCAATGACAACTACCCCACGAGAGCGTGGAGCAAAAGCAAGAGTCGTTGTCGATAAGAATCCGGTTCCCACCTCCTTCGAGAAGTGGTCTCAGCCGGGTCATTTCGACCGCACTTTGGCACGAGGACCCAAAACCACTACATGGATTTGGAATCTGCACGCCAATGCTCACGATTTCGATAGCCATACAAGCGACTTAGAAGACGTTTCGCGCAAAATCTTCAGCGCGCACTTCGGCCACTTAGCCGTTGTGTTTATCTGGCTTAGCGGTATGTATTTTCATGGCGCTAAGTTTTCTAACTATGAAGCATGGTTGGCAAACCCCACAGCAATCAAACCGAGTGCTCAGGTGGTTTGGCCAATCTTTGGTCAAGAAATTTTGAATGCAGATGTTGGTGGTGGCTTCCACGGTATCCAGATCACTTCTGGATTTTTCTACCTGTGGCGCGCTGCTGGCTTCACAAATAGCTTTCAACTGTATGTCACTGCGATTGGTGCGTTAGTGATGGCCGGTTTGATGCTTTTTGCTGGTTGGTTCCATTACCACAAGGCTGCACCAAAGCTGGAGTGGTTCCAAAATGTGGAATCGATGCTAAATCACCACTTGGCTGGTCTGTTCGGTCTGGGATCCTTGTCCTGGGCTGGTCACCAGATCCACGTGTCTTTACCAGTGAACAAGCTGCTTGATGCTGGTGTGGCTCCAAAGGATATTCCTTTGCCTCACGAGTTCATCCTCAACAAACAGTTGATGATTGATCTGTATCCCAGCTTTAAGCAAGGGTTAGTTCCCTTCTTTACCCTGAACTGGGGTGCTTATTCAGATTTCCTTACCTTTAAGGGTGGTCTGAATCCTGTGACTGGCAGCCTTTGGTTAACTGATACTGCGCACCATCACTTGGCGATCGCGGTTCTGTTTATCATCGCTGGTCACATGTACCGCACCAACTGGGGTATTGGCCATAGCATCAAAGAAATCCTAGAAAACCATAAGGATCCTCTTTTGATCGGTGGCGAAGGTCACAAAGGTCTGTACGAAGTGTTGACCACCTCCTGGCATGCTCAATTGGCGATCAACCTGGCAATGGTTGGTTCCTTAAGCATCATTGTGGCTCAGCATATGTACTCCATGCCGCCATATCCCTACATGGCGACCGACTACGCGACCCAACTTTCGTTGTTTACTCACCACATGTGGCTGGGTGGCTTCTTTATCGTTGGTGGAGCGGCACACGGTGCCATCTTCATGGTGCGTGACTACGATCCTGCGGTGAACTACAACAACGTGTTGGATCGGGTGATCCGTCACCGGGATGCCATCATCTCTCACTTAAACTGGGTCTGCATTTTCCTTGGCTTCCATAGCTTTGGTCTGTATATCCACAACGACACGATGCGTGCTCTGGGTCGTCCGCAAGACATGTTCTCAGACACTGCAATTCAACTTCAGCCCATCTTTGCTCAGTGGGTGCAAAACCTGCACACATTGGCTCCAGGTGGTACTGCGCCTAACGCTCTCGCACCTGCTAGCTTTGCCTTTGGCGGTGATGTCGTTGCTGTTGGCGGTAAAGTCGCCATGATGCCGATCGCCCTCGGTACTGCTGATTTCATGGTGCACCACATCCATGCCTTCACGATTCACGTGACAGTGCTAATTCTGCTGAAGGGTGTATTGTTTGCCCGCAGCTCCCGCCTGATTCCCGATAAGGCGAATCTTGGTTTCCGTTTCCCTTGCGACGGCCCAGGCCGGGGTGGCACCTGTCAGGTTTCTGGTTGGGACCATGTCTTCTTAGGTCTGTTCTGGATGTATAACTCCCTCTCGATTGTTATCTTCCATTTCTCTTGGAAGATGCAGTCCGATGTGTGGGGCACCGTCAACCCAGATGGCTCAGTTGCTCACGTCACAGCGGGTAACTTTGCTCAAAGTGCAATCACAATTAACGGTTGGTTGCGCGACTTTCTGTGGGCACAGGCGACCCAGGTGATCACCTCCTACGGTTCGGCTCTGTCGGCTTACGGTTTGCTGTTCTTAGGCGCTCACTTTGTGTGGGCATTCAGCCTGATGTTCTTGTTCAGCGGTCGTGGTTACTGGCAAGAGTTGATCGAGTCGATTGTTTGGGCACACAATAAGCTCAAAGTTGCCCCTTCAATCCAACCCCGCGCTCTGAGCATCATTCAGGGTCGGGCAGTGGGGGTCGCTCACTATCTCCTGGGAGGAATTGTCACTACGTGGGCATTCTTCCTGGCTCGCACACTTTCACTGGGTTAAGCGCGAGGAGAACACAAAAAAATGGCGACTAAATTTCCTAAATTTAGCCAAGACCTCGCACAAGATCCCACTACACGTCGGATCTGGTACGGGATTGCCACGGCTCACGACTTTGAAAGTCATGACGGCATGACCGAGGAAAATCTTTACCAAAAGATCTTTGCCTCTCACTTTGGTCACATTGCCATCATCTTTCTGTGGGCTTCCGGTAGCCTGTTCCACGTAGCTTGGCAAGGCAACTTCGAACAGTGGATCAAAGATCCGCTCAACGTTCGTCCGATCGCTCATGCGATTTGGGATCCTCAGTTTGGTAAGCCTGCTGTTGAAGCATTTACTCAAGCTGGCGCAAACTACCCCGTTGATATCTCCTACTCAGGGGTTTATCACTGGTGGTACACCATCGGGATGCGGACAAATGGTGACCTCTATCAAGGTTCCATCTTCCTGCTCCTGCTCTCAGCAATCTTCTTGTTTGCTGGTTGGTTGCACCTGCAGCCCAAGTTCCGCCCTTCCTTAGCCTGGTTTAAGAACGCTGAATCTCGGTTGAACCACCACCTGGCGGCTCTGTTTGGCGTTAGCTCCCTGGCTTGGACGGGGCACCTGGTTCACGTTGCGATTCCTGAATCGCGCGGTCAGCATGTCGGCTGGGACAACTTCTTGTCTACCCTGCCTCACCCTGCAGGTCTGCGTCCTTTCTTTACAGGTAACTGGGGCGTTTACGCCGCTAATCCTGATACGGCTGGGCACGTCTTTGGTACGGGTGATGGTGCTGGTTCTGCCATTTTGACCTTCTTAGGTGGTTTCCATCCTCAGACTGAGTCACTCTGGTTGACCGACATTGCTCACCACCACTTAGCGATCGCCGTTATCTTCATCGTTGCGGGTCACATGTACCGGACCCAATTTGGGATCGGTCACAGCATCCGCGAAATGTTGGATAGCAAGAAGGGCTTGGTCGGTGGTACCAGCGAAGGGCAATTTAACTTGCCTCACCAAGGGTTGTATGACACTGTCAACAACTCGCTGCACTTCCAGCTTGGTCTAGCGCTCGCAGCATTGGGCGTGGTGACCTCTCTGGTGGCCCAGCACATGTACGCGTTGCCTCCTTACGCTTTCATGGCGAAGGACTTTACGACACAGGCTGCGTTGTATACCCATCACCAGTACATCGCTGGCTTCTTGATGGTGGGTGCCTTTGCTCACGGTGCGATCTTCTGGATTCGCGACTACGATCCTGAGCAAAACAAGGGCAATGTGCTGGCTCGGATGCTTGAGCATAAGGAAGCGATTATTTCGCACCTGAGCTGGGTATCCCTGTTCTTGGGCTTCCATACCCTCGGTTTATATGTCCACAACGATGTTGTGGTTGCCTTTGGCGCTCCTGAAAAGCAAATCTTGATTGAGCCTGTGTTCGCACAGTTCATTCAAGCGGCTCACGGTAAAGTGCTGTATGGCATGGAAACGTTGCTGTCTGACCCCAATAGCATTGCCACCACTGCTTGGCCTAATGCAGGTAACGTCTGGTTACCAGGTTGGTTAGACGCAATTAACAGCGGATCGAACTCCCTGTTCTTGACCATCGGCCCTGGCGACTTCCTGGTTCACCATGCGATCGCCC
This sequence comes from Leptolyngbyaceae cyanobacterium M33_DOE_097, assembly GCA_015296075.1. Lineage (GTDB taxonomy): Bacteria > Cyanobacteriota > Cyanobacteriia > Leptolyngbyales > Leptolyngbyaceae > DSRU01. The sequence goes on along the minus strand of DVDV01000016.1, from coordinate 100,235 downwards.
TGGGTCTCCACACCACTACTTTGATTCTGGTCAAAGGTGCGTTGGATGCTCGTGGTTCTAAGCTGATGCCCGACAAGAAAGACTTTGGCTACAGCTTCCCTTGTGACGGCCCTGGCCGTGGCGGTACTTGCGACATCTCTGCTTGGGATGCGTTCTACCTCGCCATGTTCTGGATGCTGAACACAATCGGCTGGGTTACTTTCTACTGGCACTGGAAGCACCTGGGTATCTGGTCAGGTAACGTTTCTCAGTTCAACGAAAGTTCGACTTACTTGATGGGTTGGTTACGTGATTATCTGTGGCTGTACTCCGGTCCATTAATCAACGGCTATAACCCATTCGGCATGAACAACCTGTCGGTCTGGGCGTGGATGTTCCTCCTTGGACACCTTGTTTGGGCAACTGGTTTCATGTTCCTCATCTCTTGGAGAGGCTACTGGCAAGAGCTGATCGAAACTCTTGTTTGGGCACACGAGCGCACTCCTCTGGCGAACCTGGTTCGCTGGAAGGACAAGCCTGTTGCACTTTCAATTGTTCAGGCTCGCCTTGTTGGTTTGGCGCACTTTACGGTGGGTTACATCGTGACGTATGCCGCCTTCTTGATTGCCTCGACCGCCGCGAAGTTTGGTTAACTAAGCTTCCGCACGTAGCATAAAGCCCCCGCCTCTGGTGGGGGCTTTTTCATGGGCTTGTTTTTGGCGCTTCTAAACTTTTGGTTTTGAGTAATTGCAGGGATAAGCATCCCTATGCTAGGGGCGTTTCGCGAAACGCCCTTACAGAATTCATACGCCCAATCAGTAACGCCGAACGAGGTTTTCACAGTTCATCAAAGTACCATTTAGCAACGAGTTGGCTACTAATTCCCATTAAGGAGCTTAAAGCTATATTTGCCGTCCAATGTTGTATTTGGGAAGCAGCAATAAAGCCAGGGAAAGGTAGACCGATGGCTGCGAGAAAAATAGCATTAGTAAAAGTATTAATCGAAAAAACGCCTAGAAACATTTTTAGCTGGAAGGGAATGCGTGGAGGCGTTCCTCTGAAGTGGTAGCAAGTTAGTATTTCCCCAATTAACAAGCCATTTAATAGCCCCATCAAAATGCCTAAAACAGCACCGAAGGGAAAAAGTATGAGTGCTAAAAAACCTATTTCCGGCCAAAAAAGAAGGGGAATTAAAGTTGCACATGCCCCTCCACTAATAACTCCATGAACTGTTGTCTTTACCAGAGCATTCCAACGAATCCGATCAGAGGTCATTGGTAAATATCGTTTAGGTCTTTTGAGCCAATTCCAGGTGTGAGAAAGTGGAAACTCAGATTTGAGTAAAGCCGTTTTCTCATGAAGCTCTTGCTTCAAGGCGACCAAGGCAATATGAGCAGAATTTGGGCGTTTGTCCAAACTGGGTTCAACTAACCATTCAATCCACTTCACGAACCAGAAATTGAGGCTTACAAATTTTTGGTTCGTGAAGTTTCAAATTGATTTGCGGTAGCTCGGCTGGATGTTTGCCAGTTGTGAGATAAATTAGCGTTGCCCCCAAACTGTAAAGGTCAGAAGCAGGAACCGCACGACCGCCAAACTGCTCCGGTGGCATATAACCATATGTGCCAACAACGGTGATGGTGCCTCCTTCGGTTGCGGCTAAAGTTTGGACTGAACCGAAATCAACCAAATAAACCTGCCCAACAAAATTGCCCGATCGCTCACCCAACAAAATGTTGCTTGGCTTAATATCACGGTGAATTACGGGTGGTTGCTGGCTGTGCAGGTAGCTCAAAATCTCTAGCAGCGCGATCGCCAGTTGTTTGACTTCTGGCTCACTAAAGCGACGACCTGCTTTTAATTGTGCTTCAAGCGACTTTGCCGGGATGTAACTCTGCACCAGCGCCACCCCTTTGCTATGCGGTAAATCAACCTCAAAGAAATCGAGATAGCAGGGGATTGCCGGATGATTTAGAGACTTCAGGGTTTCAGCTTCGCGCTCAAATAGTTTGAGATCATCCCACTCAAAGTCTTTGTTAAAGCTCAACAGCTTGATCACAACGGGTTGTTGCGTTTCGTTGTCGATCGCTAAGAAGGTTTGCCTGCCTGCTTTTTTACCGAGTTGTTGCTGGATCTGGTAGCGATCGCGGAATGGCTCTTGTAAAGCATTCATCAGGCTATTCATACGGTCTCAACCTCAAAACCTGAGACCAGTCTAGCCAATCGAATGTGTAAACCCCCGACTTCATAGAGGTTTCACGGTTTCAGTACAATTTCGGAGCCTTACCCCCGATTGGGGTTTGCCAGATTGCGGAACTGGGTAAATTGTGACTCGAACAGAAGCTTCACGGTACCTGTGGGGCCGTTCCGGTGTTTGGTGATGATGACCTCCGCAATGCCGCGATCGGGAGTGTCGGGATTATAGTATTCGTCACGATAGAGCATCATGATCAGGTCAGCATCCTGCTCGATCGCACCTGATTCACGTAAATCCGACATCATCGGGCGTTTGTTGGTGCGTGATTCAACTCCCCGGCTGAGCTGAGATAGGGCGATGATCGGCACATTTAACTCACGGGCGAGGCTCTTTAAACCGCGCGTAATTCGCGAAAGTTCTTGTACCCGGTTGTCGCTGCCACCTTCCATCAATTGCAGATAGTCCAACAGGATCATACCTAACGCCCCGCCCTGCTCAGCTTGAAGGCGTCGAGCTTTAGAGCGAATCTCGGTAATCGTAATATTTGGCGTATCGTCAATAAACATTGGCAGCTGAGACAGCACACTAATTGCGTGTCCCAACGGTTCCCACTCTTGCTGGCTGATCCGACCCGATCGCAGCCGCCCACTCTCAATCCGCGCTTCGCTAGAGAGCATCCGTTGCACCAGCTGCTCTTTCGACATTTCTAAGCTGAAGACCGCGATCGGGAGTTTATGAAAGGCGGTGACATAGCGGGCAATATTCAGCACGAAGCTGGTTTTACCCATAGATGGACGCGCCGCCACAATTACCAGATCAGCCCGTTGAAAGCCCTGGGTCATGGCATCCAGGTCATAAAACCCGCAGGTCAGACCCGGCATCACCATGCCAGTGAAGCGATTTTCAATATCGGTAAAGGTATCCGTCAGAATGTCAGAAGCTGCCGTCAGACCGTTCTGAGGTCGATCTTGCGTTACCCCGAACAGGCGTTGCTCGGCCTGGTCAAGAATCGTTTCTAAATCAACCGAGGCATCATGCCCCAGGTGGGAAATTTCATTACCCGCGCGAATTAAAAGCCGCCGCGCGTGCTTATCTGAGACGAGTAAAGCGTATTGATCAATGTTAACTGCACTCACGGTGCGATCAACCAACTGAACGAGCTTGCCTTGCCCACCCACTCGCTCTAACATCTCGCGATCGCGCAACCAGGAGGTTACACTCATCAAATCGGTCGGCATGCCCTGACTGTGGAGGGTGAGCATGGCCCGATAAATCTCTTGGTGTGCCGAAATATAAAAGGCTTCGGGGCGCAACAGGTCAGACACCCGGTTAATCGCCTCCGGGTCGAGCAGAATACCACCTAAAATTGACTCTTCGGCATCAATGTTTTGGGGCGGGAGGCGATCGCTAATTGCCTGAAAGCTGAGTTCCTGAACCATATCGGGCGTTGGGGTAAGAGAAACCACTTGAGACGAAGTAGAAACGATCGGATGGTTCGTTTCTGTCTCCCAACTATACTCTTGAATTGGGTTCTGCTCAACCATATTTAGCGTATTTGAATTTCTGTAACCCTACACATAGAGCAGGAGTAGATAAGTTCAAACGTACTCTCGTATTTACGTACTATAGCAAATTCTCTTGCCTGCTGGTTGAGCTGAAATGCCGAATATTCTTATACTCCATCTGTTTCAAACAGGCCGTAATCACAGCAGAATATCAAGCCTTTACCAATCGATCCGGGTAGTCATCTCACTGCGGCATGTCACCTACGGTTAACCCTCGATAAATTTTCCCCGCTCCCCTTTCCCCTCCTTTTCCCTCCCTCTCTTCTTCGTTAGACTGGTGGCTGGTATCTCTGGAAGAATTCATGACGCTGTTCACGCTGCGATCGCTCCGCAAAGACTTTGGCATCAAAGAAATTTTGCGAGACGCCAACTTCAGCCTAGAAGAAGGCGATAAAGTCGGTTTAATCGGCACAAACGGGTCGGGTAAATCAACCTTGCTCAAAATCATTGCTGGGTTAGAGTCGGCTGATAGTGGCGAACTCTGGGTGAACTCTAGTGCCAAGGTCGTTTACTTGCCGCAACAGCCCGACTTGGATGAAAACCGCACGGTATTAGAGCAAATTTTTGCCGATAGTGGCGAAAAGATGAAACTGGTGCAGGAGTATGAAACGATCTCAAACCAGCTCGCTCACGCTCAGGGGGATACTGATGTTTTAATGGCAAAGCTCTCAGAGGTGTCACACCGGATGGACGCGATCGGTGCCTGGGAGTTAGAAACCGATGCCAAAGTGATCTTAAGTCGGCTGGGGATCCAGGATTTTGATGCACAGATTGCGACCTTATCGGGTGGTTATCGTAAGCGCATCGCGATCGCGACGGCTCTGTTGTCAGAACCCGATGTGCTGCTGATGGATGAGCCAACTAACCATCTGGATGCGCTATCGGTGGAGTGGTTGCAAACTTACCTGAGTCGTTACCGGGGGGCGTTACTGCTAATCACCCACGATCGCTACTTTCTGGATCAGGTTACAACTGGCATTCTCGAAATTGATCGCGGCGATCTCTACACCTATAGCGGCAACTATTCGTATTACTTAGAGAAAAAATCGGAGGCAGAAGAGTCGGCGGCTAGTTCGCAACGGAAACATGCAGGGGTGTTGCGCCGTGAGTTGGAGTGGCTGAAGCGAGGCCCGAAAGCCCGCAGCACGAAGCAAAAAGCGCGGATCGATCGGGTTCACGCGATGCAAGACCAGGAATTTAAGCAGGTGCAGGGCAAAGTTGAAATTGCTACCGCTGGGCGACGCATAGGTAAGAAGGTGATTGAGTTAAACCACATCTCTAAGGCCTTTGGCGATCGCACGTTGATTCAAGACTTTAGCTATACCTTTAGTCCCGAAGATCGGGTTGGCATCATTGGCGGTAATGGTGCAGGTAAGTCTACGCTGATGAATATTATTACGGGGCGGGTTGAACCGGATGCGGGAACGGTTGAAATTGGCTCAACCATTCATATTGGCTACTTTGACCAGCACTCGGAGGACATGCTGCAAAATCAAAATCAGCGGGTGATTGATTACCTTAAAGAGGTAGCTGAACTGGTAAAAACAGCCGATGGCAGCGTGATCACGGCCTCACAAATGCTGGAGCGGTTTCTGTTTCCGCCAAATCAGCAGTATGCCCCGATTCACAAACTTTCTGGGGGTGAAAAACGACGCCTCTTTCTGCTGCAAGTGCTGATGGCTGCCCCAAATGTCTTGATTCTGGACGAACCGACCAACGATCTGGATGTTCAAACGCTGGGGGTGCTTGAAGAATACTTAGAAGACTTTAATGGCTGCGTGATTGTGGTTTCCCACGATCGCTATTTTCTCGATCGCACGGTGGATACTATCTTTGCCCTGGAACCGGGGGGAACGGTGCGGCAATATCCTGGCAACTACTCGGTCTATCTCGATTACCGCGAGGCGGAAGACCAAGACCAGGCGGAAGCCGACAAACGTCAGCAAGCGGAGGCCAAGAAGCAGGAGCCTACGCCAAAGAGTCAACCGCAAAAATCGAAACCTCAAGCCTCTAAAAAGCTGTCCTTTAAGGAAAAGAAGGAGTATGAGCAGTTAGAAGCTCAAATTCCTCAGTTTGAGGCGGAGAAAGAAGCACTCGAAAAACAGCTCTATAACAACCCGTCCAGCGACTTTACTGAGATGCAACAACTCACTGAGCGCTTAGCCGAACTATTGCAGGCGATCGATACGGCGACAGAGCGTTGGTTGGAGTTGGCAGAACGCCTGGATGGATGAAGCTTCACAAATCGCTTGCGGCAGATCTCCAAATTCTTCAAGAATTCGGAGATCTATCAGGGAAAACTGAATCAAAGGGATAGCTTTACTGCTTGCGTTACCTCTGTGTGGCTAGGCGCAGCAGTTATAAGTTTGATTTCAGGTTTTGGATCCTATACGGTAGGTTCAATCAATGCGCTCAAGACGATCCCTTACCTTGTGCTTTGCTAAATGGATTTTTTTGTTCTACGCCGGAACACAGCTCTTGCTCGTGCTTGGGTCTGTTTTGGGTTACTCAGATTTAAATTTGCTCACCCTAATTAAGGGGAAAGTTAATTACTCAAGAACTAAGATTTTGTTTGATTATCAGAAGAATCTAGCTACCGTTTGGGATGAGCACAACAAGCTATACAGGATTTATGGCGGCTCTCCTGACAGTATTGATGTGAGGGATGGCACACGATTGGTAGTCTTTAAAGACCCTGTTATTCTCAAGTCAAATGCCGACTCTGTGGAGATTGGGCATGATTACGCTCGAAAGGCTATTTAGGAATATGGACTGATACAAGAAAGTTTTTAGTTGATGCGCAAGGAGAAGTGCGTGAAATCCGAAGTGGGGATTTTGAACCTAAGTTTTAATGCTGTCTAGTCACAAAAAATCCCCGGACTCTTTAGAAATCCGGGGATTTTTAATAGCTATCTAGAAGATGTTACTTGTTAGATAGAGTCCGGCGCTTTTCAATCATCCGGTAGACTTCGATGATGTCGCCTTCAACCCAGGCGTTGAAGTTATCGACCCCAATACCGCACTCATAGCCAGAGTTGACCTCTTTCACGTCATCCTTCATCCGCTTTAAGGAATCGAGATTACCCTCAAAGACCTTCTCTTTACCACGGTGAACACGGATCCGAGAGTTCCGAATGATCTTACCCGACTGTACGTAACAGCCCGCAACCGAGCCTTTGCCCACCGGGAAGACCGCCCGTACTTCGACCTGACCCAACGCTTCTTCAACCAGCTCAGGTTCAAGCAGACCTTCCATCGCCGCCCGAATCTCATCCAGCAGGTTGTAGATAATGGTGTAGTCACGCACATCTACGCCCAACCGATCCGCTGCTTGTCGCGCACCAGGTGCCAATGTCGTGTTGAAGCCAATGATAACGGCATCACTCGCAGCTGCCAGATCCACATCCGTCTCAGAGATTTCACCCGGAGCCGCAAATAGAACCCGCACTTGCACCTCGCTTTGAGGCAGTTGCTTGAGTGAACCCAAGATCGCTTCGACCGAACCCTGTACGTCGGCCTTAAGTACAAGGTTGAGTTCTTTCAAATCGCCCTCTTGAGCGCGAGCCGAAAGGGTGCCCAGGCTGACCCGACGAGAAGACAGAGCTTGTAACAGGCGCGATTGACGTTGTTCGTCCGCTCGTGCTGTCGCGATCGCCCGTGCTTCTTTCTCATCACCATAGACCTGGAACTCATCCCCGGCAGCAGGTACATCGCTCAGACCTAATACCTCGACGGCAAAGGAAGGTGTCGCCTGTTTGACGCGATTACCGCGATCGTCCATCAATGCCCGCACTTTACCCATGACCGAGCCAGCTACTAGAATGTCGCCAACTTTTAGGGTTCCGTTTTGCACCAGGAAGGTGGCAACCGGACCTTTCGCTTTGTCGAGGTGCGCTTCAATCACCGTACCTTTGGCTCGCCGATCCGGGTTGGCATACAGGTCTTCAACCTCTGCCACCAGCAGAATCATTTCAAGTAGCGTATCCAGGTTTTCGCCCTTGATGGCGCTGACAGGCACCATGATAGTTTCACCGCCCCACTCTTCAGGAACCAGACCAAACTCGGTCATTTCCTGCTTCACGCGATCGGGCTGGGCTTCTTCCTTATCGATCTTGTTAATTGCGACCACAATTGGTACTTCAGCCGCTTTTGCGTGACTGATTGCCTCAATCGTTTGTGGACGGACACCGTCATCGGCGGCCACAACCAGAATCGCAATATCCGTCACACGCGCACCCCGTGCCCGCATTGCCGTGAAGGCTTCGTGACCGGGTGTGTCTAAGAAGACGATCTGTTGAGTGTCGCCGTTGTGCGGTACATCAACGTGGTACGCACCGATGTGCTGGGTGATTCCCCCGGCTTCACCTTGCGCGACCTTCGCGTTACGAATCGAGTCCAGCAGAGTGGTCTTACCATGGTCAACGTGACCCATGATGGTGACAACTGGCGGACGACGCTGAAGATTATCGAGATCAGCATCATCCAACATTTCGGTGATCTTACGAGCCGCAGACTCTTTCTCGCCCGTTTCAACCAAGACCTCAAACTTTTCTGCGACCCTAGTCGCCGTCTCAATATCAAGAGTCTGAGTCACGGTCGCCATAATCCCCTCCATAAAGAGGGTCTTGATAATCTCAGTCTCAGGCGTTGCTAGCATACCAGCCAACTCCTGTACCGTAACGCCGCGAGTGAGCGTAATAAATTCGGGCTTTTGCGGCTTGTTGTCTTGCTCCCGCCGATCGCGTCGATCTCGAGACGAGGACGATGCACGCTTCGCCTTTGGAGCTAACGCTACAGGTTTGGCCTGAATGGGGCGCGTTGATTTCGGTTTGGGTGGACGTGCAAGGGACAGATCCATTGAGGTGGGCGCATCTTCCTCATCCTCGTCGGTCTCATCCTCATCGAGATCATCATCTTCCAGATAAATCTCGAAATCTTCGTCCTCATCATCTACATTAGGCACCCGCCGCTTGCCTTTGACGCCAAGCTTGGCTACCTTTTCGGGGAAATCTTGCGTCTCTTCCTCTTCATCGTCGCGTCCCTTCTTCTTCGAGCGAGGCAGGGTCGGACGATGCAGTTGCACGGTTTCAGTGGCCGCTGCTGCTTCGACCGGGGCGATCGGCTTCAGCCGCTTAGGCCGGGCCTTGAGTTCGACCTCGACGGTTTCTTCGTCTGCTCCAGCTGCCACTTCAGGTTCAGGCGGCGCAATCTTATTTGGACGGCGCAACTCAACAATGGTCTGTGGACGTGGAGTTGGTCGATTGTCCGAAGGTTTAACAGGCGCACTGGGCCTTTCGGGCCGATTGCGTGTCTCTAACCTTTCGCCTGTCACCTCTGAAGGCTTTTTGAGGATAGGCGGTTTCGTTAAGCTGGGCTTACTGGGTGGGGGTGTCGCAGGTGCGCTCGCCACCGGAGCCACAGGCTTGACCGGAGGCTTCACCAATTTAGCAGGCTTGCTAACCTCAACTGGAGCTGTGGGTGTTGGTCGCACTAACTCTTCCGCAGGTGCATCGGGTGGGGTTTCGGGTAACGCCGCACCGTTGCTAACTGGTTCAGTCGGAACGGGTGGTGCATCACTGGCGTTTGCTGTTGGAGCCACGGGCGCTGGTGCATGATCACGAGCAGGTGCCACAGGTTTCTTAGGAACGGGTGGCGGTGGCGGGTTCAGACGAGCTGCCGCTGTCTCAGGTGCCTCTTGGGGCGGCACTGGTGCAGGCGGCTGAGGCGTTGCAGGCTGCCGGACGATCGGCTTCGTTGTGCGAACCTCTAGGATTTGCTGTTTCTTTTGAGCCGCTTGAGCGTTTCTTTTTCCAGCATCACCGCTTGCAACATTGACTCGGCTTTGAGCAGGTTTCAGGGAAGCTGAAGAGTTTGATTGTTTGTCATGGATTGCTGCACGAATGCGCTCCGCTTCAGAGTCAGTAATTGTGCTGCTATGACTCTTAACGGCAATATTCTGTTGTTCACAAATTGCAAGAATGTCTCGATTGTCCAAATTTAATTCCCGTGAAAGATCGTAAATTCTGACTTTGCCACCACTCATCCAGTCTTCCTCTCTCCCTAAACCTACTGTTTCACATAGTTACCTGCCACTACTGACTAAACGTTAATCAATCCAAACCACTCTACTTCGAGAATCGTCGAACCTTCATACTGCTTAGCAAGGGAAGGCTTGTCAAGCCATTGATGTGTTTTGTCTTACCATCGCTGAAGAAAACCTCCGCCTTCTCTAATTTTGCACAAATTTCAGCTTGCTGCCTTGATCCAACGGTCGCAAATTTAAAGATACCGATTAGAAGTTTTCAAGGTTAGCTGGCTTAACCATTTGTCAACCGTGATGACGAGAGAATTTGTGTCTCGTCAGTCAACGTACCTCAACCAAGATACTCCTTATTCTGTTGGGGATCCAACCAACCTTGCACTTTCAATGCATCTTGCTGAAAAAGATGAATGACTGCTACTGATATTGGGAGGTAACAGGCCAAATACCAATAACGATGCTGGGAAAAGCACAAGTCAGGCAATCAACACGGGCGCAAGAAAAAGGTAAATGCAAAGGGGTTGGTACGAGACTTGGCGATTAGCTGTTTCTCTTACTTTATCTTACCGAATTCAAACGGTGCTAGATGTCACGTTGTCTTACGACTGCTTAAGTGAGGCTGGATTTTGGGTTTTCAACTGTTGCCAACCGTTGCCATAGACGCTCGTAGATTGCTTGAGGCACGCTGGTTTTGAGCGATCGCCCTAACCGATCTTTGCGTTGAGCCGCCTTTAAACATTCTGCCTGGGGGCAGAGATAGACTGAGCGGCCCATCCCCTCATCCAACTGAATGGTATGGCTGGGATGCTGCCGCACAAGTCGCCAAAACTCACTTTTTGGACCAACTTTACGGCAACTCACACAGCGCCGATAGTTTGGTTTCATCATAGCCTGAGCGATCGCAACTGCCTAGGGCCGCTCGAAAGCCGCTGATGAAGCCGTTCCAGAGCCATCTGCCTTGTAGTCCTCGTCTATTTCATCCTCATCTATTTCATCCTCGTCTATTTCATCGGCCTCGCTTTCGTTGGCTTCAATTTCGTCGTCAAGGTCTTGCTCAGCAGATGAGTCTACTGCCGCCGTTTCTAGCTCCTCTTCTTCGGTGAATTCTTCGTCTTCAAAGTCAAAGTCTTCTTCGTTCTCCGCTTCTAGCTCTTCTTGTTGAGCTTGCCGACGCTGCTCAATAATGTCAGCGATTTTTTGGTCTTCTGCAGCGTAGTCATACTTGGCAGAATCTTTAATGTCAATCTTCCAACCTGTTAGCCGCGCCGCTAACCGAACGTTTTGCCCTTCTTTACCGATCGCCAGACTTAGCTGGTCTTCGGATACGAGAACATGCGCTTGCCGTTCTTCGGGATCTACTAAGCGCACTTCATCAACCCGCGCCGGGCTGAGCGCATTGGAAATGTAGGTGGCAGGGTCGGGCGACCAGCGAATCACGTCAATCTTTTCGCCTTGTAGCTCATTCACAACCGCTTGAATTCGAGAACCACGAGCGCCAATGCAAGCCCCTACTGGATCCACATCCCGCTCTAAGGTGTCAACGGCGATCTTGGTGCGAGGCCCAACTTGGCGCGACGGTGGATTTGCCTCGCGGGCAACCGCCACAATTCGCACGACCTCATCTTCAATTTCGGGTACTTCGTTTGCAAACAGATAAACGACCAAACCAGCATCGGCACGTGAGACAATTAACTGAGGGCCGCGGTGTGAGCCTTCTAAAACACGCTTCAGGTAAACCTTGTAAGTCGCGTTTGAACGATATTTATCGTTGGGCAATTGCTCTTTTTTAGGCAACTCTGCTTCGACTTCAGGGTTGCCAAATCCACTGCTGATCGCCATGATGACGGATTGCCGCTCAAACCGGAGAACGCGTGCCTGCAAGACAGTTCCTTCTAAATCTTGAAACTCTTCTTGAATAATCTTGCGTTGCTGATCCCGCAGTTTTTGAGCCAAAACCTGCTTCGTTTGAATCGCTGCCATCCGACCAAACTCGCCTTGGTCAGGGGTGACATCCAAAACGACCGTATCACCAGGTTGGGCTTCGGCCGCCACTTCTTGCACCTCGCGGAGCGCAATTTCATGGTCGGGGTTGGTCACTTCTTCCACGATAGTTTTGGAAGCCAGAACTCGAAAGCCCTCTTCTTCGATGTCAAGCTCGACTTCAAAGTTTAAGAAATATTCTTCGTCAAAGTGCCCCTCCAGGCGTTGCGTTCGACGATAGCGTTCATAACCTTTGAGTAGAGCTTCGCGGAGCGCGGCCTGAACCGCCGATTTGGGCAAATTACGTTCACGACTAATGTTGTCGATCATGTCCCGCAATCCGGGAAGAGTGACCATTGACATATATTCTTTCAACTCCCTTGTGTGAGGTATCTAAATATCGGTGGATGAGTGCCTCAGTGCTGTTTTATCGCTTTTCGTGGAGCTGCACCTTGGCAACTAGCTCGCGGGGGAGTGCGATCGCCCGCCCCTTTTGACTCAGCCGTACAGCCGTTTCGTCTCGCCCAATTAATTGCCCTAGCCATTCTTGCTGCCCTGAAACAGGTTCTTTTAACTGCACCAACACTGAGAAACCTTTAAAGGAATTAAACTCGCGATCGGTGGTTAGTTGGCGCGAAATACCAGGGCTAGAAACTTCAAGTACATACGCATCGGGGATCACTTCTTCAGCATCTAAGGCTGCCTCTAATGCGCGGCTCATGCGCTCACAGTCGTCTAAACCTGTATCTTGTTGGGGGTTCCGAATATCGACTCGCAAAACCGGTGGATTTTGATTGGTGTGAAAGACGGCACCAACGACTTCCAACCCCAGTTCTTCAGCAACCGGAGCGGCAAGATCCATGATTTGGGGAACGAGCGGATGAGTCATCTGACACTACTCAACAAAGTCGAAGCAACAAAAAATAAAAAAAGTGGGTCGGCACCCACCTCTCTTTTGAAGTGATAGCTTTCTCACATCTGTGCCGCTGCCTTTGGCAGGCGCACAACACAAGTTTAACTCAATTTCTCAAATGCGTTGCATGAGAGCGGGGAGCAACTTCAAAAAAGGTCTTGCAGATAAATGCACTCTTCCTTTAAGATTGTAGACTGTGTTGATTTTTGATGTTTCTATATGCCTAAGCTCAAGAGCCGCAAAGGTGCAGCGAAACGGTTTAAAGCGACCGGTTCTGGCAAGATTGCCCGCCGCAAAACTCACCGAAATCACTTGCTAGAGCATAAGGGTGCATCTCGCATTCGTCGCCTCAAGCGGATGGGCTTGGTTCACGAGCGTGACGAAGCGAATGTGCGTGCGATGCTGCCTTATTTGTAACTTGCAAGTTTGGTGATTAGCCTGTTGTTTTTAGTTTTTTAAGTTAAGAGAGCACAACCAAATGGCACGGGTAAAACGTGGAAATGTGGCGCGTAAGCGTCGGAAAAAAATTCTTAAGTTGGCGAAAGGTTTTCGTGGTTCTCACTCCCGCCTGTTTCGCGCTGCTAACCAGCAGGTGATGAAAGCGCTGCGGTATGCCTATGCAGACCGTCGTAAGCGTAAGCGCGATTTTCGTCGCCTCTGGATCACTCGAATCAATGCGGCTGCTCGCCTGCATGGGATGAGCTACAGCCAGTTGATTGGCAATTTAAAGAAGGCAGACATTCAAATTAATCGTAAGATGCTGGCTCAGATGGCAATCCTAGACCCTGCTGGGTTTGGCAAGGTTGTTGAGTTGGCCGGACGTGCAACAAAATAAGATGTGCCTCAAAATAAGTAGCTGAATGGCAAAGGTTTTACCCGCGCTAATAGGTTTGTTCGTTAGCTTTGGTTGGGTGGGGGCAATTGTAAGTTTGCCCCCACTTTTGCGTGTCACGGCAGCTCAAGCTTCAATGCAAACTCAAAAGTTGCGAATTGCAGTAAAAGACAATTTGCAGCCTTTAGGCTTTCGAGCGGCTGATGGTTCGTTGCAAGGGTTTGAAATTGAGATTGCCAGACGTTTAGCGCGTCAACTATCGCACAATCCTGATGCTTTAGAGTTGATTCCTGTTTCAAATCAGAACCGACTGACCGCTGTGTTGAATGGGGAAGCCGATATGGCGATCGCCCGTGTGACAGCAACCGAAATGCGATCGCGAGTGGTGGTATTCAGTGTCCCCTATTATCTCGATGGCACTGCACTGGTAACAAAAGATGCCTCTCTTCGGCGTACGTGGGATGCGGCTCGGCGGCGAATTGTGGTTTTAAATGGATCCAACACGCTCGCTATTGTGCGAGATCGCTTGCCGCAAGCGCAGTTAGTAGCGGTTTCGTCCTACCAAGCGGCTAAACAAGTCCTGGATCAAGGGCAGGCAGACGCTTTTGCCGCCGATGCCAGTGTCTTGACAGGTTGGGTCAAAGAGTTTCCCGAGTATCAGGTGTTATCACCGCTGATCTCGATTGAGCCGTTGGCGATCGTGTTTCCAAAAGGGGTAGCGCATGACCCGTTACGCCGCCAGGTCAACCAATTGATTGAGCAATGGCATGTGGAAGGCTGGTTAGAAGAGCAAGCCACCCAGTGGGGATTGCCCTGGCAAAAACAACTGCAACTTGAACCCAACCGCAACCCGTAAGTCATTCAAAATTTTGAGCGGATTGGTTGGCGATCAAACTTCTTGCGTCTAACGTTCGCAAGATGCCTACAGAAGACTTAGGATATCCTTTGGAAGGTAGGCTTTGACTCGTTGATTTAGGTTATCGGCTTTTATAACTATGGAAAATTCATTTCCGGTTTTATACATCTCTTTACTGTTAGGGTTGTTGGCGATCGCAGCGATCGTTATTTTTCGTCAGATTTTGAAAACGCGTCGTACCGAAAGTGCGCTCACACGCCTACAAAATAAGCTGGCTAAAGAGAAAGGAACGGCTCAAGAATATTATGAGCTGGGCAGCATTTATCTCGATAAAAAACTCTTCGCCCAGTCGGTCAATGCGCTGCAAAAAGCCCTAAAGGCAGATGATTTACCCGAATCTGAAGCGGCTGTTGTTTATAACGCTCTAGGTTTTGCTTACTTTGCCCAAGAGCAGTATGACCTGGCGATTCGTCAGTATAAAGATGCCGTTAAACTTGACCCCAAGTATGTGACTGCGCTGAATAATTTGGGGCACGCCTACGAGCGTAAGCAACTGACTGCCCAAGCTTTAGAAATGTACGATCAAGCACTGGCGATCGAACCGCAAAATGACACTGCCAAGCGCCGCTCAGACTCGCTGCGTAAGCGCCTTGTGCCATCTGCAGAAGCCCAAAAAGGGTAAACTTCTGCCTGCCTGTTTTCAATACAATTCGACAGAGAGACTGGGCTGACCTAGCAGTTCGCATTGCCTGATCTCTCTATCAGTCTTTAAAGGGGAATGATTGAGGCAAGGCTTGGGACTCACACAAAGCGATAAAGTCAGTTGAAACAATATTCTCTGCGTCAACCCATTTTGCACTGCCAAAGATGATGGATTAAATAAGTCAATGTCGGGTAAGGACAGGTTTTGCCCAGTAAATCTATTGCAAGGTGCAGGTAGGTCTGCTAACTCGACTGTATGGTTTGCGGATTGGTTAAATTCTTGTTCCCAAGTATTTGGTGAAATTAGCCAATCGGCGTTGGACGCTACTGAACACCGAGTAACACTCGCTGGGGCAGCATTCGTCTGAGGATTTGCTTGAGAACCATTGCCGTCCACTCGACATCGGCGAGGTCGGTCTGTCGTCCCAGCGTCAGCCGAATGCCAGTCCGGGCTTCTTGATCCGAAAAGCCCATCGCTAAAAGAATGGGGCTAGGGTTCAAAGTCCCGCTACTACAGGCAGATCCGGAGCTAATCCCAATTCCAGCCAAATTCATTTGACGCACTAATTGCTTGCCGTTGACCTGAATGCCATCAGCAGTTGGTAAGCAAAAGCTGACGTGGTGGGGCAGACGATGTAGACGATCGCCCGTCGGTAACAACTCCGGCACATCAGCCAGCAAATCAAACAAGCGATCGCGCAGGCCAATTAAGCGCGGTGTTTCTGTCGGTAGCTCGTAAAAAGCCCGTTCGGCGGCAGCGCCAAAACCTGCGATCGCAGGCAGGGGTTGAGTCCCAGAGCGCAATCCCATTTCTTGCCCACCTCCACCCAGTAGGGGAACTAGCGACCGCCCCGGACGCAGATAAAGCGCCCCTGCCCCTTGGGGACCGTAGAGTTTGTGGCTAGAAAGGGAGAGGAAATCGACTGGCACTTTTTGGACATCAAGAGGAATTCGTCCGGCGACCTGCACGGCATCAGTGTGAAACAAGATACCGTGCTGATGCGCGATCGCCACTAAGCTCTCAATTGGCTGTAACGAACCAATTTCGCTTTGCCCGTAGATGATCGAGGCGAGGACTGTATTAGGTCGAAATGCTTGCTCAAAGTCCGTTGGAGAAACACGCCCGCCGCGATCAACAGGCAACCGTGTGACTTCCCAGCCCCATTGCTCCAGCAGCTCAGCCGGACGCGTAACAGCAGAATGTTCGACTGAAGAGATGATGATATGTTGAGGCGTTGAGTATTGCCGTGCAACACCCAAAATCACACTATTGTTGGCTTCGGTGCCACCTGAAGTGAAGGCAATTGCCTCTGGCGGAGCGTTTAGCAACCGCGCAACCTGAACCCGCGCCCGCTCAAGCACAATTGCGGCTCGCTGTCCCCAAACATGAATACTCGAGGGATTGCCCCACTCTTCAGTTAAAACGGACTGCATTGCCGCGATCGCCTCTGAACAGGGAGGCGTTGTGGCACTGTAATCAAGATAAATTTGCATGAGCTTGGGGTCAAAAAAGAACCAGTTGCACAGCATAAGCAACGTACCGATCCTATCGTAGCGATTAGATCAGGCAACACTGTGAGGAGGAGCAATTTATAAGAGTTGATGCAGGTAGAGCTACTGACAAAGGGGCAACTGGTGAAACTTGGCTCAACAAAAGCGGCTCAGCTCAGTGAGCGATCGCAGTGAGTCAAGCCCTTTTAGGGCAGCATCTACCCTGATGCAGTCAATCTTAAGCGGTGTTACTCTTCACCTGGCTCAACAATGCGTTGAAACAGATAGCCAGTGCCTCTGGCCGTCAAGATTAGCTCTGGGTTACTGGGGTCTTCTTCTAACTTGGCGCGTAACCGAGAGATATGAACGTCTACAACGCGTGTATCAACGTGGCGTTCAGGCGTGTAGCCCCAAACTTCTTGCAAAATCTCAGAACGCGAGAAGGCTTCACCGGAGCGGCTGACCAACAACTCAAGCAAACTAAACTCCATCCCGGTCAGGCGAATGCGCTCGTCACCTTTGTAGACCTGGCGCTTGTTGGTATCAATTCGAATGGTGTTGATTTGAATCACACCGGAACTGGGAATTCCAGAGGTGCCAGTCTTCTCAACGCGGCGTAAAACCGAGCGAATGCGGGCTTCTAATTCTTTAGGAGAAAAAGGCTTCACAACATAATCGTCAGCGCCTAATTCTAAGCCGGTAATGCGATCCGCAACATCTCCTAATGCCGTTAGCATAATAATAGGAACGTCTGATTCTTTACGAAGTTCTTGACAGACTCCATATCCATCTAATTTAGGCATCATGACATCTAGCACAACTAGATCAGGATGTGCGTTACGAAATGTCTCAAGGGCTTCTTCACCGTCTGCCGCTGTGACTACATCATATCCAATCATTGAGAGGCGGGTTTCTAAGATGCGTCGAATGCTGGCCTCATCATCTACTACCAAGATTTTTTCTTTATGATTTTCCAATTTGACGAGACTCCTTTTAAGTTAGCTCTTTAAATGGTTAATTTCTGTACCCTAACATTAAAATATTAGTCCAGTTTCTATCTATTTAGCCCCCTGAAAATTGGTTTGAGTCACCTTTCCTGGTTTTTTTAAGTTTTATTGGGGATCACAATTTTTTAAAGCTGACTGTTGAGCTTTGACGCGTTTCTTACCTGATTGATTTTGTTGAATTAACAATGCCAAAACAGCGAACCCATTACGTTTGCAACCAATGTGGGGCTGAGTTTTCCCAATACTTTGGTAAGTGTACCGCTTGTAACGCTTGGAATTCTCTAGAAGAACAACTATTAACTTCTGTAACTCCTAATGTGGTGCGCGCTGGAGTGGCTCGGTCTTCCTCGCGATCGCGAGTTGCAACCGTGGCTCCACAAGCGAAAACCGCATTAACATTGGCCGAGATTGCCGACCATCCTCAAGTTCGATTTGAGTCAGGCTATGACGAGTTAGATCGGGTGCTGGGTGGTGGTATTGTGCCCGGTTCCTTAGTGCTGATTGGTGGCGATCCGGGGATTGGTAAATCGACTCTGTTGTTGCAGATGGCGCATCAACTTGCTAGAGGGTATCGCGTGCTGTACGTCTGTGCTGAAGAGTCGGCACAACAGGTAAAGTTGCGGGCCTCTCGATTAGGGATTGGAGAGCAAAACAAACAAGGCCAACAACAGCAAGAAAAAACGCAAAAAAGTAAACCTGAAGATTCAGAGAAATATGGTTCATCCCTGCCAGAACTATATTTGTTGCCTGAAATTGATCTAGATACCATCTTGGCAGAACTGGAGTCGCTGCAACCGCAAGTTGCGGTGATTGATAGTATTCAAGCGTTATATTTCTCGGCGTTGACTTCGGCTCCGGGGTCGGTGGCGCAGGTGCGGGAATGTACGTCGGTGTTGATGCAACTGGCGAAACGGCAGAATATTACGTTGTTTATTGTTGGGCACGTGACAAAGGAAGGCGCGATCGCAGGGCCAAAAGTGCTGGAGCATTTGGTGGATACGGTGCTTTACTTTGAGGGCGATCGCTTTGCCAGCCACCGACTGCTGCGATCGGTGAAAAATCGGTTTGGTGCAACCCACGAAATCGGTGTATTTGAGATGGCAGACTTGGGTTTGCGCGAAGTCCCAAATCCCTCGGAGCTATTTTTAGGCAACCGGGATGAGTTTGCCCCTGGTAGCGCCACAATTGTTGCCTGCGAAGGGACTCGCCCCATTCTTGCCGAGTTGCAGGCGCTGGTCAGCCCAACTAGTTATGCCTCACCGCGCCGCTCTACAACCGGGATTGAGTACAACCGGCTGCTGCAAATCTTGGCGGTGCTAGAGAAGCGGGTCGGTATCCCCCTCTCAAAGCTCGATGCCTATGTCGCCGCTTCGGGGGGCTTGAGCGTGGGTGAGCCAGCAGCGGATTTGGGAGTAGCGGTAGCGGTGGTTGCCAGCTTCCGCGATCGCATGGTGGATCCCCGCATGGTTGTGATTGGTGAGTTGAGCTTGAGTGGGCAGGTGCGCCCGGTTTCACAACTCGAAATGCGACTCAAAGAAGCGGCTAAATTGGGCTTTCAACGGGCGATCGTGCCGAAGGGTCAAGTGCTGCCCGATCTGGGTTTGGAGGTGATCCCCGTGAGTCGGTTGGTGGATGCGATCGCGATCGCCCTGGTGAATTCGCCGACTGCCACTGAAGCGGATACCAATTAATTAGGCTTCCCTGATAAAGTTGCCAGCAGAAGAAACTTTCTTCGCTCATTTAACGACGTTTAATCTAGCCAGAAACTCTTGTGTTTGAAAGCAATGGTGCATATTCATAACAATTTGCGATCGATGTTCAGTAAGCTTGGCAAGCCCGTTGCCTTGCTTGGGTTATCCCTGGCGATGTTGTCAGGTTGTGCGCTGACGCCTCAAGCTCAAGCTCAGCTTCAGACTGATTTAGGCGTAACAGTCAATAGCATTCGGGGCAACAAGGGCAAGTTGTGCCTCAAGATTTTTTCGAGTGCTCAGGGTTTTCCGAATGGGGATGTGGGAGCCGTCAAGCGACAATGCACCAAAATCACAGGCAATAGCATGAGCTTTAACTTTCCCAATCTCAAATCGGGAAGTTACGCCGTTGCGGTGTACCACGACGCTAACGGGAACAACAAGTTCGATCGCGATACGGCGGGCATCCCGTTGGAAGGCTACGGCTTTTCACAAAACCCGAATGTGACAAACAAGGCTCCTTCGTTTGGTGATTCGGTCTTGTTGTTGGCGGGTTCAGGGCTGCAAACCCAAATTCGGATGCGCTACCCCTAATACCAATTCTTCAAAACTCGGCTACAGATGATTATCTGTAAGGGCGGTATTTCCTTCGGAAACGCTACACGAACGCGAACCGCCCCTACGAGGATCTGTAAATGGGATTTAGAGAATTGGTATAACTCACTCAATTAGGGGTAATCAAAATTTACGCGTTTGGTATACCTGGGCAGACAGCGCAACTCGCTGCGCTCAGATGTTTTGCCGATTATAGAAAAATTGCCCCTAATGTTTATCACCTTTCTCTTTCCTGCTATAGTTTCCCGTAAAATTAGCCTTTCATAAACGGAGCTTGCTTGGCTGTGACTCAAACAAACTCGGCATTACACAATCCATCGGTGGCTCCTGTTCAAGTAGTGCCCATCACAACGGATGCTCAATGGAAGGAATTTTTAGATGTACCATCACGGGTTTATCAAAATGATCCGAACTGGGTGCCGCCTTTGCGGAGCAGTATTGCCAAGCAACTAGCACCGACCCATCCGTTTCGGCAGTACGGAGAGCTGCAAGGCTTTTTGGCCTATCGATCAGGGGCAAATGGGGGTAAGGAACAGGCGGTTGGGCGAGTTGTCGCAGCCGTCAACCAGCGTCTGATTGAGCGAGAGAGCCAGAATGTTGGGCTAATTGGTTATTTTGAGTGTGTTGATGATTTTGCAGTAGCTGATGCGCTACTCAGTGCGGCGTGTGATTGGTTACAGCAAAAAGGGATGACGCTGGCGCGGGGGCCGATTGATTTATTTACCCACAACCACTGCTTGTTTTTGGCGGACGGATTTGATTCCCCACCGACGATGATGATGCCCTATAACCCGTCCTACTACCTCCAATTTATGGAGCAGGCGGGCTGGCACAAGGCGATCGATGCCTATGCCTATGAGTGGCACATTGATCCGGCGTTTGTTGCCACATTTGAAAAGTCCTACCGCATTGCGTGTAAGTCGGGTGTGACGTTTCGCCCGGTGCATCTCAAGGGCGAAAGCTTCACAGAAGATTGCCGCAGCCTCTACCGCTTGTTTAGCAAGATGTTTGCGAATAATTGGAGTGCGACTCCTCGCACCGAAGAAGATTTTGTCGAAGAGGCGAAGGATCTCAAGACGATTGTTGATCCAGACATCTTTCCGATCGCCGAGTACAACGGTGAGATGATTGGTTTCTTCATGGCATTGCCGGATTACAACATCGCCTTAAAACACGTCAACGGCAAACTTGATCTCGTCGGCATTCTCAAGTTGCTTTGGTATCGCCGCAAAATTAATCAGGCGCGAGTGTTGGTGATTTGCTCACTCCCCGAATTTCGCCGCAAGATGGTTTCCCCGGCTCTGATCTATCTTGGGATGCAGGGCAGCCTCGGCAAATATGACTGGGCCGAATTAGGCTATGTCTATGAGACAAATGAGCCATCTCGCAAGTTGATTGAGGCGTCGGGTGGCACGATTCACAAAACCTATCGAGCGTATGAAAAGTCTCTTGTCTAGAATGGGCGATCGCGCAACCCAATTCATCCAACCGCTGTGGCTTAAAGTCGCTCTACTCGGTTGCTTAATTTTGCTCTGTTTCGGCGGAACTCCGGCGTTAGCTGCTGACCTGCCAGCGGGCAGCAAACTCTTTGAAATTCACTGTGCTGGATGCCACATCAACGGTGGCAACATTGTGCGGCGTGGCAAAAATCTCAAGCTAAAGACCCTTGAAAAGAATGGCTATGGCACCGTAGAGGCGATCGCCGAAATTGTCACCAACGGCAAAGCGAATATGTCGGCCTACCGCGATCGCCTCACCCCTGAGCAAATTGAAACCGTGTCGGCCTACGTGCTAGAGCAGGCTAATCAAGGCTGGAAATAACGCCAATTTGGAATCGCTTGCTGCTTTGCTGTAGCCGTTAAGAGTAAGCAGTGATAGCAAGGAAAGTGAAACCGATGCGTAGAGTTGTAGCCGCGATCGCGACAGGGGTTGTGCTAGCGCAAGGGCTTCCGGCGAATGCCCAAACGGCTCAATCGGTAGTTGGGCTAAAGTATCAAGTGACTTCTGAACCGGGACAGCAGCCGGTCTATCGCAATTTGCCCAAGGGTCTAAAGCCCCTCAGTAGTGGGTTGATTGGCAATCTTGCGGCGGACAAGCCCTATGCGATCGCAACTTACCAGCAGGGCGATCGGCAGGTGCTTTGGCTAGAGCAAGCGGTGTCTAGAAAAGCCATCCGCCGACCCGATGGCTACTTTAACGACATTACCTGGCAAGTATTTGATGCCGTCACCTTGCCGAGTGGAGCCAGTGTCTTGGGTGGCACGACTTGCTACCGCAATGGCAAGGCCGATTCGACGTTGATTCCGGTGTTGTCAAAGCAGGCGTTGCGCCGGGGCGATCGCGAGTGGTACACCACCTTTGAGCAGATGTGGAAAGCCAACCTGCAAACAAAGAAATTGGAAAAGGTCAAGCCTCAAGGCATTCGCTGTGAGAACCCTGCTTGGGGTGTTTAGTCCGAGGAATCGGGCGATCGTTGGTTCATTCTTCAATCTCATAGTTAAATAACCGATGAGATCTCAACATTGGATTGAAAGCATATAACCACACAACAACAGGCAGTTCTTTATCTTCATGCTCCCAGTACAAGACAAAAGTTCGTGCGTCTAAGTACCAAAAACAAGCCTCATCCACAGGCAACCAGCTTGGAAAATTATTTTCACTGCGTTTTATTACTGCTCCATTACAACCAAGGATTTCTGTAACGTAAATAATTGATTCACGGTAATACTTGTCAGCCTCTTTGTAGGCATCGAGAAAATCATTCTCATCGTAGCTATCCCAAAAATCACGAGTTACACATAGCACAAAGCTATCAACCGACAAATCATTCAAGAGAGCCTCAACAGCTTGATGAACTTTTTCTCGTAGGTTTGGAGACATTATTTCTGACTCCCCTATAAGGACTACTACGTCAAATAGGGTAAAAGGGTATTTAAGATCTTGTTCAAGCGATTGGGATAGTTAGTTGTAGATTCGGCGCAGGACGTAAGGGGAGTGCGTTGAAATAATATCCCAGCGGTGCGGTAGGGGCGAATCGCCATTCGCCCTTACAGATTGGCGGTATTGGTACAGTATTTATCTGCAAGTCCCTAAGGTATCGTTTACGTGCGATCGCCCACCTCTTCCAAATTTCCCATACGAGCTTGGCCGGTGGGGCAGAGGTCGAGGACGGCGCAACGGTTGCACGTGGGGTTGCGGAAGTAACAGCAACGCTGTCCATGCAACATCATCACCTCGTGGTTGTCATAGACTTGCTGGGCGCTCCAGTCTAAGGGCAGTTGGGCTTCTAAAAGCGCGTGAGCAGGCTTAACGGCTACGTTTTCGGCAATTAAGCCAAGCCGGACTGCAACCCGGTGATGGTGACTATCAACAGGCAAGGCTCGTTTGCGTAAGAGACTGAAGCTCATCACAGCAGCACTGGTTTTGGGGCCAACACCAGGGAGGGCTTCTAGCCAGGTACGGGCTTCACTCACGGGGAGGTCGGCTAGAAAATCGAGCGATAGTTCACCGTTACGCTGTTGGCTGATTAGCTGCAAGACTTGCTGAATGCGGGGGGCTTTTTGTTCGGGCCAGGTGCAAGGGGCGATCGCCTGCTGGACTTGCTCGACGGGGGCATCAAGCACGGCTTCCCAGGTAGGGAACAAGGCACGCAGTTGTTTAAAGGCGCGACCCGAATCGGCGTTGCGGGTGCGGTGCGAAAGCAAGGCAGAGACGAGTTCGCTGAGGGGGTCGAGGTTGTGAAAGTAGGAGATCGGGCAGTGATAAACCTGGCAGAGGCGTTCGTGTACCAGAATGGCTTTTTGTTGTAGTTCAGACCGGATAATTGAGGGGGTTTCAACCATTGGGTAGCGCCCAGATCAGTAGCGTTTAGCCTTGGAGTGGGTGCGATCGCTCTAACAGCAGATTGACCCACTCCAGCTTCAAATTAATCTGGATTTCTCAACGTTTGACACCCACTTTCGGTACAAATTTATAGCTGCAGGTATCAAATTTGAATGTTTCGGCAATACTCCTGTAGAAAGGTGGGTAGACCGATCTCGCACATTTCTCCTGTCTCCTTAAAATTGAGGATGAAAGAGTAATTATTCACGTTGTAACGGGGGAAAACACGATGCAGCCAACGAACCCCAATCAATTTACAGAGAAGGCTTACCAGGCGATCGCGAACTCAGTTGATATCGCCAAGCAAGCCCAAAGCCAATATGTTGAGTCAGAACATTTGCTAAAGGCGTTGATTGACCAGGACGGCTTAGCAACGAGTATTTTTAATAAGTTAGGCATCAATGTGCAGCAAGTGCGCGATCGCGTTGATGACTTTATGCGTCGCCAGCCAAAGGTGTCGGGGAATGCGAATGCTTACGTCGGTCGCAGTCTCGATACCTTGCTGGATCGAGCTGAAAACTATCGTAAAGAATATGGCGATGATTTTATTTCAGTTGAGCATATGCTCTTGGGGTATGCTGCCGATGACCGGATTGGCAAAACCCTATTCAGTGAGTTCAAGCTCGATGAAGCAAAACTCAAGCAAACCATTCAGCAGGTAAGAGGCAGTCAGAAGGTGACCGATCAAAACCCCGAAGGCAAGTACGAATCTCTTGAGAAGTATGGGCGCGATCTGACTGAGATGGCGCGGCAGGGCAAGCTCGACCCAGTGATCGGGCGGGATGATGAAATTCGGCGGACGGTGCAAATCCTCTCCCGGCGAACGAAGAATAACCCTGTGTTGATTGGGGAACCCGGTGTTGGTAAGACTGCGATCGCCGAAGGGTTAGCCCAGCGAATTGTGAAAGGTGATGTGCCTGAATCCTTAAAGGATCGCAAGTTGATCGCTCTGGATATGGGAGCGTTGATTGCGGGTGCAAAATATCGTGGTGAATTTGAAGAACGATTGAAAGCCGTTCTTAAAGAAGTGACCGAATCCGGTGGCAACATCATTCTATTTATTGATGAGATTCACACCGTAGTCGGTGCCGGGGCGACTCAGGGCGCAATGGATGCGGGTAACTTGCTGAAGCCGATGTTGGCGCGTGGCGAGTTGCGTTGTATTGGTGCCACCACACTGGATGAGTATCGCAAATACATTGAAAAGGATGCGGCTCTAGAGCGGCGTTTCCAGCAGGTCTATGTTGACCAGCCCACCGTTGAGGACACAATCTCGATCTTGCGGGGTCTGCGCGAACGGTATGAAGTTCACCACGGGGTGAAGATCGCGGATGCGGCTCTGGTGGCGGCTGCCATGCTATCGAACCGATATATCACCGATCGCTTCTTGCCTGACAAAGCGATTGACCTGGTGGATGAAGCTGCCGCCAAGCTGAAAATGGAGATCACCTCGAAGCCGGAAGAGTTGGATGAGGTCGATCGCAAGATTCTGCAGCTTGAGATGGAGAAGCTGTCGTTACAGAAGGAAAGCGATGCGATTTCGCGCGATCGACTCGAAAAGCTAGAGAAAGAGCTGGCTGACCTCAAGGAGGATCAAAGCTCGCTCAACGCTCAGTGGCAGTCTGAAA
This sequence comes from Leptolyngbyaceae cyanobacterium M33_DOE_097, assembly GCA_015296075.1. GTDB lineage: Bacteria > Cyanobacteriota > Cyanobacteriia > Leptolyngbyales > Leptolyngbyaceae > DSRU01. Next base: position 74,860 of record DVDV01000016.1, on the reverse strand, counting down.
AGGATGTGATTACTGATATCCAAAAGCTGAAGGAAGAGATCGAAAGCGTCAATGTTGAGGCTCAGCAAGCCGAGCGTGACTATGACCTCAACCGGGCGGCGGAATTGCGCTATGGCAAACTGACTGAACTCAACCGTCAACTGGCTGCTGCGGAAGCTAAGCTGGAGCAGACTCAAAAGACTGGCAAAACGTTGCTGCGGGAAGAGGTGACAGAGTCTGACATTGCCGAAATCATCTCGAAGTGGACGGGGATTCCGATCAGCAAGCTGGTTGAGTCTGAGATGCAGAAGCTGCTGCACTTAGAAGATGAGTTGCACAAGCGGGTCATTGGTCAGTCTGAAGCGGTGAATGCGGTTGCAGATGCCATCTTGCGATCGCGGGCAGGCTTGGCAGACCCGAACCGTCCGATTGCGAGCTTTATCTTTTTAGGCCCAACCGGGGTGGGTAAGACTGAACTGGCGAAAGCTCTGGCAGCTTACTTGTTTGACACCGAAGAGGCAATGGTGCGAATCGATATGTCAGAGTACATGGAGAAGCACGCTGTATCTCGCTTGATCGGTGCGCCTCCGGGCTATGTGGGTTACGACGAAGGCGGACAACTGACTGAAGCAATTCGGCGGCGTCCCTATGCGGTGGTGCTGTTTGATGAAATCGAGAAAGCTCACCCCGATGTCTTCAATGTGATGCTGCAAATTCTCGATGATGGGCGCGTTACGGATGCTCAAGGGCATACGGTGGACTTTAAGAACACCATCATCATCATGACTAGCAACATCGGTTCCCAGTTCATTTTGGATCTGGCTGGTGACGATGAGCGTTACGACGAAATGCGGAGTCGTGTAATCGATGCGATGCGGGCGCAATTTCGACCTGAGTTTCTCAACCGCGTGGATGAGTTCATCATCTTCCACAGCCTGCAAAAGAGCGAACTGCGCGAAATCGTCAAGTTGCAGACGCAACGACTGGCTCACCGCCTCAGCGATCGCAAGATCAGCCTCAAGCTGTCGGATCCGGCGCTCGACTTCCTGGCTGAAGTGGGCTACGACCCGGTGTATGGTGCCCGTCCGTTGAAGCGAGCGATTCAGCGGGAGTTGGAGACTGCGATCGCCAAAGCGATTTTGCGAGGCGAGTTCCACGATGGCGACACGATCTTTGTCGATGTCGAAAATGAGCGACTTTCGTTCAAACGGTTGCCATCTGAAGTGCTAACAACTCAATAATTGCAACGTGATAACGAATCAGGGGTGGGCAAAACGCTCACCCTTTTTTGTTAGAGGAGTTGCTTACTCCACAGGATTGTGGTGGTCAATTTAGTCAAGAATCTGAGCTGCTAAAAACAAATTGCGATCGTTGTTTCAGAAGACCAACCTTGAATAGAAAGAAATAAAGTAGAGACAGCTAGTTCTAAATCGAACTTGATGCAATAGAAGCGAGTTAATCACTATTCAAGTGGTGTTTAACTTATTACCTATTACGTCTAAAGATAGATTGAGATGAAAATTTAACTCCATTATTCAATAGCGTCGTTACAATTACTTGTGACAGAAAATAAACTGTCTTTTTCACTTGCTATTGGATCGCCTATTCAAATCAAAGTGAATAATGGAAAGCTCATTTAGAAGGCATTTGGGAGATTTGATAACGGTTAGAATCTATCTTTTGAGAGACCCTTCAGTCTGGAACAGTTTGCCTTGATTGCAAGTCAAAAGGGATAGAAACAACCAGTGTAAACTTTCGGAGACTCGGTTCATGTCTTATTCAGTTCTAAAAACAAGCACGGCTGTCTTCGTTGCTTTAGGTATTGTCAGTGGTGCGGCTGCCCCAATCGTGATGCAAGCCCCGGTTAACGCTCAATCCGCTTTCCCTGATGTACCTTCAAATTATTGGGCAAACAACTTTATTCAAGAATTAGTTCAGCGGGGTGTGATTGCCGGTTTCCCCGATGGTACGTTTCGTCCTGAAGAGCCAGTGACTCGTGCTCAATATGCGGCGATGCTGCGTAAGGCATTTGAAAAGCCTTCGACTCGTAACAGTGTACGATTTGTTGATGTCCCATCTGGCTACTGGGCTGAAGCAGCGATTCAATATGCCTACACCACTGGATTTATGGCAGGGTATCCCGGCAATGAGTTTCGCCCTGATGAGAATATTCCTCGTGCCCAGGTGCTGGTGTCACTCGCCAATGGTTTAGAGTACGCGGCGACGAATCCAGTCGATACCGTACTGCTGGCATTTCAAGACTCCAACACGATCCCCAACTACGCTCGGACGAGTATTGCTGCTGCAACTGAGCAACGCATTGTGGTCAACTACCCCAACGTGCGGATCTTAAGCCCCAACCGGGTTGCAACACGGGCAGAAGTGGCTGCTTTCATCTATCAGGCCTTGGTGAGCCAGGGTGAAGCCGTTGCGATTAACTCGCCTTACATTGTGGGTCAGCAAGCGACTCCCACCGTGCGGATTCCAGCTGGTACTCAAATTCCTGCTGTCTATTCACAGACTGATCGCATCTTGTTGTATCAAGATGAGCCAAAGCCATTTCCAACAACGTTGCAAGTTGCTCAAAACATCGTCAGCTCTGACGGTACGGTGCTGATTCCTGCTGGTAGCAGTATCGTAGGTGAGTTTCGTACAACCAAGCAAGGTGCGCAGTTCTTCGCTCAAGAAGTGGTCTATGCCAACGGTCGGCGACTGCCCATGAGTGCAACGTCTGAGCTGGTCACAACTACTCAAACCATCCGCAAAGGTGCGAGTGCTGGTGACATTCTGATTGGTACAGTGGTGGGCGCGGGTGCTGCCGCTGGTATCGCGGGTGTAACGGGCGATCGCAACATCGCAGCTGATGAAACCTTGATTGGTGCGGGTGTGGGTGCTTTAGCTAGTGTCTTTTTAGGGCGTGAGCGCGTTGATTTATTTGCGATTAACCCTGACACCAACCTGGCTCTGACCCTCAGCTCTGACTTGGTAATTCCTCCTGCGGCTTCTCCTCGCTAATTCGTGCGCGGGGTTGCTCTGCAGTGAGTTCGACTCTCCCTAGATTCTTAACGAATTTGGGGAGTTGTTTGCTTGAAAGGCGGTTGATGCGACAGGTAAGCGCACCGTTAACGAGGTGCCATGTAGCGATGCAAATTGTTGGGGTGACAACAGTTCGGCCCAAATTTTTGGGTCTGCCGGACTTTGCAGAATGATTTCACCCTGCATTTGCTCAATCAACATTTTTGCGATCGCTAGCCCTAACCCTGTCCCTGGAATTTTAGAGTTGGCTTGCACCCCCCGATAATGACGCTCAAAAATGTGCGGTAAATCTGCGGGGGGGATCCCCGGTCCCGTATCGCTGACTTGAATTTCGACCCATTTTGCTTCAACGGGCACAGCTGACACGAGAATAGAACCCCCGGTCGGCGTATATTTCAGTGCGTTTTCAAGCAGGTTGTTGATCACCTCGCGGAGGGCTTGAGGGTTGGCTTGAATCGCTGGAATGTCTTTAGGAATGCGGTGGTAAAGCGCCAGGTTACGGTCATAGGCGATCGCGATCGCGGATGCCAGCAGTGGCTCCAAAATCGTTGCAACTGAGCAAGGCTCAACCCCAAGCACCGTTCCGGCGAGTAACCCCGCTGGTTGCTCATTGATTAGCTCGGCAGTCATCGGTTGCATATCGGGGGGGCAGAGTGCGGGTGGCAACGCTGGCAAAGACTTTGGCTCTGCACTCAAGACAGTTTCAAGCTGTTGTGACAACTCTTTTAAGCGTGTGGCCTCCCGCAGAATACTATTTGCAACATCTTGGTTAGCATCACCAGGCAGTAGCCGTTTGAGTAGCAACTTGCCAAAGGTTTGCAAAGCGGTGAGCGAGTTGCGCAACTGGTGCAACAGATTGTCGAGGCGATCGTGGCGCTGGGCTTCGAGCTGCTGGTGATGCTGCCGTTCTTGGTGGAGCCACTGATAACGCTGGTCTAACACACAACCCAGGGTGATCGTGTGGGCGATTTGATTCAATTGATTGCGCTCCCACCGCTCCCAGGGGCGATCATCACGCCCCACGACCAGTAAGCCCAAGACTGTTTCCTGGTGGATTAATGGCAAGACAACTTGTTGTTGAGTTGAGTTGACGAGGCCGCCATAGCCTGGATTTTGAGAGGCAGCTGTTTCTTCAGCCGGGAGGGATGCTGCAAAAGTTGAGTCTTGCTCGATCGCATTGGGTCGAGCGTCAGAGAGCAACCGGGGGGAAGATGTCGCAGAAGTGCGGCCCCGGTTCAACGCCATTGCCAAAATTTGCTCCCAATCAATGCCCGACTCAGGATAAAACGCGATCGGTACCAGTCGTGGTTCATCTTTTTCTGACAGTTGTTGAGCCAGGTAAACCACCCCAAGGGAAGCGCCCAAACCTTGCGCAACTAGTGCCAGTTGTGCCTGACAAAGGGCAGCAAATTCAGCATCGGCAGGCATCAACATACAACCAGCTTGGGAGCAAGCGACTGAAGATTAACAAAAACCATAATTCTTAAAATTCTAGCGAAAAGGGAGAAAAGGAATGCAAACGAGCGCGATCGCTCCTGACTTCTAAACAACGGACAGAAGATCTGAAAAAAGATCAAGAAAGGAAAGGATTTAAAACTTCATATTTTCTAAATATCTGCTTGCCGAGCCAGTGATATGCCTCTAAGCAAGCAGGGGAAGGTAACGTAGAATTAAATTTACTGGAAGAATATTAAACATTTCTTTTACAAAATTTTACATTTGTATCGATGGATTAAAAGAAGTTGAAATTTTATCGTTAAGCCGATATACTTGCCCTGTATTTTGTAGCTAACATTACACTTGTATCGGCAAAGGGGGGATTGGGCTTTGGCTAGGAGACGCAAGCGCAAGAGCCGTCGTCGGCAGGAAGGTCGTAGGATTTTAGAGGCTGTACCACAGTACAGTATTGAGTGCGGTGAAGACAAGCCAGTTACAGCAGCTCGTAAATTCATTCACTCAGAAGGGATTCTTCCTCCCGCGCTGCTGTTGGTAAAACGCAACGAACACACAACAGATCGCTACTTTTGGGCAGAAAAAGGTTTATTTGGTGCCCAATATGTTGAGGAAAACCACTTTCTATTTCCCAGTTTGCGATTGTCTGAAGACGAAGTCGATGAACTGCCAGTGGTTGTTGGTTAGTCTCATTATTAACTCAGAAGATTCATGGCTCAATGATGAAAGTTGGGCTTTGAAGGAATGAATTTTTTGATTGGCTAGAAGTTTGGCCTCCTATGTTTTTAGGAGGCTTTTTATTGCTTCCATTTCAGCCTTTTAGGGACTTGTTTGAAAGTTTCAGAATGATAGATTCGTTATTCTAACCGCACTTGAGCAAGTAGCAAAGAAAACATTTCAAAATAGAATACAAAGTTAGCAATGAGACAACATCTATCGAATGTGCGATTTAGTTGCTTTCGTTGTCTACACTGATAGAGTCTTTTACTAGCCAGTCAGGAGTTCTATCTATGCCTCCTGTTCCCGAGTCGTCATCTACCCCAAGTCAGGCCGCGATCGCGAATACAGAAGCGGGTCTTGCAGCTTATAAGCAAGGAGATTATGGGCGCGCGATCGCTCTGCTGCAACAAGCTGCCACATTGCCGACCAATCACCCACTGTATGTAAAGGCACAGATGGGTTTAACTGTTGCTTATGCGCGGCAGGGTGAATGGCAAAAATCGCTTGAGTTATGTCAGTTATTGGGTCAGTATCCCGATCCAGAGGTGCAAGCATGGGCACGTCGCACCGAGGCTGGCGTCGCGAAGCGAGCCTGTCAGCAAGCTGGAGGGGGAACTCCGGTTGCAACAACCTACATTCCTGCGTCGGATCAGTCGGGGTTTGTGCCCTTAGAGGGAGATCCCGCCGAATGGCTGCCAGAGATCGCGGGCGATCGCGCTGAGTCGGGCTTTGAAACTGAGGCTAATACAGGCTTTGTCCCCTTTGAAGCAGTGGGCCAAACGACTCCGGTAGATGCTCCTGCAACCGTCGCCCAAAACTCAGCCGTGATGCTGCCAGAGACGACCGAGCGAGGAGTGGCGGAGTCTGAGTGGGTGGCTTCTACTGCAACCCCTGATGTCAACTACCAGCCCCAGTGGAAGCAAGCTGGTCGGGCGCAACGCTGGCAACCGTTGCGGGCAGCAAAACCTTCAGCCCCAACTCAGGGACTGATTGCGCTGGCGCTCTTGTGGGTGTTTCTACGCATCATTCCCGTAACCGAGGTGCCACTGGGATTTACAACCCTGCCCCTGGCGCACCCCGCTGCTGAGTTTGTCATTTTTCTACTGCTGCTATGGGAATTTGTGGCTGGGCGAGTTAATGGGGCGCGTTTATTTTTGCTGCAGTTGGTCACGGCGATCGCCCTCTTTGCGATCGTGCGAGAGCTGATCTATCAAATTCCCAATCTCTTTAATGTTCTACTGGCTCAGGTTCCGTTCATAAACTATTCCTACGAAATTGCGAACCGTCCGACGCTTTTAATCACGAGTGTGCTGGCAGTTGGTTTTGTTGCTTCGCGTTGGCTACTTGATGGTTTGCTCTGGTTGGTTTATGGCATGCAGCCCTTACCCTTACAAGCATTGAGCCGTGAACGGGCTGAAATCGGGCGATCGCTCCAAAGTTTCTGCCGCAAGCGCAAGATTCCCACGCCAGCGTTGGGGGTGTTACCGACTCAAGCGCCTTTTATCATGAGCTATGGCTGTCTGCCCCGCTTTACTCGGACGGTTGTAAGCCAGGGATTGTTAGACCAACTCGCAGAAGACGAGATTATTACGTTGTTGGCCAACGAAGTCGGGCAGATCAGCTATCGGACGGTGCCGCTGTTGTCATTCGCAATGCTGGTTCTGCAAGTTCCCTACACAATTTATTTGTTCACCGCAGAGTGGGGAAATCGGCAGATTGGGCCGCTGCTTGAGCAGATGATGGCGCAGACCAATCGAGTTCCCTGGCTGGCCAAGCTGAATGCTCACTTAAGTGGCAATGCTCGCCAAAGACGATCGCAACCGATCGCCGGAGCCTATCGTGGGCTTGATGCGGCATTGCGTGATCTGGCCGTTTTGGTGGCAGCACTCGCCTATGGTGTGTATCGCTTGTTTCGCTACATTCCGCTCTGGCTAGCGCGGCAACGCACCTACTATAGCGATCGTGTGGCGGCTGAGTTGACTGGCAACCCCAATGGTTTGACGCGCGCCTTACTCAAGTATGCAATTGGCACAGCCGCAGTCGTGCAAGCCGAAGGCAAAACGCCCTATCTTCTGGAAGGGTTTGACCTGCTGCCGCCCGTGGGGCACAAACAGGCCGTCAGTTTGGGGAGTGTGTATCCGCTGGCACCGTTGCAGCCCTTTGTAGAATGGGATTGGACGAACCCTTACCGCAACTGGTTGGTGCTGAATGAGTCGCACCCTCCGGTGGGCGATCGCCTGCGTCTACTAGCGCTCTATGCCCAATATTGGAAACTAGATACGGAGCTTGATTTCAAAAATCCTCGCTTGCCTTATCAGTCGAAAGCTGTGCTGACGGGGGCGCAATGGCGACGGTTATTGGTGCAAGGGGCACCCTTTTTTGGCTTAGTCTTTGGCTTGGCGTTGGTACATTTGCTTTCGTGGCTGGGCTATGTCGGCGGTGGTTTTAATATCTCCTGGTTGGCCTGGTTGCAGAATGATGCGACCGTTCGCTATGGGTTGCCTCTAATTGGGTTTAGCTCTGGAATTTTCCTGCGGGTCAATCCTTTTTTCCCTAACATTCCTGCGTTTGGGCGATCGCGATCAGGTGAAGGGGCGATTCGCTTAAAAACGTTGCTTAACGATCCAGAGGCATTACCGATTGACGCCGATCCGGTTTATGTAACGGGGCATTTGATAGGGCGATCGGGTGCCAGCAACTTTTTAAGCCAGGATTGGTTGCTGCAAACAGAAAGCGGCATCGTTCGTCTGCATGTCTTACACGCGGCTGGCCCAATCGGTAATTTGCTTAACTGGCAACGCTTTACGGCTTTGCTCAATCAAGAGGTGTCGGTGTCGGGTTGGTTTCGGCGTGGGGCGGTGCCGTGGATCGATGTTGAAACGATTAGGGCTGGCAATCAGACGGTTAATTGTCAGCACCCGATCTGGTCAACGCTGGTCGCCAGTATTGCCGCCATTTGGGGAATTTTCCAAATCGCGTTTGGTGGCACAAATTACTAAGGATCGCGAGTTCAATGGTTCCACAAACTGTACGGGCGGGTTTAGCAGACCCATCTGCATCCTGCAATGGATTGAATGGCAAAACCAGCCCCTACCCAACATCAAACCCCTGCTGGATTGTACGGATTAGCCACGCTAAACCCCCAGAAAGATTTGCCAGGTGTTGAGTGTGCCTGTGTCACCCAGAGCGTGATCGATAATGGCAAGTTGCCAATTACCGGAGACGGGTTTGCCTAAAAAGCGCCGCAGCACAGGCGTGGTCTGGAGAGTATAGGTGCTTTGCAGGTTGATTTTGCGTCCCAGCGTGCGGCCTTGCAACAAAACTTTGTCGCCATAGGGGGCAACCAGGCTGATTGTTAAATCACCCAGGAAGCTGTGGCTCAGGTCTACTTTGACTTGAATATCGCGCAGAACGCCGTTATCACGGATGGCGATCGCACTTGATACCCCATTCAGGTCAGAGTCAGGAATCACAACTGGATTCGTGTTTTGTTGCTGAATTGTGCGTCCGGCGGGGACGGCTCTGGTGAGTCGCTGTTGGGCCGCTTGAACGGCTCTCAGTGCGTTGACTTTGCCATAGCCAAACCAATCACTCCGGCCGCCTACCTCATAGGTTCCCTTTTTGGTGCCTAGCTGGGGGTCGGTGTCCGTATCAATGATTTTGTCGGCGGTTTGCTGCAAAATTTGTCGTACATCAGTGGCACTCAATTCAGGATTGGCCGACAAAACCAACGCCGCTACGCCTGCCACTAAAGGACAGGCACTCGACGTACCACCAAAATCTGAGGTGATGTCACCAGCGTCATAGCCAGCACTACCCACGCGATCGCTCGTGACAATGCCTAGCCCCCGGATCGGTTGGCGGATTTCAGGAGCGGTGTAAACATAGCCAACCGCTTGCAGTCCCACACCGGGATGGGCATTGTTACTGGGGGCGCAGACGGAGATTTCGTTGCCCCAATTGCTATAGGCGGCTTTTTTATTGAGACTGGTCGAAGCGGATACCGAAATTACATCCGGATGCGCTGCAAACCCGCTCAACCAGGCTGTGTTGCCACTGAAAAGATTATTCGGCCAACCCCGTTCGTTGACCCGTCCATTCACAGGCCGATTTGAGTTGCCCGATGCGAAGACAATTACACATCCTTTGCCATGCCGTCCTTGAGTGGCGGCGCGAGTGATCACGGCTCGTTGGCGCAATGATAGGGGAAAGTAAACCGCACTGGCCCCCCAACTACAGGAGACGACCCAGGCCCCTTTTTCAATCGCCCAGTTAAACAGGTCTTCAATTGACTCATCATCCAGGTAGCCACTGGTGCGGAGCGGCATCAGTGAGCAGTTGGGGGCTACACCGACGGTGCCTGCTCCATTCTCTTCGGCAACCGCAACCCCGGCACAAGAGGTGCCATGATTGTCGTCTGGCAACTCAGGGTCGGGCAAAAAATCGAGGTCACGAAAGTCGCGCGGGGCTACGATCTTGCCAATGCCCTGAAAGTCGGGATGCATCAAATCCACGGAGTCATCTGCTACGGCGACGACCACGGCCCGATGCCCTTTGGTAATATCCCAGGCTTTTTCGGCAAACACGTGCGAATTGCTAGCGAGATCGGTGCCGCCTGTGTGATTGAGGTGCCACTGCTTAGGGTAAAGCGGATCGCGGGGACGGTACAGGTCTTGACTGCGCACAGCAATATTGGGTTCTGCGGTGAGTACCTCGCGCAGTTGCATGAGTCGGTTGGCTAGCTTAATCGGATTTTCGGTGGCGTTGCTGGTGACTTCAAACACGAAGGTATTGGGAATGCCGATGACGGGCTTGAGTTGGCGCAACCCCAACGGTTGGGTGAGCCTGCTGATCTCGGCTGCATCGACCTCTCGAGCAAACTGTACGGTGATTTGGTCGGTGACATAAACGCGAGTTCCGGGATTGTCCTGCAATTGGTAGACATGGCCAGCGTATTTAATTTCTTGGGCTAGCCGAATCTGCTGCATCGCCGCATCGCGTTGGGCGGGATTGACTACCACTTCGGCTTGATCGGTTGGCAATTTTTTGATCTGTACCCGGTTAGACAACTGTTGCACAACTGAATTTAGGCGCTCTGGGGCATGGGTGCTAATGACAAACCGATCTGGCACTTTCTCTACCAACAGTTCTTCGCCCCCGCGTTGTAAAACAATCCCAACGCTGCTTTCTGGCATCGATGCATTGGCTGCACTCAAAGATGGATCCGTCATCAACTCGTTCTCCTGCAACAAATGGATCTCGTGAAACGTCATTTGGGTTTAAAGTCGCGATCGCGGCTTCCCCAGTTATCTTCCAGTCATCTTAAAAAGAGACTGCTAGAAACGATCACCTGTTGTCATAACACTTCGTGTCTAGTCGTAAATATTTGTGGTGTTGTAACACTCTCTGATGCCGTTTGAACCGACTGTTACTTGTCTTTAGCCGCAACAACATGAAGAGGTAACTGGGGTGTTAAGATACGCTATGGTCATCAAGTCTAAACTTGAGCCTGTCTTTTTCCCTTTCAAAATGCAGCGCTGCCCTATGGAATCTTCTAGTGTCTCCCGTGTAAACGGTGTTGTTGGTTTGGTTTCTACTTCCTTGTTGGTTGCCTCAGCCGCGCTTTTGCCGCTTGTAACCCATGCTCAGACTATCAACCCTTCGCAGGTTCAGCCCATTAGCCCAGATGACCCAAACGTTGTGCGCCCAACGCCTCAAGATTCTAGTGTGCTGAGTATGCAGGGTGGTCAACGGCTGATGGACGAAGCCAGCAAAGCGGTGAGTGCCCAAAACTACGCACTGGCAGCCAAGAAGCTCCAAGAGGCACGGCAAGTTTTTAACCAGCTCTCAAACTTCTACCAGGAATTGGCTGGCAGCTTTTCGGGGATTGACAACCGGATTGCTGATGGGCATCGGCGTAAGGCTTTAGAAGCCGCACAATTGCGAGATGAGTCAACCTATCAGTTAGCGCTCGTACACCGCGCTCAAAACCAGCCTGAGTTGGCTGTGCCACTCCTGGTGCAGATCATTCGTAGTCAACAGCCAACCCGTGAACTTGGTAAGAAGGCTTACCAGCAACTATTTGAGATGGGTTTTGTTGACTCTCAATTCCCCAGCACAGGGCAGTCTACCAGTGTTAGTCCGGCTGCGACCACTCGTTAAGAACTGGTATGTGTTGGATGTGTGGTTGAATGAATCTTCTGACTTGACGAAAATTCCCGAAGCTCAGTTGAATTTTTATCGTCGGAGGATAAAAGCGATCGCAACTCATTTCGACTTCGAGAAAGAAGCGGTAGACTAAAACCATAGTGCTTGATGCCCCAGTAGTTAAGGAGGCTGGATGGTCAGTCCTAACCAGGTAGAAACAATGATTCGGGAAGCACTGCCCGATGCCCAAGTGCAAGTGCAAGATTTAACTGGTGGTGGCGATCATTACCAGGTCACGGTTGTTTCTTCGCAGTTTGAAGGAAAAGGGTTGGTGCAGCAGCATCAACTGGTGTATGCGGCAGTTAGACAGGCAATGAGTACTGAGGCAATTCACGCTTTGGCGCTTAAGACCTACACTCCGCAAGCATGGGAAACACTGAAGTCTGCTTAGCTTTTGCTTTGAGTTTGAACGCGCAAATCTTTATTGACAACGAGGCCTATGAAACCCGAAACGCAAGAACAAATTGACAGCTTGGTCAAATCAAACAAGATCATGGTGTTTATGAAGGGCAACAAACTAATGCCCCAGTGTGGTTTCTCGAACAATGTTGTGCAAATTTTGAATGCTCTGGGTGTTCCTTTTAATACGTTTGATGTGTTAGAAGACCCCGAAGTTCGACAAGGGATTAAGGAATACTCAAACTGGCCGACGATTCCACAGGTCTATGTTGATGGTCAGTTTGTAGGTGGCTCTGACATCTTGATCGAGCTGTATCAGAGTGGGGAGTTGCAACAAATGGTTGAGGTTGCGCTCGCTTCTTAAGGGTACGGGTATTTTGCTGACTAGCTAGTGTTATTTGACCCACGAAAAAGCCAGATTCTAGGGAATCTGGCGATTTTATTTTAAAGAGATTTGGTTAACTAGCGATAATCAGGCTCAGATTGGGGGGTTGGCTCAAAATTAGAGGAGTCATACAGAAAACGTGTGACTTCTTCTTCTAAGCGGTGGATTAGGTAAGGCTCGAGGCTGTTAGAATGGCGCATCGCTGCAAGGTAGCCGTCAATGTACATTCGTAAGTCGTCGAACCGATACCCCCGGTTCCAAAGCTCTACCAAGGCATCACTGATGCGCTGATAGTAACGAATGGTGAGAGTATCTTGAAGCATGGTGTTTTGGTGGTTGAAAGTAGTGTGAAGGAATCAGTCAGTATAAGCCGAGGCTTATAAGTAAAACTGCGCAACGATAGTGAACCGAAGTTCAGTACGGTCAGCGAAGACGTTTAATCTATAACCTTACTCCATTCTAACTTTAGTGATGAAGCAACAGGTGATGAGTTGGCCAAGTTACGAAAGTTCTTTCTTCTGGCAGAATCTTTTCTCTGCTTTTCAGAATAGTTTTCCCCTATCTGAGATTAAACGCGACGACGATCGCGATCGGTCAGGGGTAGCTATCATTACAATCCCGATATAAAGAGTCTGTTAAGTTTGATAGCGCAAACCTAACGCAAAACCCTGGTCTGGTGGTAGCAGCTTGTATTCAAATTATTGAGGGCAATCCCCACTTGCGATCGCTACTCGGTTGGCATCTACAGCAGGTTGGATATTGGATTTGTCAATCGGCAGATTTACGTCAAGCGCGTGAGGTGTTTCAGAGTCGGCAGCCAGCGTTGGTGATTCTTGACTCTGACCTGCCAGATGGTGATGGGATTGAATTTTGCCGTTGGTTGCATCAACACCAATCGACTCTAATTCTAATTCTTTCAGCTCGCACGACCGAAGCGGATGTTGTAGCTGGGTTACGAGCCGGGGCTGATGACTATCTCTCGAAGCCCTTTGGTATGCAGGAGTTTTTAGCACGGGTTGAGGCATTGTTGCGGCGCAGACAATCGGCGGCTCCACCTGCTTCGCTCGACTTTGGTGACTTGCAGATTGACCTGGTGCAGCGTCGAGTTCGATTTAAGGGTGATTTGATTGACCTGACTCCGCAAGAATTTAGTCTGCTCTACGTCTTAGCGCAAGCCGCAGGTTCGCCGCTCAGTCGCTCAGAGTTGTTGCGTCGGGCTTGGCCAGATGCGATCGATAATCCGCGCACGGTCGATACACACGTGTTGTCGCTGCGTAAGAAAGTTGAGATGGATCCACGTCAACCTAGCTTGATTCAAACGGTGCGTAACGTGGGCTATCGGTTTAATCTGGAAATGCTTTCTGCGCCGCAGTCGCCTATGCGGGATGTGCCAAACCCCAATCGCAAGCCACCTCTGCCAGCCTCTGCTCGGATTGTTGGGCGGTAGGTTTGAGGTTTGGAGCAAGGTAGGTGAGTCAGGAGGGAGGAGAAAGGGGGTGTCCTGAAAGTTTGGGACTGGTGAACTCTCGAAAGAAGCTGACTTGGAAAAACGTCTCTAGAAAAGGTCTGTTCTATTTGAGGAGAGCGGAGATTTGGGGGCGGCGGAGCCGCAAGATCGGGGGACTTCCCCCCGTGCCCCCGCTCGTAGGGGACTCACTCCCCTACAACCCCCGCAAGGTGGTGCGTGTGGGTGTTGGATGGGCAGCTAGCCAAGCGTTGTCGGTAAAAAGATCGGCACTCTGATCGTTTACAAAAGGTACGGGTGACGTGAGGCGGAGGTTACAAAGGCGATCGCCTGCGTCGTTTGTCTGTAGTACTTGGCAGGGTGAACGACTTGCGCAAGAATTTGGTCTGCAGAATCGCTTTCTGTAAGGAGTGCAAGATGTTGCTTAAGCCTGCGCAGCAGGGTTCCCACCACACCCTTAACCCCTTTTACCAAACACTAGGACTAGCAACACCTTCCGCAGGGGAGGCGAGGGGAGGCGGTTCGGCCCCTCGCAGGGGTTTGGGGGCAACGCCCCCAAGGGCTGCTGGCTCGGAATGAATTGATCCAGGAGGAATCCTTCGCTTATGAAGGGGAATACCAAAGTCAGAGGGATATCTGGCTGGCGCGATCGCCAATTAAATCGGCGTTAGGGCGTGTAGACTCGACCTTTCCAGGCACCGCCGCGCCCCTGCCAATGGCGAAGGGCTGAGTCAAAGGTCATCGCTGTGTAAAACAGCGCAATGACAGGCAGACAGAAGGTATACAGCCAGTTGCAGTGGTAAAAGCGAACTGTTGGAAAATAGGCGATCGCCATTAGCAAGAATCCGGTGAGGCCGCTGAGAGTCAGTCGCACATCGCTGGTGATAATTCCTGCGAGGAGGGTGAGGGGTGAGACTAAATAGACAAGGCTCATTCCAAGCAGGGTGCCAACCAAGAGTAGGGGCGAGTAGTAGAGTTGGGTGTAGGCGGTGCGGGCTACCATGTTCCAGATGGTGTCGAGCGTGTCGTAGGGGCGCAGACTGATGGTGCGATCGCTCAAGCCTAACCAGATGGGATGGTATTGGGTTGGTTTGACAGGTTGTTGCCAGGGGCGATGTTTAATTTGTTTGGCGAGGGAGCAGTCATCGATCAACGCCTCTCGAATGGACGCTAAACCGCCAATTTCAAGCAGGGCTTCTGTTCGGAGCAGAATGCACCCGCCTGCTGCACCTGACGTTGAATTCTTAGGATTGTTGACCCACGGAAAGGGATATAGCTTTTGAAAGAAGAAGACAAAAGCAGGAATTAGTAATTTCTCCCAGAAGCTTTCGCAGCGTAGCCGCACCATGACCGATGCCAGGTCGAGTTGCTGTTGGGTTGCGAGGTGCATGAGTCGCCGTAGGTTTGCAGGGTCGTGCCAGATGTCAGCATCGGTTAACAAAATATAGTCGGGCTGCTGGGCTTGAGCCGCTTTAACACCTTGATCCATCGCCCACAGCTTGCCCGACCACCCGGCGGGCAGTGGCTCGGCGAGTAAGATGGTGAATCGCTGAGCCTGGTTGACGGCGATCGCGGTTTCTTTGGCAACGGTCGCGGTTCCATCTGTGCTGTGGTCGTCTACCAGAATGACGTTGAAGTCTCCGACGTAATCTTGGCCTAACAGCGATCGCAGCGTGCTTGGCAACATATCGGCTTCATTGCGCGCGGGAATGACGACACAAACACTCGGTAATGGCAGTTTTGTGTCACCCACGGCAGGGGATTGGGTTTCTAAAATAGGCTGAGAACGCCAAAACCCACCCCAGAAACTCAACAAAAATAGCCAGATCAGGGCTGATAGCAGCGCGATCGCAAAAAAGATTGTGACCATCGAGTTATTGTCGCCTGGTTAGAACACGAAGCAGCATACAATGTTTGCATCTTTGACACAAAAGTTCACCTTCATCTACTGTTTGATACTGTTTAACGGCGAGGACGTGCCATGTTGACTCAAAATCCAGTGACTCAAACTTCGATCAAAACGGCGATCGCTCGCTGCCAGGAGTATTTGCTCTCACTTCAAAAGCCAGAAGGTTACTGGTGGGCCAACTTGGAGTCAAACGTCACGATTACGGCTGAAGGCGTTTTGCTCTACAAAATTTGGGGCATTGAAGCAACGATTCCGTTAGACAAAGCGAAAAATTACCTGCTGGGAGAGCAGCGTGACCACGGCGGTTGGGAGTTATTTTATGGCGATGGCGGTGAACTGAGTACCAGCGTTGAAGCTTACATGGCCTTGCGCTTGCTGGGTGTTTCGCCAGACGAACCTGCGATGAAACGGGCAAAGGCATTCATCCTGGCCAAGGGCGGGGTGACCAAAACGCGGATCTTCACAAAATTCCACTTGGCGCTGATTGGTTGTTACGACTGGCGTGGTATTCCGTCAATTCCTCCGGCGATTATGCTGCTGCCGGATCAGTTCCCGGTCAATATTTATGAGATGTCAAGCTGGGCGCGGGGCAGTACGGTGCCGCTGCTGATTGTGTTTGACCAAAAGCCGGTTTATCCAATGGGCATCTCGCTGAATGAGTTGTATGTCGAAGGCACGCAGCAAAACTATGAGTTGCCCCGCAAAGGCGATTGGACAGATGTTTTTATCATGCTCGATAGCGCCTTTAAGCTGGCCGAAGATTGGCAACTGATGCCCTTCCGCGAAGAGGGGCTTAAGGCCGCTGAAAAATGGGTGCTAGAGCGGCAGGAAGCGACGGGTGATTGGGGTGGCATTATTCCTGCGATGTTGAACTCGCTCCTGGCTTTACGTAGCCTGGGGTACAACGTGGATGATCCAATTGTTGAGCGTGGATTTCGGGCGATCGCCAACTTTAGCGTCGAAACCGATGAGATTTTCTGGGTTCAGCCTTGCGTCTCGCCTGTGTGGGATACAGCGTTGGTGATGCGATCGCTGGTGGATTCTGGCTTAGAGCCGGATCATCCGGCCTTGGTGAAGGGGGCGGAATGGCTGCTCGACAAGCAAATTCTCGACTATGGCGACTGGGCTGTGAAAAACCGTAAAGGCGCACCGGGAGCCTGGGCGTTTGAATTTGACAATCGCTTTTATCCAGATGTCGATGATACGGCTGTGGTGGTGATGGCACTTAAAGCGGTGAAAACGCCCTTTGAGAATCGTAAGCAACGGGCAATTCTGCGGGCTGTAAATTGGATTGCCTCGATGCAATGTACGCCCGGTGGATGGGCTGCTTTTGACATCAACAACGATCAGGATTGGTTGAATGACATTCCCTATGGCGATTTGCGGGCCATGATTGACCCAAATACGGCCGATGTCACTGCCCGTGTGTTAGAAATGGCAGGCCGCTTAGGGGTAGACGCTACTGTACAAGAGACAAACTTGAGTCAAACAGCAATTGACCAGGCGATCGCCTACCTCAACCGTGAGCAAGAACCCGAAGGCTGTTGGTTTGGGCGCTGGGGGGTGAACTACGTCTACGGCACAAGTGGGGTGCTGTCTGCGCTGTCGCTTGTGGCTGCCAAAACGGAATGCAAACAAATTGAGCGGGGCGCTGCCTGGTTGGTAAGTTGTCAAAATGCGGATGGCGGTTGGGGTGAAACCTGCTGGAGCTACAACGATCCCAGTCTTAAGGGACAAGGTAAGAGTACAGCGTCTCAGACGGCATGGGCTTTGACGGGCTTACTTGCCGCCGGGGATGCTACGGGTGAGTATGCGCTTACAGCGATTCGGCGGGGTGTTGATTACTTGCTCAGCCACCAAAACCCAGATGGCTCCTGGGATGAGCTTGAATTTACGGGGACTGGCTTCCCGCAGCACTTTTACCTCAACTACAACTACTATCGGCTTCACTTTCCGCTGACGGCGTTGGGTCGAGCGTTACAAGTGCTGGAACAGGCAGGTAATTAACTGCAGATGCCATAGGAGCAAGCCTCTGCTAAAACCAAAAACAGGGGCTTGCACTAAAACAAAGCTAACCAACCAGCTCAACATCGGCATCAAACCCAACTTTGACTTGCTGATTCATCCGACTTTTCTGGTTCAAATAATCTCGATCGCTCCACATTTCAACGATCGCTCCACATTTCCTGGCCAACGGGGGTAGCGAGGTCGGGCCTGCCCGCTTCGATCAGGGCGCGATCGCGAATTCGGCAAGCATCGCAGACCCCGCAAGGTGTTTCATCTCCCTGGTAGCACGACCAGGTCTGGGCAATCGGCACGTTCAAAGCGAGGGCACGTCGAACAATATCGACTTTGCTATCCATCACGAGGGGAGCCACCAGTTTGGGTGCTCTGCCCTCTAGTCCTGCTTTAGAAGAGAGGGTTGCGAGGTGTTGATAGGCTTCTAGATACTCTGGGCGACAGTCAGGGTAGCCTGAGTAATCAACTGCATTGATGCCGAGATAGATGGCGTCGGCATTTTTGGCTTCAGCTAGAGAAAGGGCGATCGCCAGAAAAACAGTATTGCGTCCCGGCACGTATGTCACAGGAATCACATCGGGTTGCACCCCGTCAGTTGGCACCTGAATGTCAGGATCGGTTAATGCCGAGCCGCCCCATTGGGCCAAATTGATATCCACTACAAAGTGCTGTTGCAGGTTGAGAGCCTGAGCGACGGCTTTTGCGGCAGTGAGTTCTTGTTCGTGGCGCTGCCCATAGCGAAACGAGACAGCAATCACCTCGTAGCCATCGGCGATCGCCTGTGCTGCCGCTGTAGCAGAGTCTAGCCCACCCGAAAGTAAGACAATCGCGATCGCTTTTTCTGTCATCTTTTTTTCCCTTAGACTGAGCCAGATTAAAAGGATTTCTCCGTTGAGGTCAACCCCGCTTTTAAGCCTAAAAGAAAACCCCACGGATGTGGGGCTTAACTTGAGTTTTCAAGGACGACCGAACAATGGCTAAGTCAGCACGTTAGCGAGGCGATCGCTCAGAGATCCGCTCGGAGTTAATCCAACCTTCTTGACCGTCTTGACCACGAACGAGGTACCAGTTAATCCGGCTGCTGCTTTCGTAATACTCTCGCAGAACAGTCACTTGCTCATTACGAGAAACTTCTGCCACATCTTGCTTGTCGTCTTTCTTAGGACGGTTCACCAGAGTTGCATCTGAGTTAGAGACGGCAGTATAGCGGCTTAGTGATCTACCCCAGTTGTACTCGACGTCTCTGTTGTTGCTGCCGCCATTATTGTTGCCACCGTCGCCAACCCGTTCGGCGTTGATCCAACCCCGTTGACGGCGCTGACCTTCAACCAAATACCAGGTCGTGCGGCTGCTGTTTTCGTAGTATTCGCGATAAACAGTGACCAATTCGCCACCCTGTACTTGGGCAATGTCCTCTTTGTCATCGCGGACGGGGCGATTGACGAGGGTTGCTGTGCCTGAAGTGATCCGCGCTCTAAAGGGGTTAACAGTTCTTCCCCAGTTTGTTTCGAGATCGCCGTTATTCCCATTGTTAGAACCACTGTCCGTCACGCGATCGCCGTTGATCCAACCCCGTTGACGATTTGACCCTTCTACGAGCAGCCAGGTGATGCGGCTATTCCGCTCATAATATTCGCGATAAACCGTTACCTGTTCGTCATTTCTGACTCTTGCAATATCGTCTTTGTCATTTTGAACTGGACGATTGACGAGAGTTGCATCACCACCTGTAATGCGGGCACGATAGGCACGTACCGTTGTACCCCAATTGGTTTCGAGGCGGCCAGAGGAGTTGCTACCAGAGTTTTGCGTAACTTGGAATTGGTTGATGCGACCGTTACGGTTTACAACGCAGTAACCTTGGGCGTTATAGTTGCGTGTAATACGCCAGTCAACTGTTGCGCGGTTGCCGTTATTGTTGTTGTAGCCTCTGCCGTAAACCTGCACAGCCGATACAGGCGTTCCTCTAAACTCTTGACGAGAAAGCACATAGTTGCGGCAGGCTTGCAGTTGTCCTGCTGTTTGAGCCTTAGCTTCACCCGACGCAATCAGGATAGAGGCAGACGCTGCTGCCAAAGTCATCAACTTAAATCGTTTCATGGTTGTGTGTCATCTGAATTGATGGGGCGGTTGACTCGTGTGCCAGTGACCAACATTCTCTCGGGAGCAACGATTGATAAATGGCTGTGAGTCTATAAGGGCTTTTATCAAGTGTTTAAACTTTCTCTTTGCCACTTATACAAATATTGATGGGTGCGAGTTTCTTTCTGTTCCCATCTCAATAAAATGAATCAACATACATCGTGAATGCCTTGAACAAAGAAATTGTAGAAGTCACACTAAATTGTTGATTCTGAATAGAGAATAATCAGGGAAACACAGCGGCAGAACAATATTGTCCTACCTAAAAAAAAAGACCCGTATGCATTCTTCTATCAAAGAAATATCGCTAGAAATAGATTAAAAGATGATTTTTTGCACGATCGCAAATTAAAGATTCTTTCTATATTTGAAGGCAATTGTATCAGCAATACTTAGGTTCCAAAGGTGAGAAGAGGGGTGTATGGTTGCCGATATTTATCAACAGATCCAACAGTTTTACGATGAGTCTTCGCCTTTGTGGGAGCAAGTTTGGGGCGAACACATGCATCACGGCTTCTACGGCATGGATGGCTCCCTCCGTAAAGAGCGACGTCAGGCCCAGATCGACTTAATTCAAGAAATCTTGACCTGGGCAGGTGTTGAGACAGTCGAGCAAGTGCTGGATGTTGGCTGTGGCATTGGCGGCAGCACCTTGTACTTAGCTCAGCAATTTAACGCGATCGCCACAGGTATCACGCTTAGTCCCGTTCAGGCTCGACGTGCTACACAACGTGCCCAAGAGGCTAATTTGTTCGTTGGCAAACCTGCGGCCCGGTTTTTGGTCGCAAATGCGCTTGAGATGCCCTTTGAAGATGCCAGCTTTGATTTAATCTGGTCACTCGAAAGCGGCGAACACATGCCCGATAAAACGCAATTTCTCAAGGAGTGTTATCGGGTCTTAAAACCCGGTGGCAAACTCATTTTTGTGACCTGGTGCCATCGCCCGATCACCGATGCGCCTTTAACAGCTGCTGAGCAACACCACCTTTCAGAAATCTACCGGGTCTACTGTCTTCCCTACGTTATCTCGCTGCCCGAATACGCGGCGATCGCCCAGGCCGTCGGCTTTCAGTCCATTCATACGGCTGACTGGTCAACGGCTGTTGCTCCCTTCTGGGAAACGGTGATGGACTCTGTTTGGGAGTGGCAAGCGATCGTCGGCCTCCTGCGTACAGGCTGGAAAACGATTCAAGCGGCTCTTGCTCTTAACCTGATGCGCGACGGTTATCGCAGCGGTCTGGTCCGATTCGGTCTCCTAACGGCTACCCGGCATTAACTCAAAAAGGCCAGTTTCTCTTCCCTATCTCCTACCGAAGCTCTTCCGGCAAAATCAACATCGCATCCCCAAATGAATAAAAGCGGTATCCCTCTGCGATCGCAATCTCATACAGTTTCAACAATCGTTTGCGTCCGATCAATGCACTGACGAGCATTAACAAACTGGACTTTGGTAGGTGAAAGTTGGTGATCAATCCATCGACGATGCGCCATTCATAACCGGGATAAATAAATAAATCTGTTTTGCCACAAAACGGTTGTAGTGTTTCGCTTTGAGCTGCGGCTCCTTCGAGCGATCGCACCACCGTGGTGCCAACGGCAACCACGCGTCCGCCGTTTGCCTTAGTCTGCCGAATCAGGCTGACCGTTTCAGGTGGAACTTGTACCCACTCGGCATGCATCTGGTGTTCGGTAATGGCTTCTGCTTCAACGGGGCGAAAGGTGCCAACTCCCACATGCAATGTCACGAAAGCGGTTTGAATGTGGCGTTGAGTCAGCTTTGCCAGCACTTCTGGCGTGAAGTGTAACCCGGCGGTTGGGGCTGCGACTGCGCCGGGGTGTTGGGCATAAATTGTTTGGTACCGCTCAGGATCCGTTTCGGTATTGGTGATGTAAGGCGGCAGAGGCATTTGCCCTAATTGTTGAAGGCAGTCTTCAAAGGTCATACCTTCTGCCACTTGAAACTGCAAAATCCGCCCACTTGTTGCCGCATCGGTTGCTAAGACCTTCGCGGTGAGGAGCGCTGATTCAGGGGCGATCGCGGCTTCTCCGGCATCCTCGGCTTCGTCTGTTTCGACTTCATCATCCGGCAGGGCGTTGCTGTCTGGAGGCACCGCTCCACCAAACAAGATTGTTGCACCGGGTTTCAAACGGCGGCCTGGTTTAACGAGCGCCAGCCAGCAATTTGGTTGGGGTTGGGGTTCTAAAAGCAGCACTTCAACAGGCAACCCCGTCGGCTTGCGACCAAACAAACGAGCTGGAATCACCCGCGTGTTGTTGAGAATCAGCAAGTCGCCTGCGCGCAGTAAGTCGGGTAAATCCCGAAAAATCGCGTGAACTGGCGAATCTGAGTCCTTAACAACCAATAAACGGGCGCTGTCGCGTGGTTCGGCGGGTACTTGAGCAATCTGCTCAGGTGGTAGCACGTAATCATACGAAGCAAGCAGTTGATCGGGGTTAGATGAGGTGTCGCTCATAAGGGTGCGGAGTTCAATCTATAACTTAAGGCATATATTGCTTGAAATAGGGGGAAACCCCGCGTCTCTTCGGGGGCTTTTCCCATATCTGAAAACAGCGAAACGAGCAAAGATAAAGATAGCAACAAATGCCTAAAAGGAGGTTGCTATGGACTACCTCTACTACCTTGCAAATGCAAGCTTAACCTTAAGAGTGGTCGAATTTTTACACCAGTCTGCTTTGCCCGTTCGCTTCATGACTGTGATCCACCAAATCGATGGCTGGATTGTGCGTGTAAAAATGACCGAGACTCTTGATGAAACGACCCATCGAAACTTTCAAGCTTTTTTAAGCGAGCTGGGTATCGTATGCGATCCAAATATTCGGGTTCAAATGGCTTTATGGGGGCTAGAAACCGGACAATCACCGTTAGAAGTGATGCACCGCTACCAAGTGGCCGTCGTTTCTCACGGTAAACCTGAACGCGAAGAAATCGAAGAATTTCGCCAACAATTCGTCCGTGGCCTAGGCTATTGCCCTGAAACATTGGCATAGCAAAAGTCCAGTGGCAAGAGGATACGTTAGCGTATCGCTTGACGAATAATTGGTTTTTGACGAAAGGGGTTGACCTGCACTTAGTCGTGGTTACGTTTGATAGGTCGCATGGGATGTCGCGCAAGTTAATAGCGTTCTGTCTTATGAATGGGTGATTTGCACCTCAAAAGAATTTTGTTGTTGGGTAATGTGAGCGATCGCCGCTTACCCCATTAGTAAGAAATTACAGTCAACAAAGAAAGCCTACCTGCTTGAGGGTAGGCTTTCTTTATAACTAAAAACTTCTGAGGGTAGGGCTATTCTCCCCATTACTTCTAAATAGCCCCATCTACTTCTTGAAACCTCTCCCTCCATGCCTTCGGCTGATCATTATTTCGCCTGACAACTGGAAAATCTTTTAGGAGGAGTCTAAAAAAATCGAAAAAAGGCTATCTACTAAAGCCCCAAAAAACTATCTCTAACAAAACTGAAAAAGTTTGTTAAACTTCTGCTCAGAGAAGAGAGCCAGCCTCCAAGCAAAGATTCTCTTCTCTGAAACAAGAAAAATTCAGGAGTTGACCCCTATGGCAAATTATCGCCAAAAAACAAAGTTTGTCAACTACAAGATTAAACAACTCGAGCTTTTTCCAGAACTTGAAAAGTTACGGGGCAAGCCACAGTTTGTTTTGCTTCAATCTCGTTCCCTTAGTTATGGACAAAGGCCAAAGAAGCCATACACCGTAAGGAGTGGGGCAGTAATAGTCCCAAATTCTCAAAACGGACAATTCTTTGTTTTTGTTCCGGTAAAAGCTCTTCAGCCTGGTTGGGATCGGGGAAAGAATGGTAAGCCTCTTTCAGGCGCTAGTCTCACTATGCGAGTGATGAAGCTTTGCCGTGAAAACGCTGGTTTCCTCAGCTATTCTCACAAAGAATAGTTTTGTGGAAGAAAGGAAACTCTCTAACAATAGCTAGAGAGTTTCTTGGCACTATTTATTGCAAATCTAATGGGTAATCATCAAAAGGTTGAAAAGTGGGCAAAATGGCTCAGAGTTATTCATGCTGAGGTTTCAGTCTTAGCTGAATCAGCAGCAATTTACTCTGAAATCAGACAAGTTGTGATTGACAATCCAAGAATTAATAAAAGTAATCAGTTCTATGAATGGATGACTAAAAACTATGTTGATACAACTCTTATAAGAATTAGAAGATTGCTGGATAGGGATAAAAATACAGTTTCTCTCAGCAATTTGTTATCTGAAATGAGAGAGAACTTACATTTTTTAAGCCGTGAACGGCATCTTTCCTTGTATCTTGAGGGTATGAGAAGCACTGGCGAAGCTATTTTTGATGAACTCGCAGGCAAAGATGTAAATGGTTTTCCTGTTAAGCAGTTGAGGGAAGATCTTGACTGTCTTGAGCAAATCCGAGCAGTACACGGAAGATATACAGATAAAAGAATTGCTCATTACGATAAAACTAAAGGTGTTGAACCCCTCGGAACTTTTCAAGATTTTGATGAAGCTGTTGCATGTTTTGAAGAAATATTGAAGCGATACAATCTTTTGCTCACAGCTCACTTAATTCCAAGCCTCTACGTTCTTCGACCTAGTTGGAAGGAGATTTTCAAAGAGGTTTGGATTCCACCTGCGGATTCTAGATAACCTATCTGAATAAACTTTGCTTCTTTTCAGGTGGTTGACCTGCGTCAAGCTGTGCTAATGTTGAATAGGTCTGTCCGGGATGTAGCGCAGCTTGGTAGCGCGCCTGCTTTGGGAGCAGGATGCCGCAGGTTCAAATCCTGTCATCCCGATTGAAGGTTAACTGAAATGTGCGTGTTTTGAGACTCGCACCTTCATTGCTTTTGGTAAAGGTTTTAAGTCGCGGCGGCTATGCAACGCTTGCTATGTAGCAGGTATGTTTTCATTTCGCCTTTGCCTTTGACAGGGATGAGGCCGCGTTCTGTGAAATCGAACTGATCCTTTAGTGCTTGATAGGTTGCTTCGCTCACCTGAATCTGATCGGGAATCCCGTGTGACTCCATGCGGCTCGCAATATTCACCGTGTCGCCCCAGAGGTCGTAGATAAATTTTTTGATGCCGATCACCCCAGCGACGACAGGGCCAGAGTTGATGCCGATGCGAATGCTAAAGTTTTGCTGGTGTTCGCGGTTAAACTGCGCGATCGCCCCTAACATCGCGATCGCCATTTCTGCGACCTGCTTGGCGTGATCCGGGTTGGGTTCGGGTAAGCCACCCACAACCATGTAAGCATCACCAATCGTTTTGATCTTTTCGAGTCCATGCTCAGCGGCTAACTCGTCAAAGCTTGAAAAAATGGTGTTCAACAGCGCCACTAACTTTTCGGGTGGCAGGTGGGCTGAGAGTTGAGTGAATCCAACGATATCAGCAAACAAAACGGTTGCTTCGTTAAAGCCATCGGCGATCGCAGTGGTTTCTTGCTTGAGGCGATGGGCGATCGGTTCTGGCAAGATATTGAGTAAAAGACGTTCTGATTTTTCTTGTTCGATGGCGAGTTGTTGAGCGGTCGCTTGGGTTTCTTGCAGGGAAGTCGCTAGCGCATCGAGTGATTGTTGAATCTGACGCACAGCCGGACGAAAGATAAAGAAGCCCTCAGTCAACAGCATCAAGATTGTAAGACTCAATAGCCCCATTTCGATGGACTTAAGTTGATTGATGCCCTGTTGAGACTGAGCAATGCTTTGCTCGATCACTCTATCCATTTCGTGAACAAAGTGCTTTTCGGTGGCGAGCAGCTGACGCACGGTTACCAGCCGCGAGAGCCGTTGTTGTGGGGTTGGTGATAGTGCATTGAGACTCATCTGCGAGGCGACCAACAAATCATCTGAGCAGCTATCAATCAGCATGAGCATTTTTGCAATCTGTTGTTTCCACCTCTGCGGTTGATTGGGCTGTGTCGCAATCTGGGCTAGACGCTCACGAGAGGTTTGCCATGCAACGATCGTTTGTTGGAGCGCCGCGGCCTGCTCTTGCTTCACTTCAGGATTGGGTGCAAAGCCGACGGCCAAGATATTTTTACTCAAGCGCTGGCTCAATTGCTGCTGGTGTTGGGCGAGGCTAATAATTTGGTTGTCTTGGGCTTGCCGTCTTAGCATATGTTGCACTAAAACTTGACCCAGTATTGAGAACAGGGCGATCGCGCTCAAGGATGTGATGTAGAGAACGGTGAGGCGATGGGATGAATGGACTTGAGAAGACCTTACAGGCATAAAACGTTCTCGTGGAAGGGCGATAAAAAAAGCACGTAAGACTGAACCGAACGCTAAGCACCCTTATTGTTTACGAGAAAGACTGATAAATAGATGGGTGATTTTACGGAAGCCCCATTCAAACAGCCATAATTCTGACTCGGTGTAAGGACAAAAGCACCAGGTTTCTCGTGTTGAAGATAAGCTCTATTTTCTCTTTTCCTGGAGCTTTTTCCACTAACGCAAGACTACTAACAGGTCATATTGGTTCGGTAATCAGAACCTAAAAAATTGTGATTGCATACTACATCTTCCATGCAGGAACTTGACAGATTCAGGTAGTATCAGAAGCGGGTTATTTTCTGGTTTGCTAGATTAATCCGGAACAAACGCTTCAAGCTGAACTGTCTTTTAATCAAGGGCACGCGCATGGGTATTTTTCTTGGCACCTGTGACTTAAATCGGCGGCGAATGACTGCTCGCATTCTAAGTGTGTTGGGCTTAATTGTTTGTCTCGTGCTAGGGGCGATCGCGTCTCCTGCTTGGGCAGACGATTACAACAAAGAGATCTTGATCGGCGCTGACTTCGCAGGGCGCGATCTCACCGACTCTAGTTTTACTAAAGCTAATTTGCGAGAAAGCAACTTCAGCCATGCCAATTTGCAGGGTGTGAGTTTCTTTGGGGCTAATTTAGAAGGGGCCAACTTAGAAGGTGCAAATCTCCGCAATGCGACCCTCGATACGGCTCGTCTCAGTCGCGCCAATTTAAAGGATGCGGTGCTGGAAGGTGTGTTTGCTTTTAACGCCAAATTTGACGGGGCGATCATTGATGGTGCCGACTTTACCGATGTTGAGACTCGGCAAGATGTGCAAGACTTGCTGTGCAAAGTTGCCTCTGGCGTCAACTCGATAACCGGGCGCAGTACCCGCGAAACCTTAAACTGCTACTAAGTGTGGCTGTCCCGCCTCCATTGACCTTTTACCTCCCCTTCCCTGATTGCCCATGCTTGTTAGTGTTGTTATCCCGACTTATAACCGTCGCCCGATTTTAGAAAAGTGCCTGCGATCGCTAGAGAACCAGACGTTTGACCCATCGCAGTATGAAGTTGTGCTGGTCGATGATGGCTCTACAGATGGAACGGTGGAATGGCTCCAGACCTCACCGGAGTTTCCCCATGTACGGTTGATTCAACAAGAG
This sequence comes from Leptolyngbyaceae cyanobacterium M33_DOE_097, assembly GCA_015296075.1. Lineage (GTDB taxonomy): Bacteria > Cyanobacteriota > Cyanobacteriia > Leptolyngbyales > Leptolyngbyaceae > DSRU01. The sequence continues at coordinate 47,735 of DVDV01000016.1, read as the reverse complement.
CATTTAGGGCCAGCCGCCGCACGCAATCTGGGCGTTGAGAAGGGACGCGGCAAAATCATCATCTTTATTGATAGCGATATGGTGATGGTGCCAGGTGCGATCCAAGCTCATATTGACGCACTACAGCAAGCCCAAAAGGACTTGGGGCACGATCGCGTCTTTACCTATGGGCGCATTATTGCGACGGCCAACTTTGACAATCCCATGTCAGAGAATTATAAGGTGACAGATTTTTCAGCCGCCTACTTTGCAACAGGAAATGTTGCGATCAATCGCCGCTGGCTTGAACAAGCAGGCTTATTTGACACAGAGTTTCAACTTTACGGGTGGGAAGATCTGGAGCTGGGGGTGCGGCTGAAAAAATTAGGGCTAAAGCTGGTCAAAAGTCCTGAAGCGGCTGGCTATCATTGGCACCCTGCCTTTACTCTTGATCAGGTGCCTGAGCTGATTGATAAGGAGATTCAGCGGGGGCGCATGGGTGCTTTGTTCTATGCCAAACATCCAACGTGGGATGTGCGGATGATGATCCAAATGACCCCTCTGCACCGCATTCTCTGGGGGATTTTGACATTAGGGGGCACGCTTAACGAGCGCACACTTGCGCCTCTGCTGCAATGGCTGATTAATCGTGGCAAGCCCCAACTTGCACTTGAAATTGCTCGCATTTTCTTAAATTGGTACACCGTGCAAGGTGTGTATGCCGCTCAGGCAGAGTTACAGCAGGCTAGAGGCAGCGCTTGATCGTTTTGCAGACGTGAGCAGATGATTCCTTGGCTGTGCTGGTGTCTCAATACTTGAATCGGTACTCGCTGTGCTACGCTAGAAAAGTTGTCAAAATCACACATCTGGGGTTTCGGGTGTTTCTTAGCGAAATACGCCCAGGTGGAAGATAAACCCGAAAGGAGAAAAACATGCCAGTTGTTTCGTTGGCTCAATTGCTTGAGTCAGGGGTTCACTTTGGTCACCAGACCCGCCGCTGGAACCCCAAAATGGATCAGTATATCTACACTGCTCGCAATGGTGTTCACATCATTGATCTGGTGCAGACTGCCCAATTGATGGAAGAAGCTTACAGCTATGTGCGTAACGCTTCTGAGCAAGGCAAAAAGTTTTTATTTATTGGTACTAAGCGTCAAGCAGCTGGCATCATTGCTCAAGAGGCAAGCCGTTGCGGTGCTTACTATATCAACCAGCGCTGGCTGGGTGGCATGCTCACAAACTGGGCAACCATTAAAACGCGGGTTGAGCGCTTGAAGGATCTTGAGCGACGCGAAGAAATTGGCGCTCTCGATTTGTTGCCGAAAAAAGAAGCGTCGGTTTTGCGCCGTGAACTAGAGAAGCTCCAAAAGTATCTGGGCGGCATCAAAACAATGCGTAAGCTGCCAGACGTGGTCATCATTGTTGACCTGCGTCGTGAGTACAACGCAATTCAAGAATGCCAAAAGCTCAACATCCCCATCGTGTCGCTGCTGGATACCAACTGTGATCCCGATGTAGTGGATGTTCCAATTCCGGCGAACGATGATGCCATCCGTTCGATTAAGCTAATAGTGGGTAAGTTGGCCGATGCGATTTATGAGGGTCGTCACGGGCAGCTTGATGCCGAAGATGACTACGAGGACTACGAAGGCGCTGAGGAAGACATCGATTATGATGACAGCGACATCGATGCCTCAATGGAAGATGGTGACAACGAAGAAGCGGACGATTAATCGTTTGAATGCAGTTTAGGAGCTAGAGGGCATGGCGGAGATTACAGCAAAAATGGTGAGTGAACTGCGCCAAAAAACTGGTGCAGGGATGATGGACTGCAAAAAAGCCCTTGCCGAAAACGGCGGTGATATGGAAAAAGCCGCTGAATGGTTACGGCAAAAGGGTATCTCTTCGGCTGAGAAAAAGGCTGGTAAAACGGCTGCTGAAGGGCTAGTGGGTAGCTACATTCACACAGGTGGACGGGTTGGTGTTCTGGTTGAAGTCAACTGCCAAACTGACTTCGTCGCCCGGAATGAAGCGTTTCAAGCGCTCGTGCGTAACATTGCCATGCAGGTTGCTGCCTGCCCTAACGTCGAGTACGTCAAGGTTTCTGATATTCCTGAGGCGCTTGCCAATAAAGAAAAAGAAATCGAGATGGGCCGTGATGACCTGGCTGGTAAGCCCGACAACATTAAAGAGAAGATCGTTGTGGGCCGCATTGAAAAGCGCCTGAAAGAGATGTGCTTACTGGATCAACCCTACATTCGTGATCAAAGCATCACCGTTGAAGAGTTGGTCAAACAGCACGTTGCTCAACTGGGTGAAAACATCCAGGTTCGTCGCTTTGTGCGCTTTGTCTTAGGCGAAGGTATCGAGAAAGAAGAGACCGATTTTGCTGCTGAAGTTGCAGCTCAAATGGGCGGCGCGAAGTAAGTCTTGTCCGAGGGTTGGTCTGTAGCGGTGTCTGATTGGCAACAAAACTGACAACTCTCTCGATTTTTGATTCGGTCTATTGGTTTAATCTCTTGTCTTGGTGGCAGCCTTCAACGGCTGCCTCTTTTTTTTGGCAGAACTTTGATTGCGCTGATTCAGGTAGAGTTAGAGAAAGGAGGTTGTGTATAAAGAAATGTAACAAAATTCTTTGGGCGATCGCCCATCTAAGCATGAAGACCAGGCGCTAAAGCGTAATTTGGCGTTGTATCCGACTTAATTAACGTAAGCGGCTTAAAATGTTGAATCGCTGTTTGGTAGCTTGAGGGCGGCTGAGCCACCATGCCAGAGGTTTTCAAACGCACTATTAAATTTAAATTGATTGGTTTATCAAAGGGTTTGTGATGAATTCGATTCCGGCGGTAATTGTTCTTGCAGCTTTAGGTTTTTTGAGTTGGGGATTTTATCGGGCACGACCCTTTGGTAAGCTCGGTGTGCTGGCGTGGCTGCAATCCTTGGTGTTGATAGCACCCTGGCTGGTATTTTTTGGTTTATTTGCGGCAGGCATTTACCTTAACTTAGTGGGTATGCTGCTGTTATTTATTCTTTCAACGGCGGTTTATATTTACCTGGGTCGGCAACTCCGAGCATTGGGCAAAGATGTTTTAGCACGCCGGGCGAGTGAGCTAGCGCAGACTGCTCAAACGGCTCAGACGACCCCAGATGCTGAATTAAAAGAACCGATTGAAACAGAAACAAAAGCTGCCTTAGCCGCAGAGTTGGCTGGTGAAGTTGATGTGGTGCCAATCCCACCTGAAGATTTGCAAGCTGTAAAAAGCATTTTTGGGATCGATACCTTCTTTGCAACGGAAACGATTCCCTATCAAGAAGGGGCGATCTTTCGGGGTAATCTGCGAGGTGATGTTGAGGAAACCTTCGATCGCCTTTCTGAAAGTCTTAAAGCCAAAGTGGGCGATCGCTACCGTCTCTTTTTGCTAGAGAACCAGGATGCTAAACCCGTTGTCATCGTGTTACCTAGCAGTCGTGATCCCCAACCTTCGACCACCTTTCAGAAAATTTTCTCGGTCATTCTGTTGTTCGTCACGATCGCCGCTAGCTTTGAGAGCGGTGGCATCATGATGGGTTTTGACTTTTTTACCAGTCCTGAGCGGTACGCCGAAGTTTTACCGTTGGCGCTGGGGATTGTGAGCATTCTGGCGGTGCATGAAATCGGGCATTGGGTTTTAGCGAAGCGCTACAACATGCGTCTGAGTCTGCCATTTTTCATTCCGACCTGGCAGTTAGGTTCGTTTGGCTCTCTTACCCGAATTGAGTCGCTCATCCCAAATCGGACTGCGTTGTTTGATGTGGCGATCGCGGGACCAGCGGCAGGTGGCCTGCTTTCTTTTGGTATGTTGATTATTGGCTTGGTGTTGTCTCACAAGGGCAGCTTGTTCCAGGTGCCAACCGAGTTTTTTCAGGGGTCGATTTTGGTCGGTACCCTGGCTCGCGTTGTGTTGCGCGAATCCCTTCAGGAACCTTTGGTGGATGTGAATCCGCTGGTGATTTTGGGTTGGTTGGGGCTAGTGATCAACGCTTTGAACCTGATTCCGGCGGGGCAGCTTGATGGGGGGCGGATGGTGCAAGCCGTCTATGGTCGCAAAACCGCCAGCCGCACAACGATCGGCACGCTGATCTTTCTGGGTCTGGCGTCTTTGGTGAATCCTTTGGCGTTGTACTGGGCGATCGTGGTGCTGTTTTTACAGCGAGAGTTAGAGCGTCCTGCTTTAAATGACCTGACCGAACCAGACGATGCCCGCGCTGCACTTTGTCTTTTAGCTTTATTTTTGACGGTTGTTACCTTGTTGCCTCTAACCCCAAGTCTTGCCGGACGTTTGGGTATTGGTGGCTAAATGTTTCATCTTTTTTGCCAATTGGTTGCGAGCCGATCCCGGATTCTGTCTCGGTGCGGCAAAACCTGATGGGGACAGGGTTTCCGCTTTTTGCTCAGCTGGAAATGGGCCGCAAAGTGGGAGTTTTGCGCCAAGTTATGAAATGTTGGCACAAGTTTCGGTAAGAACACACCCTGCATCTGATCAATCGCTAGGATAGAATTGTTAAGGCTTCTTTATGCAACTTGATAAATTTAGAAGTCTTTCGCCGACACCCGTTTCTAAACTCCTAATTTCTTTCAGGTATTTTTTATGACCCTGCCGATTCGCAACGTCGCCATCATCGCCCACGTTGACCACGGTAAAACAACCCTGGTTGATGCCTTGCTAAAGCAAGCTGGTACTTTCCGAGAGGGAGAAGATGTGCCAACCTGCGTGATGGACTCTAACGACTTAGAGCGCGAGCGGGGCATTACAATCCTTTCCAAAAATACTGCGGTTCGTTACAAAGACACGCTGATCAATATTGTTGACACCCCAGGACACGCCGACTTTGGCGGTGAAGTTGAGCGGGTTCTCGGTATGGTCGATGGCTGTCTGCTGATTGTGGACGCGAACGAAGGCCCTATGCCACAAACCCGATTTGTGCTGAAAAAGGCACTTGAGAAGGGGTTGCGTCCAATTGTGCTGGTCAACAAGATTGACCGTCCCCAGGCCGACCCGCACGGGGCGATCGACAAGGTATTAGATCTTTTCTTAGAACTGGGTGCAGACGACGATCAGTGCGATTTCCCTTACTTGTTTGCTTCGGGTTTGTCAGGTTTTGCGATCGAGCAGCTTGAAGATGAGCGGGTTGACATGAAGCCTCTCTTCGATGCGTTTTTGCGTCACGTTCCGCCACCCGTTGGTGATCCCGAAAAGCCGCTCCAGCTTCAGGTCACGACGCTTGACTACTCCGATTATCTAGGCCGGATTGTAATTGGCCGGATCCACAACGGAACTTTGCGGATGGGGCAACAGGCGGCTCTATTACGTGAGAACGGTGACATTGTGAAAGCCAAGATCACAAAGTTGATGGGCTTTGAAGGTCTGAAGCGGATTGATGTAGAAACGGCTTCTGCCGGAATGATTGTGGCGGTTGCTGGTTTTGCAGATGCCAATATTGGTGAAACGATCGCCGATCCTGAGCAGCCTCAAGCACTGCCACTGATTAAGGTAGACGAGCCAACCTTGCAAATGACCTTCTGGGTGAATGACTCGCCCTTTGCTGGTCAAGAAGGTACTTTTGTCACCTCGCGTCAATTGCGCGATCGCCTCCTGCGAGAACTCGAAACCAACGTTGCTCTCCGCGTTGAAGAAACCGACTCACCCGATCGCATGCTGGTGTCGGGTCGGGGTGAATTGCACCTCGGCATCTTGATTGAGACGATGCGCCGTGAAGGTTATGAGTTTCAGGTTTCTCAGCCACAGGTGATTTACCGCGAAGTGAATGGTCAGCCTTGCGAGCCTTACGAGACACTGGTGCTGGACGTACCAGAAGAATCGGTGGGTGGTTGTATCGAGCGTCTCGGCCAACGCAAGGCTGAAATGCAGGATATGCAGATTGGTTCCAATGGTCGTGGGCAGCTTGAGTTTGTGATTCCCGCACGGGGTCTGATTGGCTTCCGGGGTGAGTTTATGCGCCTGACCCGTGGTGAAGGCATCATGAACCACAGCTTCTTGGATTACCGACCAATCGTGGGTGAAATTGAAGCACGCCGCAATGGTGTTCTAATTTCCTTTGAAGAAGGGGTGGCTACCTTCTACGCCATGAAGAACGCCGAAGATCGTGGTGTTTTCTTTATCAAACCTGGTGTCAAAGTGTACAAGGGCATGATTGTCGGTGAGCACAACCGTCAGCAAGATCTTGACCTGAACGTTTGTAAGACGAAAGCGTTGACTAACCACCGGGCTTCTGGCGGTGATGAACTGGTGCAGTTACAAGCTCCGGTTGAGATGAGCCTCGAGCGGGCATTGGAATATATTGGGCCTGACGAGTTGCTGGAAATTACTCCAGAAACGATTCGGATGCGGAAGATGGCCAACGCCAAGAAGTTAGCAAAACGCTAAGTTTTTAGGATTTGGGTATGGCATAAAAAAGGGGCTGGAATTATTTCCAGTCCCTTTGCTTTTTAAGAGTGTCTCAACTTTAGACAGGGTTGTAATGCCCCAGGTTGCCTTCCTCAAACTGGCGGTTTGAAGTACGAGAGGGGTCAAACCCTTCGTTACGCACCCGCCGACGTAGATCGCCTGCATCAAACGAGGCGCGTACGGCTTCATCGGGACTGATCTTACCCAGCAGCACGAGTTCGCAGAGTGCCTGGTTCATGATCTGCATGCCTTCAGTGCTGTCGATCTCCATTAGCTGGAAGGCTTCTGTCTCTTCGCCCTTGAGCAGATAGTCTGCCATTGCCGGGGTATTGATCAAAATCTCGTGAACGGCTGTCCGTCGTCCATCGGTGGTTGACACTAATTGCTGTGCAACAACCGCAATCAAGGATTCCGTAATCTGAATCCGCATTGCGGTCTGCTCATCCGGCGTGTAAATGTTGAGCAAACGGTTAAGTGCCCCGATCGCGTTCCGAGTGTGCAAGGTACCGAGTACCAGGTGACCTGTTTGTGCGGCTTTAAGGGCAGTATCGACGGTGACGCGATCGCGCATCTCACCGATTAGAATCACATCTGGGTCTTCCCGCAAAACGGAGCGGAGCGCGTGCTGAAACTCAAGCGTGTGCAAACCTACTTCCCGTTGGCTGATCAGACAACGCTGTGAAGTATGCACATATTCAATCGGGTCTTCGATCGTGACAATGTGGCGACTCCCATTTTCATTCAAATGGCGAATCATGGCCGCTAGCGTTGTTGATTTACCAGACCCCGTTGGGCCTGTAACCAGAATTAGACCCTGTGGCCGCATCACCAGATCAGAGAGTACCCAGGGCAGTCCCAATCCTTCTAAAGAGGGGACATCGAGCGAAATCAAACGCAAGACCATCGCGCCGCCATTTAATGACTCAAAGCAGTTGACCCGGCAGCGGAGGAAACCTGGATAAAAAATGGCCGTATCAAGTTCTTTGTCGCGGGCAAACACTTCACGCTGATGAGGGGTCAAAATTTCATGCAAGTAGTGTTCAAACAGCTCTGGCGTCACCGTCGGCTGGTCGCGCGGTTGAGTCATTTCCCCGCGGATTCGGAAACGGGGCAAGTCGCCGACGCGAATATGAATATCTGAAGCGTGGCGAGCATGCGCATCTCGCACCATTTGCTCAATCGTAGAGGCAGGGCGAGCGCTGACTGGTGTTGCAGCCGTGGGCGGTGGAGGTGGCACAACAGCTGCATGATCTTGAGCACGAGCGGAGGGTGCTGGTGCTGGTGGTGGAGTTGACTGAGAAGGTCTTGGTGGGGGAGGCGGATTCATAAACGGTATAGATTAAATTGTTTAGCAGTGGATGGGTAACCTAACTGCATTAGTTAGGAAACGTGAATCCGAAAAGCCTGTGACGACCAGGAATGGATTCAGACACCTCATGTCAAATATCCAATCATTGTACCGAGGCTATCGAAAGCCGCGTTGATTCATATCACGAACGATACACAATTCTGATGACGCAGACAAACCGTATTGCAAACTGGTTGGAGAAACGTTGGGTTGCCCCTTCTTTTAGTGGCTGGCTACTGTCTGGATTTGTCGCTTTTTTCTTTATTGCTGCAACAAATACCTTGACGGGATGGCTCTATGTTTTGAGCGGGGTTGGGGCCGCTCTGCTGTTAATTGCAGCTATTTTGCCCCGCCGAAATTTGCGATCGCTCCTGATTCGACGGGAACCGCTACAGCCTGTTAGTGCGGGTGAAAACTTAACCGTTGAAGTGCTGGTCGAAAATCCGACGCCTGTAGCAAAAACGCTGCTAGAAATTCACGACACTCCGCCTGCTGTGCTGGGTAAAGCAGCGAGTCAGGCGATCGAGGTAATTCCGTCCAAATCCGTCTATCACTGGACGTATGACTTGCCGACTCAGCGCCGTGGCGTTTATCGCTGGCAGCACTTGAAGTTAAGAACCGCTGCCCCGTTGGGCTTGTTTTGGTGTGGGCGATTGCAACTCGCTAAAGCCACAGCAATTGTGTATCCCATGGTTTTGCCGCTGGGGCACTGTCCCCTGATTGACCAACTGGGCAGCGATAACAGCGTGCAGATTTGGAGTGATCGCTATCCTGAAGCGGCCAATGAGGGCTTAACGCGATCGCTACGGCCTTATCGGTGGGGCGACCCAACCCGTCTGGTGCATTGGCGCAGTAGTGCCCGTTATGGTGAGCTACGGGTGCGGGAACTGGAAATTTTTTCCGGTGGACAAGAACTGGTCATTGCGCTTGACAGTTCAGGGGGATGGTCGTTTGAGCCACAGCAGGAAACTCCCCTCTCTGAGACGTTTGAGCAAGCCGTTATTGTTGCCGCATCGCTCTATTTCTATGCGCTTCAGCAAAAAATGACGCCTTATCTATGGACACCGGAAACAGGTTCTCTACAAGGAAATGCAGTGGTGCTAGAGGCGTTAGCGGCGATTCAACCCAATTCAGGGAATGCCGCGATCGCTCCATTGCCAAACCAGCCTGTGATTTGGTTGACCCAAAACACAGCAACCATCGGGCAGTTGTCTCAGGGGAGTCGGTGGATCTTGTGGCCAGGTGAAGCCGGTTTAAGTGACGCAGAGCCGCAGGAGCGATCGCTCAGCAGTGCCTTACCTGGCATATTGCTGGACTTTGAGACATCGCTACAACAGCAACTACAACAGCCCCCTACGTTTCTGAGGTAGAACGGCTACTAGCTCCAGTGAATCCCGATCGGAATTGCCAACTCTAGATGACGGAAGCCGTTAGTATATCGGTATGGAAGAAATCCCCGCTGAATTTTGGCAAGCCGTCGAACAATTTAACCAGCGCCAGTTTTATGCCTGCCATGACACCCTGGAGGCGATTTGGATGGAAGCACCTCAGCCTGATAAAAGGTTTTATCAGGGCATTTTGCAGGTTGCGGTTGGCCTCTATCACTTTGGCAATCTCAACTGGCGCGGAGCCGTGATCTCAATGGGGGAAGGGCTGGGTCGGTTACAACATTACTTGCCTGACTATGCCGAAATCGATGTTGAAAGCTTTGTAGATGAAACCAGTCAGCTCTTAAAGGTGCTGCAAGCAGAAGGAGCCGATAAGGTTGCCGATCTTTTGCAGCAGATCACCCAAACGGATGAAACCCGCGATCGCAGGCTCCTTTTTCCGGTTCTAAAGCGATTAGCGTGAAACATTTCTGGGGTGTCAGCGTCTATTGAATTGGTTGATTTGTGTTTCGTTTCGTAGAAAAGCCGAACATTTTTTAACAAATTGGGTAGACTACTTTAAGGTAAAAAGTAGGTCTGTCTGATTAATCAACTGCCTCTCACCTGCCTCTTATGAAAGCTCTTTTGCCGATGCGACCAACGATTTGCCTTATGAAAAATGTTCGTGCTGTAGCTGGTTTAGCTGCGATCGCTGTGTTAGCAAACGGTGCGATCGCGAGTTTTTCTCAGAGTACTGCCAGGGCACAAGCGCCCCAGCTGGGTTCTCAAGCTTTAACGTTGCGCTCTGATGTGCAAGAGGCCAACGCTAAGACAGGTGTGATTACCGCTCGCGGTAACGTGCAGATTTTTTATCCAGCTCGACAAATTCAGGCGACAGCAGCTCAGGCGCAGTATTTCAGCCGGGAACGTCGTATCGTGTTGAGCGGCAATGTGTATGTGCTGCAACAAGGCAATAGCTTACGCGGTGAGACTGTAACCTATTTAATTGATGAAGGTCGCTTTGTGGCATTGCCTCAAACACCGAAGCAGGTCGAGTCGATTTATCTGGTGCCCGAAGCAACGCCAGTCGCGTCACCTTCCCCTGCTGCACCCTTTAGCGCCAATCCCCAAATTCAAACCCCAACAAAACCTCAACCTAAGACTAACCCGTAGGTTCTCACGGTTTGGTAGGATTAAGAGCGGTTGTTTGGTCTCAGCTAAGAATTGAGGTGAGCGTTGAAAATTGCTTTGGAAAACGTTCATAAGTCGTATGGACGCCGCTCGATTGTTAGTCGTGTCAGTCTCTCTGTGTCGCAGGGTGAGGTGGTTGGTCTTCTGGGGCCAAACGGAGCAGGTAAAACAACGACGTTTTACATTACGACTGGGTTAGAGAAGCCAGACGAAGGTAAGGTTTGGCTCAACACCCTGGACATTACCAATATGCCGATTCACAAGCGCGCTCAGTTGGGGATTGGCTATCTGGCGCAGGAGGCGAGCATCTTTCGGCATTTGACAGTGCGCGAAAATTTGATGCTGGTGATGGAGCAAACCGATGTGCCCCGGCGGGAATGGGAATCGCGACTGCGAGCCCTACTGAAAGAATTTCGTCTGGAGAAAGTCGAGCATTCTCTGGGTATTCAAGTCTCTGGAGGTGAGCGGCGGCGGACTGAGTTGGCCAGAGCGCTAGCATCGGGGCGTGACGGTCCCAAGTTTTTGCTGTTAGATGAACCGTTTGCTGGGGTAGACCCGATCGCAGTGGCTGAGATTCAGCAAATTGTGGCAAACCTGCGCGATCGTCAGTTAGGGATTTTGATTACCGATCACAATGTGCGTGAAACGCTTGCCATTACGAATCGGGCGTACATCATGCGTGACGGTCAAATTCTTGCATCTGGTAATGCAGAAGAGTTGTACAGTAATCCCCTGGTGCGTCAGTACTATCTGGGTGATAGTTTTCAGCTCTAGCATTCTTGCTATTCTGAGTTGATGGTTGCTCGATTTCCTCTCACTTTTTTTGCTTATGGCGATTGGTCTAGCGAAAGCCAAATTTTCTCTCAATCCCCTCGCGTGGCTGGGCGTTCCAATTATGGATCGCTACATCATCGGTGAGTTGATTCCGCCTTTTCTGTTTGGGGTTGGCGCGTTTTCGTCGATCGGGGTCGCCATTGGGGTGCTGTTTGACCTGATGCGGCGCATTACCGAGGCCGGTCTTTCACCGTGGATTGCGATCGAAGTCTTTTTTCTCAAACTCCCCTACTTTCTGAGTCTGTCGTTTCCAATGGCGCTGTTGCTTTCGTGCCTGATGGTGTACGGCAGGCTTTCAAGTGATAGTGAGTTAATTGCCCTCCGCAGTTGTGGCATTAGTGTATTTCGCTTGGTGGTGCCAGCCCTGCTGTTGGGTTTGGTAATGACGGGGGTGATGTTTGCGTTTAACGAAGCTGTCGTGCCAGCGGCCAACCGTCAAGCCACCTTCACAATGGAGCGTGCCCTGCGGGGCAAAGACCCAACCAGTTTTCGTGAAAAAGATATTCTCTATCAAGAGTTCGGCAGAATTGAGCGGGAAGACGGGCGATCGAAGAAAGGTCTATCGCGGTTATTTTATGCTAAAGAATTTGATGGTCAGCAGATGCTAGGCTTGACCATCTTAGATTTTTCTCAGACGGGGCTGAACCAAATTGTCGCTGCCAAGTCAGCAGTGTGGAATGACGAGCAGAGCAGTTGGGACTTTTTTGACGGCACCATTTATGTGATTGATCCGAACGGGTCTTATCGTAATATTGTGCGCTTCGATCGCCAACAGTTGAAATTACCCCGCGCTCCCCTCGACATTGCCAAGACCAGCACTGACCCGATTGAGATGAATATTGCTGAGATTCAGCGGTACCTTGATACGGTTGGCGAAAATAGTAGCCGCAAGGAAGTACGCAAATTGCGCCTGCGGATTGACCAAAAAGTTTCCCTTCCCTTCGCTTGTCTAATGTTTGCTCTCATCGGCTCGACATTAGGCGTGACGCGGCAACGTTCTGGGCGGAGAGCAACCAGCTTTGGGGTGAGCCTGATTTTAATTGTGGGCTACTACTTGTCAACGAGCATCTGCGAAGCCTTTTACTCGTTTGATGTGCTGACTCCGTTTATGGCTGCCTGGTTGCCGACGATGATTGGCTTTGCTGCGGGGATTATTTTGTTATTTCGTCGGAATCAATAACCGTTCGCTGGCAAATCGTTCATTGTGAATTGCCTGGACGATCCAGTTTTTAATTGGTTGGTTGAGGCAGTAATTTTGCTAATTTCTAGTTCATGGCCTTCTTCTAACAAAACGACTCTGCGCCTCTTTTGCAAGAGCAGAGGTACAGAGTCACAATCTTGATGGATTCGTGTTTCCTAACAAAGCGGGAGCTTTACCATCTCAACCAAACTAATCCCTAAAAGTGGCGAATGATTGCGTCAGCAAATTCTGAGCATTTGAGGGGTGGTTCGACGGGTGGTTCCATCAAGCGGGCCAGGTCGTAGGTCACTTCACGGTTTGAGATCGCGGTGCCAATGCCCTTCTTGATCAGGTCGGCGGCTTCTTGCCAACCCATATACTCCAGCATCATGACACCAGAGAGAATCAAAGAACCAGGGTTGACCCGATCGAGTCCTGCATGTTTGGGGGCAGTGCCATGAGTTGCTTCAAAAACAGCGCATTCATCGCCAATGTTTGCTCCTGGTCCCATCCCCAGACCACCCACGATCGCCGCTGCCGCATCGGATAGATAATCACCGTTCAGGTTCATCGTCGCCAGAATCGAGTACTCATCAGGGCGAGTTTGAATCTGCTGAAAAATGCTGTCAGCAATCCGGTCATTCACCATGATCTTTTCTTTCCACTGACCGCTGCCATGAGTCTCCCAAATGCTGTCTAAGACGGCTTTGACTTCTGCGCAAGTTTTCTCCCGCTTTTCGGGTGTCATCGCGTCGTAGCCCGGTTCGATCATGCGGGCGTTTTCCTCTAAGGTGATATCTGGATTTTTTTCTTTGTTGCTCAAAATCCAGGATTCGCGCTCAGTCACACATTCGGCTCTAAATTCGCTGGTGACAAGCTCATAGCCCCAATCTCGAAAGGCTCCTTCGGTGTACTTCATAATGTTGCCCTTGTGAACTAGGGTCACCATTTGCTTTTCTTTGGGGAGCCGCAGTGCATGCTTCATGGCCCGCCGCACCAGACGTTGAGATCCAGATTTGCTGATGGGTTTTATGCCAATGCCTGCATCAAGGGGAATTTGCTTTTTGCCGTGTTCGGGTGTTGCTGGGATCAAGTCTTCGTTGAGCAGTTTGATCAGGCGATCGCACATTTCAGTGCCTTGCCGCCACTCAATCCCCAAGTAGATATCTTCGGTGTTCTCCCGATAAATGATGACATCAAGCTTTTCAGGGGTTTTGTGGTTTGAGGGGGTGCCGGGGTAATACTTACAGGGGCGAACACAGGCATAGAGATCAAAAATTTGCCGCAGAGCCACGTTTAAGGAGCGGATCCCTCCTCCAATCGGTGTGGTCAACGGCCCTTTGATGGCAACCCCGTACTCACGAATTGCTGAAAGGCTGTCTTCGGGAAGGTATTGATAGGTGCCGTAAACATCACAGGCTTCATCACCCACGTAAATTTTGAACCAGGTGATTTTGCGTTTCCCACCGTAAGCTTTTTCGACAGCGGCATCAAAAACTTTTTGAGATGCAGGCCACAAGTCAACGCCAGTTCCATCCCCACGAATGAAAGGAATAATTGGATGATCGGGAACCTGCGGTTCGCCATTTTTGAATGTGATCTTTTCACCTTCAGTGGGTGGGGTAATTTTTTCGTACATCCTTGAAGACTCCCGATAAGACAGTGGCTCGCCAAAATGGGCTGACCGATAAGGAGAACCTTATCAGTTGCAGTAAGATACTACAGCCAATGAGGTGAGTGTGTAACTGACTTGGCAATTTTGTTCAGTGGGCTACCAATTTCAGGTGGGAGACGCTAGGGATGCAGACGAATCGGTAACTCTAAGGTAAAAGTGGTTGCTGCGGGAGAGCTATCGAGGTAAATTGACCCACCCAGGCGTGCGGCTAGTCGTTTGACCAAAGCAAGACCTAAGCCGATGCCGCTAAATCTCCAGGGATCGTTACTCGGAATGCGATAAAACCGCTCAAAAACGCGATCGCGCTCCGCTTCAGGAATCTCAATCCCTGAGTTTTTGACCCCAATTTGAATTTGCTGACGCTGATGCCGCGCTATCACAGTAATCGTTTCGCCATCAGGGGTGTATTTGCAAGCGTTGGTGAGTAGCTCGGTTAAGATGCGCTCCAGGTAAGATAGGTCAGTGACCAGCGGTGGCAACTCGGTCGCGAGGTCATAAACCAGCGTGAGGTGTTGACTTTCAAAGCGATCAAGAAACGGCTCGACCGTGTGGGGAATTAACGCCAGCAAGTTAATTTGGGTCGGCATTAAGGGTTCGGTAGCCGCATCAATCCGTGTTAGCTCAAGCAAGTCATTGACGAGTTGGGTTTCACGTTGGCACTCTTCCTTCAAAATTTGGAAGTAGCGATTGGCAGGTAAGCTTTCATTCGTTAACACATTGGCACGAGACAACATGACTTCTAACATTTGAGTTGCCATCCGAATGTTAGAGAGGGGGGTTCTGAGTTCGTGGGAAATGGTGCTGAGAAAATCGTCTTTGAGCAAATTCAACCGCTCTGATTCGGTAAGCTGCCTCAATGATTCTTGATACAGACGGGACTGACGCAGGGCGATCGCGCATTGGTTGGCAACCTGCTGCACCAGGCGAATTTCTAAATCGTCAAAGGCTTGCTCATGCGGGCGAAATAACAAGATGTTGCCGAGTACACTCTGATCATCAATTAGCGGGCAACTCAAGATTGCGAAATTTTGTGGAGTTCCGCGAATAATAGAGGCAGACGGTAAGGCACAAAAGTGAACGTAGTGACCCTGCAAAAGCTGAGCATGAATTTCGGCATTGTGAGTCTTAATTGGAATCACAGTCCCTTCAGCAGCTTGTACATGAGCGGAGCGAATATGCTCACGGAAGATAACGCAGGCTTGCTGATCGTGGTTGTAGTAACCAATATCGCAGCAGTCGAGCAGTAGCTCGTTAGCCAGTTCCTGCACCGCAATTTGAATAATCTGGGCTTCATCCAGGCTCTCACGCACTTTGTCGATGATGCGTCGCAGTAAGTCTTCAAACCGAAGGGCTTGTTGGAGTTGAGCGGTGCGCTCCTCAACTTGGGACTCAAGGTTGCTGTTGAGCGTTTGGACTTGTTGGTACAGTTCAGATTGCTGAATGGCGATCGCGAGTTGATCGGCGATCGCGGAGGCCAAATCTAACTCCCATTCTTGCCAGTTCCAATTTGGCTGCTGACGACAGAGGCTCAGGCTACCCCAGACCGTAGACCGCGCTAACACTGGGAAATGCAACCAACTGCCGGTAAAAACTTGGGATTGGGAGCTATCTGTAGTATTCAAGGTGGCTGCATAATCGTGGATCTGCACGAACTCACCCTGCCGGAGTTGAGCCATGCCCCAGTTTTGCTCGTCTTCTACCGACAGGCCCAACGCATCAGGCAAATCAGAGTCTTTGCGGTAGCTGGCTACGTTCAACCAGCGCATCTGATAGGGTAAAGACTGAAAAATTTCGACGCGATCGATCTCCAATAAGCGTCCCACTTCAGTGGTTGCTGTCGCAAAAATGGTGTCAAGGTCGAGCGAATTGCGAACGCTTTGAATAATGCGATTCAGCAGTCGTTCTTTTTGAGCTTGCTGCTGGGTTTGTTGGTATAGCTCTGCTTGATGAATGCCGATCGCCAGTTGAGTACTAAGTTGCTGCAATAGCTGCCGATTTACTTCATTCCACGGGCGGGCGCTGCTGCACTGATGCACAATCAGCAAGCCCCAGAGATTATGGCGTACCAAAATGGGTAGCACCAGCAACGCTCGGACTTGATAGTGCTGCAACATTTCGGCATAGCACGGTTCAATATCAGCCGTTTGCACGTCGTCGATACTGTGAATGCGCCCACTCCGATAGGCAGTCAGCATATCCTCTCGAAAACAGGGATCATCGATCTCTTGATCAAGGATGGAGGGAATCTCTTCTTCAGTAGCCTCAGCCACGACTCGACCCGTCCAGGTAGGGCTAAATCGAAAAATGATGACCCGCTCTGCCTGCAAAAACTGTTGCACCTCTTCAACCGTGGTAGACAGGATGTAGTTTAGGTTGAGCGATTGTCGAATATTTTGTGCGATCGCCCCAATCAAGCGCTCTCGGTGAATCGTTTGTTGTTCGCGTTGCAACATTGACTCTAGTGCTAAGGCTGCTTGCTTGCGCTCGGTTGCATCGGTGCTAACTGAGACGCCCACCCAACTATCGCTAGACGGGTCATAACGGGCAATACAACTGCAATTGATCCAACGGTAGCTGCCATCTTTGTGTTGAAAGCGGTACTCAATGGTGCATGGGAAACCAGCCATCAACTGATAGATAGCAGGGCGAATAATACTTTGCTTTTCCTCAGAGGGAATGCGAGATGCAAAGAGCGTTGGGTTGGCAATCAATTCATCTGCGGTGTAACCAAAAATGGCGACACTGCCTGCCGAGAGAAACTCGTATGACCAATTCAAATCAGAGTGCAGGCGAAATCGCCCGATCGCACAGAGGGCATTGTTTAGAATGTCAGACAAACTGGCCTGAGATCGCTGCAATTCAAGTTCTAAATACTTGCGCTCGGTAATATCTTCGGTAACGGTGACAACTTGCCACCCCGCTTCATTGGGATGGCGATGGGAGGTGAGGGAGTCCGCAATCCAACGAAGCTGCCCGTCTTTACGACGAATCCGATATTCAACCCGTAATGGCTGCTCTGCAAAGATGCTCTCATACATCTGTTCGATCACAAATTGGTCTTCGGGCAGTAAGCACTGCGTCCAAAGAGCGGGTGATGCAAACAGTTCTTTGGGAGAGTACCCAAAGATGGTGGTATGCGCCGCCGAGAGAAACTCATACCGCCAAGTGCGATCGCCAAATACGCTAATGCAACAGATAGAAGCACTGGCATAGTTAAGGATGCTATTTAACGTGTCGCGGTAGATATGCAAATCCGCTTCCAGTTGTTTGCGCTCAGAAATGTCTCTCAGCACGCCTAAAATTTGAGCTACTTGGCCCGCCGCGTCTAATAGGGGAATATATTCAACTGCAATCGTGTGAGTGTCACGCGTCCCCCAACAAGGCACTTCGCCGCGCTGAGGAGATTTACTTTCTACCGCCAGCCTGAGAAGCGGTAAGTAATGCTGTGTGAGATCGGGGGTGAAACTTTCTGCATCGCTGCGACCCAATAGGTCATTGTGAGAGACTGCAAGAAGCTGTATTCCTGCTTCACTAATAAATTGATATTTCAGCTCAGCATCGTATACGACAAATGCCTGGTGAAAATGCTTGACCCAGAGCTGAAATGTAGGGTGGTTCAAGAAGGTTTGATCGACAACCGAAGCCGAAGTCGTAACCCCATCTTGATTGTCTGGCGTTGAAGATAACTCATCAGGTGAAATCGGCTTCTCATTTGGATTCATATATCGTCTTCCCTTGCTTCCCACAGGACAAGGGTTTATAGACATTCATAATGTTTGGTTTTACGGATGCTCTTAGGCGGAACGACCTGATGATGCTTAACACTCATGCAACTAAAAAGATAGTAGGCAATAGGCAAACCATCGCGATTGCACATGAAACTGTACGATTTCGATTGCACATTAAGCAGTAGTCGTTTCAATTAACTGAAACATCCCCCCCAGGGGGGGTATTGCTGCAAAGCTATGTGAAATTTGAACAACTTATAGAAGCAAATTTTTTTAGTTAGAACACTTATCGAATACCGTATCCATAGAGGCTTTTGAATGCCATACATGGGTAAGCGCCTCAGTCATCGTTGCTACAAAACAGACGGACTGAACTTAGCACACCTAATGACCGTGAATCCTCAGTGTAGCCTGCGCTTTTGCTAGATGCCTACAGTTGTCTCACCGAGAAATAAACCAGAAGAAAATATATGAGAGTCTATCTGAGCCAGTATTTCAGTAAAGGGTTTGTGAATAACGACGAGTAATCTCTGAGACAGCCTTTTAACTGTGCCCTCAGAGAACATTTCGAAGCGACTAAAAGCTGCCCTAAATGGATGCTGGCGTTTTACCTAGGCTTGCTGAGAGTTGATGTACTTCCACCAGCGATTGAGCGGGACGTAGACAATGGGTGCCCAGAGGCTACTGAGAATAGCAGAACTCAGAGCAATCAGTTGGTGATAAGTCCAAATGTCCAGTAGCGATCGCGATCGGTCTGGCAGCAAGGTGTACTGTAAAGCGGTGACTGTTTCTGAAACTACAGCCATGCCAAAGGTAATTAATGCAATGGAGATGAAATCTTCTTGTAAGTAACGCTCTTTACGAATTAAAGATGTCAAAACCCCAACAACAACCAGGCTCAAAACGTGGGTGGGTTGCTCGGCGGTCATGCCATCTTGAATTAAGCCCAAAACGACACCTGCTAAGGCCGCTTGCAGAGGCGATCGCTTCACACTCCAGGCCACCACCCAAATCAGTAACCAGTTTGGCCCGATGCCTGCCAACTCCATTCCGACGAAGCGAGTTGGTAGCACAAGTAGGCACAGCAAAACAGAACCTGCTGTCACTAAGCAGTTTAGGATCGTCGGTGTAAAAATCCTCTGATTGAGAGAATTACCTATAGAATCGCTTTTCATGGGGTCGTTCCACCAGTAGAGCGATCGCCCCGCTCATTACAGGAAGAGCCACCTGCTGTCTGACGGTTTTGGTAAATAACAGCCCACTCTAAGGAGTTAATTGGAGCTGAAAGATTAATAACGGCTTCTGGTGCTGGGCTTTTGCTTAAGTCAACTGATTCAACTCGCCCAATTGGTAGGCCAGCTGGAAAAAAGCAACTAAAGCTAGAGGTAACAACGACATCGCCACGACGAACATCTGGAACTTTGTCAAAAAATTCCATCACAGCTCGGTTTGCAGACGTGCCACGGGCATAACCCATAAATCGACTACGGCTGATAGTTGCCCCAACGCGGCTGGACGGATCACTGAGCAAGAGTACGCGAGATGTATTAGGGCTAACTTCAAAAATGCGCCCAACCACCCCTCCTGGTGCGACAACAATATTGCCTGGTGAGACACCGTCAGATTTGCCGCGCCCAAGTATAACCTGTTGCCACCAATGGTCAGCACTGCGACCGATGAGTGGCGCAGCCAGCCCTTGTTGTTTTTGATCGCCTTTAAAGTCAAGTAGATCGCGCAACTGCTGGTTTTGACTTTCCAGTTCTTCCAGACGTTGCTGATATTCTTGTAACTTAGCGTCTCGCAAAACAGCTTCTGACCACAGAGGTGGCTGAAATGGACGGGCTAAAAGACGATAGATTTCGTAGATCAGCCCCCCATTGGTTTGCTGCAAAAAAACGCCTACCCCTAGCGCTAGCATCGCCAGCACTATGTAACCTCGGTGTCGATCCCACCAACGACGCAGCGAATACATCAAGCAGCTATACCTTGTTTGTGGAAGTAGTGAAACAATTCTTTACAACAAGAATCTGTTCGATAATATCTAGCAAAATGGCACCCTTGTCCAGTGTGGCGCACTAGAAATTGCGCGATCGCCCACTAAATACCCGCTCAAGTTGTTTGAAGTTTTCGAGAACTCGTCCGGTACCGAGTACAACACAGCTTAATGGGTCGGCAGCGACATGCACGACAATGCCTGTTTCATGGCTGATGAGCGTGTCTAGCCCCTTAAGCAATGCCCCACCCCCAGCCAGCATGATGCCGCGATCGATGATGTCAGCAGCGAGTTCAGGCGGAGTCCGTTCTAAGGTGCGCTTAACAGCATCAACAATGACGGAAAGCGGTTCTGCCATACTTTCTCGGATCTCGGCGCTCTTTACGGTCACTGTTCGTGGCAAACCTGAGAGCAAGTGAAGACCACGTACTTCCATCGTAGCGTCGTCATCAACTGGGTAAGCCGAGCCAATCATAATTTTGATTTCTTCTGCGGTGCGTTCACCGATGACCAGGTTATGCACCTTCTTCATGTATTGGGAGATCGATTCGCTGAGTTCATCTCCGGCCACACGGACTGACTCGCTCAGTACCGTACCTTGCAAACTGAGAACTGCAACTTCAGTCGTACCACCGCCAATATCGATGATCATGTTGCCGGTTGGCTCTGCCACGGGCAGACCAGCCCCGATCGCCGCCGCCACTGGTTCGTCAATCAGGTAAACATCGCGCGCACCCGCCTGAGAAGCGGCATCCATCACAGCCCGACGCTCAACCCCGGTTACCCCACTGGGGATGCCAATCACGACACGAGGGGCAACTAAGGTTTTCCCTTCGTGAACCCGAGAGATAAAATGCTTCAGCATTAACTCGGCGGTGTCAAAGTCGGCGATCACCCCATCGCGTAATGGGCGTAACGCGACCACGTTTCCAGGCGTCCGACCAAGCATCCGCTTTGCGTCTTCTCCAACTGCTAGTGGCACTTTTTCATCTTGATCGATGGCAACCACAGAAGGCTCTTGCAACACAATACCTTTGCCAGAAACATAAACCAATGTGTTTGCAGTGCCCAGGTCAATTCCCATGTCACGGGAAAGATGAAAACGGTTAAAAACGCCCACGATTCTTTTGCCTCAGAATAATCAGTCGTTGTACGTAGCAGTCAGGGTTCGTAATCTAATCAACAGTGAATAGTATTACGATTTGGATCTAGAGTCTAGTCATTTAGTTAAAAGTTGGGGCTGATAGGAGCAAAGGGGGCAAAAAGCTTTAATCATGGGAGAACGGTCGAAGTCTTTATCTATTTAGCGATCCCGCTCTTGAAAATCTATTTCACTCAAGTCAGCTCCTATCCGGATCATACTGGAATAATCAAACTTTGGACGGTTGTTAACCATTCATTTTGCTGCATTTCTATATAGGAATTAAAATTTCTTTATCCAGCAAAAATTTTGTGATATTGATAAACCATTTGTAGTTCCTGGTTTGAGTGATTATAAGTGTTAAAGAAGGGGTAGTAAGTAACAGTTCAAATGCTTATTTAAAGCTTGACTATGCTGATAAATCAAGAGCTGTTAAATTGCCTAAATCAGATAAAAATTTCGGTAATTTGTTTGAGTTGAATCAATGAAAGAAGTTGGGGGACGGCAAAAAATTATGCTTGCGGTTTCAGGGTTTGTCGCTTTGGCGATCGCCCTACTGATTGGCGAGCGTTTTCAAGAATCACAGCCTATACAGCCAGCAACCAAGCCTACCCCAACCCAAAACAAGGTGGCAGCGATCGCCTCCCCTGCAGTTGTGTCATCTCCCAAGCCTAGCCCAAAGGTGTCTCCTACCCCTAAAAAGTTGGTGGCGCAACCGTCGCCAAAACCAACCCTGACGCAACGTGAACGGGAGCTAAACCAGCAAGCAAAAGCGGCTTTTAATGCGTCTCGCCCATCGGCTGATTCGCTGGTTGAGATGCAAGTTGCGATCGCGGAAGGGGCTGCGGCGCTCACCTTGACGACTACCGAAACCGCGCTGCTGACGGATAAGGAGGGCAAACACCTCAAACAATTGCCAAAAGAGTCTCGGTATTCAGTGCAACCGGGTGAACGCTCTCTTTACCTGGGTGGTCAAAAACTGCCTCCGGTTGTCTGGCTGGATCCGGGTTTAGGTGGCACCTTTCAATTGGGCGATCGCGTTTATAAAGGACAGTTGCTGCTGGTTTCCGATGCAGGCAAACTCTGGGCGGTTAACACGATTAATCTGCGCCAGTACCTTTACAGTGTGGTGGGTAGTGAAGTTTCCCCCAGTTGGGATATGGAAGCTCTCAAAGCTCAGGCGATCGCGGCGCGGTCTTACGCGCTGACTTATTACTTCAAACCTGTCAGTCCCTTATTTCATCTGGGCGCGAATGAGTATTACCAGGTTTACTCTGGCATTGCCAAAGAGGCGGAGCGAACCCGGCAAGCAGTAGACGCCACAGGTGGGCAATACATTAGCTACAAAGGCGGTGTGGTTGAATCGTTATATGCTGCCTCGGATGACATTGTGGCGGAGGCGTTTCGAGGTAAGGGGATGAGCCAACTGGGTGCTAAAGCACTGGCGGCTCAGGGCTACAAACACCAAGAAATCTTGCAGCACTACTATCCCGGAACGGCAATCGCCCGAATCAAACAGTTTTACGAATAGACACTTTCCCTAAAGAAGCGGCTATCGAACCTGTTGAATCGGGCGATCGAGAACCTAAATTGTGTAGAAGTTACGCTTCGGCTGCGCTAGCGTCGCCGCCACGTCCGCCACTTACCATTACAACAACTTGCTCAGGGTCGTCTAATGCTTCTACTCCAGCGGGTAAAACGATGTCTTTGATGTGTAATGATTGGCCTGAATCGAGGCTTGTTACATCAACCTCAACCGCATCAGGAATGTTGTCAGGGGCGCAACGAATGTTAATTTCATTCATTTGGAGGTCAAGCGAGCCGCCCTTGTTTTTAACGCCATCCGCTTCACCGACAACTTGAACCGGCAAGGAGAGGATCAGGCTGTCCTGAGTGCCAACGGCAAAGAAGCTGAGGTGATACAGATTGTGTTTCCAAGGGTGCGACTGCACTTCGCGTAGGAGTGCTTTGCCTGACCAGGAAATGTCCGCAACTGTGATATCAACGAGCGTGTTGTTGAGCGATGCATCTCGCACAAGTAGCTCAGCTGTTTTTTTGTCAACCGCTAAATCAATCGACTCGGCACCTTTGTGACCATACAAAACAGCAGGAATTTGGCCAGAGCGACGGAGCGCATTAGCTTTGCTGCCTGATGGCCGGGTGTTGCACTTGAGAGATAGTTCCATAACGAGGTCTTTAGGTGTCTTTAACAGTAAACGTGGTCAAACTTAAACTTGCAGGGTTTGATTTTCTGCATTGGGGTAGGGGGAGCCGTTGGTGTAAAGCAACGCCCGTTTGGGGCCATGGATCGGATCTTCGACGATGATAGTCTGATCGCGACTGGCACCTAGCGAAACGATCGCAATCGGCACATCCATTAGCTCAGCCAAAAACTTGAGGTAATGCAACGCCTCTTTTGGCAGGTCATCGAGCGATCGACAATTGGCAGTAGAGCGCTGCCAACCGGGCAAGGTTTCATAAATCGGGGTGCATTGGGCAAATTGCTGGGAGTTGCTGGGAAAATGCTCACAGCGCTCGCCATCAATTTCGTAAGCCACGCACACTTTGATCTCTTCCATCTCGTCAAGCACATCCAGCTTGGTGATTGCCAAACAATCCAAGCCGTTGATGCGAACGGCATATCGACCAATCACGGCATCAAACCAGCCGCAGCGACGTTTTCGCCCGGTGGTGGTGCCAAACTCTGCCCCGCGATCGCACAGATGTTCGCCCATGTCGCCATGCAACTCAGTTGGGAAAGGCCCTTCGCCCACGCGAGTGGTGTAAGCCTTAGCGACCCCAATCACGCGATCAATCATGGTCGGCCCCACCCCGGTACCCACGCAAGCGCCACCTGCAACTGGATTTGAGGATGTGACGTAGGGGTAAGTGCCGTGATCAAGGTCAAGCAATGTTCCTTGAGCGCCTTCGAACAGAATGTTGCGCTTGCGCTGAATCGCGTCGTAAATCTTGAGCGAACTGTCAATCACGTGGGGACGTAGGCGATCGGCGTAACCCAAATACTCTTCAATCACCTCGTCCGCGTTGAGAGGCGGCAGCTCGTATAACTTTTCGAGAATGACGTTTTTGTATTCAATCGTCCAGCGCAGCTTTTCTTGCAACAAGTGAGGCTGCATCAAATCGATCATGCGGATGCCGATCCGTTCTGATTTATCGGCATAGGTGGGGCCAATTCCCCGCCCGGTTGTGCCAATTTTATGACTTCCGCGCCGTTCTTCTGATGCCTGGTCGATCAAGCGATGGTAAGGCATCGTGACGTGGGCAGTCTCGGAAATTAGCAGATTGGTTGTCGCGACCCCCAGGTTTTCGAGTTGATCAAGCTCGCCAATCAAGACTTTGGGATCAACGACCGTTCCCGAACCAATAATGCAATCTGTGTTAGGGTACAGAATCCCTGAAGGAATCAGGTGCAGTTTAAAGACCTGATCCTGCACGACGACGGTATGACCTGCGTTCACACCGCCCTGATAGCGAACCACGACATCCGCCGATTTACTGAGCAAATCGGTGATTTTACCTTTTCCTTCGTCGCCCCATTGGGCACCGATTACAACAACGTTAGCCAAGAGTCTCTAACCGCGCTAGAGTTTGCACAAACGTCTATTATCAGCATTAAGGAATATCGGTGTCAACTTAGATTTGCACTTTTTGAGCTGTGCGCCGATTTCGCGTGGGTGGAATTAATAGATTGAGTTTGGGGCAGGAAGATTGACCGCAGAGATTGAGCTGATAGTGGAAGAGGCAGGCGAACGACTGGATGTTTACTTAGCCGATCAGTTGGCCGATTTTTCACGATCTCGCCTCCAAAAATTAATTGCTCAAGCATTTGTCTCGATTAACCAATCGGTCTGCACATCCAAAAAGATGCTGTTGCAGGCAGGCGATCGCGTTACGGTCACAATTCCTGAAGCGGAACCGTTGGCGATCACGCCGGAGGAAATTCCGCTGGAGGTGCTGTACGAAGACGATGATCTGCTGATTGTAAATAAACCAGCGGGGATGGTGGTGCATCCTTCCCCAGGACATGCGAGCGGGACGTTAGTAAATGCGTTGTTGTGGCATTGTCGCAATGCGGCAGGTGAAAGCACCCTTTCAGGAATTGGCGGTGTGCAGCGTCCCGGCATTGTGCATCGGTTGGATAAGGATACGACTGGGGCGATCGCGATTGCCAAAAATGACCAGGCCCATTTGAATCTGCAACAACAGTTTCAACACAAAACCGCAAAGCGTGACTACTTAGGAGTGGTGTATGGTGCTCCCAAAACTGAGTCGGGGACGGTGAATGCTCCGTTGGGGAGGCATCCCGTGGAACGCAAAAAGATGGCGATCGTGCCTGAAAACCAGGGGGGGCGGTCTGCGGTGACGCATTGGCAAATTCGTGAACGGTTAGGAAACTACACCCTGTTGGAGTTTTCTTTAGAAACGGGACGTACGCATCAGATTCGAGTTCATGCGGCGCATATTGGGCACCCGATTGTTGGTGACCCTGACTACAGCAGTGGTCGGTCAATTGGCGTTAATCTCCAGGGACAAGTACTCCATGCGTGGCGATTGCGC
Organism: Leptolyngbyaceae cyanobacterium M33_DOE_097; assembly: GCA_015296075.1. Classification (GTDB taxonomy): domain Bacteria; phylum Cyanobacteriota; class Cyanobacteriia; order Leptolyngbyales; family Leptolyngbyaceae; genus DSRU01. Next base: position 22,275 of record DVDV01000016.1, on the reverse strand, counting down.
CTGAAACACCCTGTTACTCAGGAGTTGATTGAGGCGATCGCCGAGCCGCCAAAAACTTTCCAAACTCTGCTTGAAATTCTCCAAAATCGGATATCTTAAATAAACTTCAATTACTTATGTGAACTTGTCTTCTTATTTGTTTACAAATTCGCTTCGGGAATGAGAACGGGTGCGCTAGCTGAGTGGATGCCCAGTCTTCCTCTGAAAAAGCGTTTTGAGGAATTGTTAAAAAAATAAAAACAAATAATTTTGTCGTTAATTTCCTCTCGTAAGTGCTTGTTGTGTAAAGAAGTGTAAACATAATTTCTTTTTCGCAATGCTTGAGATCCTTGTCTCGCAAGACTTTGGATGGTTGTTTGCACAGCTTTACCCGCTTTAATAACTTGTAACAGGTAAAGTGCTCGACAGCGTTGTATAAAGAGAACTCGAAGGGCTACATGGCAGGCGAAAGTTAATCAAACGAGCTGATTTTTCTCATTTTTTGTCTCTCATACAAATATGAAATTTTCTCAGATTTCTTAAATGTTCGTTGCGATACGGAAGTGGCGCATTGAACATTGGGGAGGCAAAAGTAAGAGAGGTTGGTGAGTCTGCATTGAAACCTTCACTTTAGACAGAAGCTTTGGCTCTGTTTGTTTTTGAGATAAACCGAACTCAACCATTCATAGGAGAAAAAGTCCATGCTAGACGCATTCGCCAAGGTTGTTTCCCAGGCTGATGCCAAGGGTGAATTCCTGAGCAGCGCTCAATTGGATGCCCTGCAAAACATGGTTAAAGAAGGTAGCAAGCGTTTGGATACCGTTAACCGGATCACTTCCAATGCTTCCACCATCGTTGCCAATGCAGCTCGTGCTTTGTTTGAAGAGCAGCCTCAACTGATCCAACCCGGTGGTAACGCTTATACCAACCGTCGGATGGCTGCCTGCTTGCGCGACATGGAAATCATCTTGCGTTATGTTTCCTACGCTATGTTGGCTGGTGATTCGAGCGTGTTAGATGATCGCTGCCTCAACGGTCTGCGTGAAACTTATCAAGCTCTGGGTGTTCCCGGTGGTTCTGTTGCCGCTGGCGTTCAAAAGATGAAAGATGCAGCTGTTGGCATTGCTAACGATCCTAGCGGTATCACCAAAGGTGATTGCTCTGCTCTGATCTCTGAGCTGGCTAGCTACTTCGATCGCGCGGCTTCTGCTGTTGCTTAATTGCTTTCGTCTTTGGCGATCGATTGTTGCAGTTGGTTAGTGGGTTCACTCCTTCTTTCCTGATTGCAAGCCGCCGAAAGCCAAAGTGAATTTCACTTTAATTAACCACATCAACGAGAACTCTAGGGAGATTTTTTGCAATGAAGACCCCCATTACTGAAGCTATCGCCGCTGCTGATACTCAGGGTCGTTTTCTAAGCAACACCGAGCTGCAAGCTGTAAACGGTCGTTTTGAGCGTGCTGCTGCTAGCTTGGAAGCTGCTCGTGCATTGACTAACAATGCTCAATCTTTGATTGACGGTGCTGCTAACGCGGTTTATCAGAAGTTCCCTTACACCACTCAAATGCAAGGTGCTAACTACGCATCTGATGCACGTGGTAAGGCGAAGTGCGCTCGTGACATCGGCTACTACCTGCGGATGGTGACCTACTGCCTAGTTGCAGGTGGCACTGGTCCTATGGATGAGTACCTGATTGCAGGTCTGGACGAAATCAACCGTACCTTTGACCTGTCTCCTAGCTGGTACGTTGAAGCTCTGAAGCATGTCAAGTCCAGCCATGGCCTGAGCGGTCAAGCTGCTAACGAAGCTAACACCTATATCGACTACGCTATCAACGCGTTGAGCTAGTCGTTAGTTGTTTGCCCGGAAAGGGATTCAGCTACTGGCGGTAGTCGGTTGGTTGTTTACCTTTCCGGGCTTGTTGTATCTGGCTGTTAGCGTTTGGCTTTCAGCTATCAGCTAAATCAAAGCTGTCTTTAAGATAAGAAGATAGCTATGCGCCTGAATGTTAGGGGCAACATCAGATTTTTATTTTGATTTGCTTAAATAATCACTTTAGGCGTTGGTTTTCATGCGGCAAGTGTGTGCGTGCCGATGGTGAAATTAGAAGCTGACTGCTGATTGCTGACTGCTTTCTGCCGTGTTTAACAAGTTCTGTTAGCAACTGGGAGATTTCGTCGTGCCAATTACAGCAGCTGCTTCCCGCTTGGGAACCTCCGCTTATAGCAACGTCAATGCCAACACTCGTGTTGAGCTGCGCCCAAATGCCACTAAGGAAGACATTGAGAACGTCATCCGTGCTGTTTATCGTCAGTTGCTTGGTAACGATTACCTGATGCAGTCTGAGCGTTTAGTCAGTGCAGAGTCGTTATTCCGGGATGGCAATTTCACAGTCCGTGAATTTGTGCGCGCCGTTGCTAAGTCTGAGCTTTACAAGAAGAAGTTCTTCTACAAAAACTTTCAGACTCGTTTGATTGAGTTGAACTACAAGCATCTGCTCGGTCGTGCCCCTTACGATGAGTCCGAAGTGATTTTTCACCTCGACTTGTACGAAGCTGAGGGATACGATGCTGAGATTGATTCTTACATCGACTCACAAGAGTATCAAGACAATTTTGGTGACAATATTGTGCCTTACTACCGTGGCTTCCAGTATTACTCTGGGGCGCGGACAGTTGGGTTTACAAACTTGTTTAAGCTGTATCGCGGTTATGCGAACAGTGATACGTCTCAGGCTGAAGGCAATTTGCCTCACCTGGCTCGCAATCTGGCAAAGAACCAGGCTTCAGTTATTCTTAGCCCATCGGGTAACACAGGAAACTGGGCTTACTTCCGCGCTTCCAATGATGTCGCTCCTGGTAAGTGCCTGGGTGGTTCTTACGGGGAGAGTGGACGCATTTATCGCGTTGAAGTTGCTGCAATTAAGGGTGCTGGGTATCCCAGTGTTCGTCGCAGCAGCACTGCGTTCTTAGTTCCTTATGAGCAACTCTCTGCCAAGATGCAGCAGATTCAGCGGACAGGTGCACGCATCGTTAGTGTGACTCCTGCTTAATTGAGTGAGGGGTGAGGGGTGAGGGGTGAGGTTTTCGCTTCATTCCTGTCTCCTCACTCCTTACTTACTAATAAAAAAATTCTGACAAACTCACTCGTTAGGAGAAGGTTGCAAGATGTTTGGTCAAACAGCCGTTGGCAGCACTGCTAATACCCCCTCTGGAAGCCGGATGTTTCGTTATGAAGTGGTTGGTTTGCGGCAGAGTGCTGAAACCGACAAATTTGGCTACCCCATTCGTAACAGCGGTAGCGTATTTATTACGGTTCCCTACAACCGCATGAATGAAGAGATGCAACGGATTTTGCGGATGGGCGGCAAGATTGTCAGTATCGAACCGTTAACCGCTGCTGAATAATCACTAGAGTTTTGGTTATGGAGCCCATTTCTGAGCAACAGTTTGAGCAAGGGGCAGAGGCGTTGACGGTGCCACAGGCGATCGCCAACTTGAGCCATGACGATTTGAGCTTGCGTTATTACGCCGCCTGGTGGTTGGGTAAGTTTGGTTCCCTACCGGAGGTTTCTCTGGCAGAGCGGAGGGTTGCGGTTGACGCTTTGTTAGAGGCTTTGGAAGATGAATCGGATCGCACCGAGCTAGGAGGTTATCCGTTACGGCGTAATGCTGCACGGGCGTTGGGTAAGTTTAGCGATCGGCGAGCAGTACCCAGTCTCGTTGGGTGTCTAAACTGCTCTGATTTTTATGTGCGCGAAGCGGCGGCTCAATCGCTTGGCATGTTGGGAGATGTGAGTTGCATCGCGCCTTTAATCCGCTTATTAAATGGAGGCGTTGACGCAGCTCAGTTTGTGCCGGGTCGGCCTCATTTAACGCAGCCCTATGAAGCCGTGATTGAGGCTTTAGGCATGTTATGCGCTGGCCAAGCAGCCGAGTTGATTCGCCCATTTGTGAATCACGCTGTTGCGCGGGTGCAATATGCCGCTACGCGTGCCATGTATCAATTAACGCAAGAGGCTGAATATGCTGAGCGGTTGGTGCAGGCTTTGCGGGGTGGTGATGTGCAATTGCGTCGCACGGCTTTGTCTGACTTGGGGGCGATTGGGTATGTTCCGGCGGCTGAGGCGATCGCAACTTCTGCCACTGAGAACAGCTTCAAACTCTTTGCGCTCAAGGGGCTACTAGAGCGTCAGGTTCAGATGGATGCCTCAGATGAGCTGTCAGAACGGGCAATGCAGGTGATGAGCCTGATGGACACTCTCTTGTAGGGTCGCCATCGGGTGATTTTAGACGTGGGGGATGACGGGCAAGCGATGTTCTGTTTTCTCCCGTTGTTCTATTTCAGCCGAGTTGATCGGTGGTGGGATATGATGTCGCGGCATCGGCGGTTTTGTCGTTGTCCTCTGATGCGGCGATCGCCTGTCTTGCTTCTAAGTCTCCTGTCTTGTGTTTACGTTTTGCCACGCTTCGATTGTTTGTTTCCAAGCCCTTTCATCGCTATTGACTGCCGTGACTACTATCTCCTTGACAGAACTGATTCTCGCGATTGAGCAGGCTGATTCTCCAGTGGCCTTGATCAGCGCAGTACGAGCGTTGTCGGCGGCGCGATCGCCCGATGCCATTCCCATGTTGATTCGTGTCTTAGGTTTTAACAACCCAGGGGCGGCGGTAGCTGCCGTCGATGGGCTGGTGCAGTTAGGGGAAGAGGCTGTTGAGCCTCTGCTGGAACAGCTCGATGGTTATAACTATGGGGCGCGTGCCTACGCAATTCGGGCATTGGCGGCGATCGCAGATCCACGCGCTTTAGGCGTTTTGCTTGAAGCGGCGGAGACGGACTTTGCCCCTAGTGTGCGACGAGCGGCCACTAAAGGGTTAGGTTTTCTTGATTGGCACAAACTGCCGGATGAAGCCATTACGCATGGGCAAGCGGCTGCCTTGAAATCGCTGCTTTATATCTCGCACGACCCTGACTGGGCTTTGCGTTATGCCGCTGTTGTAGGGCTGCAAGCTCTCGCCAGCCGCAATGACTCTGCTGAGTTAGTGCGGGTTGTGTTGAATCGGTTAGGGGAGCTGTTGCAGCTGGAGGTCGATGCGGCCACCCGCGCCCGTGTCAGGTTTGCTCAACGCAGTCTGCATATTTGGAGCGATCGCTTGCTTGCTGCGAGTCGCTAGTTTGTTTTCTGTTTCCACTTATCTCTTAAAGCGCCATGTCCATTCCTCTCTTAAAAGTGAACCCGAAGACTCAAAATCAGCGTGTTCCTGGTTATGATGTGCCGGACGAAGATGATCCAAAAATGTATCGGCTCCGCGATTGCATCTCGGATGCGGATGTGGATGCTTTGATCTGGGCGGCTTATCGCCAAATCTTCAGTGAACACCTGATCCTTGAGAGCTACCGCCAACCCTTCCTTGAATCTCAACTGCGAAACCGTGCGATTACGGTGCGCGAGTTTATTCGTGGCCTGGGCAAAAGCGATACGTTCCGTGAACTCATTTGGGATACCAACTCGAACTACCGCCTGATTGATCTAGCAATGAAGCGGTTTTTAGGGCGTGCTTCTTACGGTAAAGATGAGCAAATTGCACTCTCTATCGTGGTAGCGACGAAGGGTCTGCATGGGTTTATCGACAGCATTTTGGATAGCGAAGAATATACCGTTGCCTATGGCGAGGATATTGTTCCTTATCAGCGTCGTCGTCTAGAGGGGCGCCCCTTTAACCTGGTCAATCCACGCTATGGCGATTACTGGCGCACTAAGTTGTTAGAGCGTGAGTTGGCTACCCGGTCTTACTACCAGGTGCGGACTTATCAGGCGGGTGAACTCGATAAGCGCGTGATTCGTCAGGCAATTCCGGCCATGTTTTTAAATATGGCGCGACAAACCCTGGTGCCACAGGTTGACTCTCAGCGCGATGTGGCGCGGGCAACCTCAAGCAGCATCAAGATTCCTGATATGACCCGTAGCTCTGACCTGCCCAAGCCGACGGTGAAGCCAACTAAAGTTGCGCTGCCCTATCGGTATCTGCCAAGCGATCCAAAGGTCGGTAGCAAGTAAGGATGAGATTCTGAATGGAGAATTGTGAAATTGACTGTTCTCCATTCGTTTCGTCACCCACTATTGCCTCTGTTGAAAGTGCGTAGGAATCACGCGATCGCCTTTCACGGATGTTTTCGGATCGCTCCACATTACCTTGGTTTGTTCTTTCCAGCCGTAAACCACTCTAAACTGCACGATCTATGGCTATTCCCCTGCTTACTTACACTCCATCTTCTCAAAACCAGCGTGTTCCAGGCTATGAGGTGCCCAACGAAGACACCCCTTACATCTATCGCCTGGAAGACAGCGTGGATCAAACCACCATTCAAGACCTGATTTGGGCGGCTTATCGGCAAGTCTTGAGTGAGCATGTCATTTTGAAGGCAAGCCGCCAGGAAAACCTCGAATCTCAATTGAAGAATCGTGCGATTACGGTGCGTGACTTTGTGCGAGGTTTGGCGAAGTCTGAAACGTTTCGGACATTAGTGTTAGAAACAAACTCTAACTACCGACTGGTCGAAATTGCACTCAAACGATTTTTGGGTCGCGCTCCCTATGGCAAAGACGAAGAAATTGCCTGGTCAATCAAGATTGCGACTCGAGGTTGGGACAACTTTGTGGATGAGTTGTTAGATAGCGAAGAGTATACGCAGGCATTTGGTGACAATACGGTGCCTTACCAACGGCGGCGTTATCGCGGTCGGCCCTTTAACCTGGTCACTCCTCGCTATGGCGATTATTGGCGCGATCGCCTTGAAGAAAGTCGCTATAAGTGGGGCGACATCAACAACTTCCGCGAAATGGCCCGTTCTGTTCAAGTTGCACCTGTACGGCAAGTCACCGTTAACACGGCGAATATTCGCATTCCAGATACCAGCCGCAAGGATACTCCGTCGGGTGTGCTAGCTTCTGTCAACACTCCGGCAGGGTTTCCGTTGCGTTAGCCTTTTGGCAAGGAGTTTTTCATGACATTACCCATTCTTGAGTACAGCCCCAAGACGCAAGATCAGCGCGTCCGTAGCTTTGGTGTAGCGGAGCAAAACGAAGACACTCCCTACATTTATCGCGTCGAGGCTGCAACCTCAGTCGATGAAATGGATGCTTTGATTTGGGCGGCTTACCGCCAGGTCTTTAATGAGCAAGAGACGATCCGTTTCAATCGACAAATCACTTTAGAAACACAGCTTAAAAATCAGACCATTCGGGTGCGTGATTTTATTCGGGGGCTGGCCAAGTCTGAGCGGTTTTATCGCTTAGTTGTCGAGCCAAATAGCAATTACCGTCTGGTTGAAATCGCCTTCAAACGGTTGTTGGGTAGAGCGCCCTACAGTCGTGATGAAGAAATTGCCTGGTCGGTGCAAATTGCGACGTTGGGTTGGAGTGGTTTTGTCGATGCACTAATCGATAGCGAAGAGTACACACGCTGGTTTGGCGATAACACGGTGCCTTACCAGCGCAAACGAAAGACTGAGCGCCCCTATAGCTTTACGCCCCGCTACGGCTCTGACTACCGTGACAAGCTACCACGGCAAGGCTATCGTCCGACTGAGCGATTTGAGCCACTGTTTGCTCAGTTTGAGCCGTTTAGCTGGGAAAAGCTACAGCAACGGTCTGACTGGTCAACGGTTTCTGGCTTAGCGGTAGCTGGGCTGGGTGTGATTGCTTTATTCTTGGCGATCGCTAGCTTAGCTGGATAGAGGAAATCGCTTATCCAGAGCCAATTTACGAGATAATAAGCATCAAGAATGGTAGAGTCGTGGGAAGACTCTACGGCTGTTCAAGATTCTGATTTTGTTAACACCACTCTAGGGAGATTTCTGGCATGGCACTGCCGTTGCTTGCATACAAACCGTCTACTCAAAACCATCGGGTCAAAAGCTTTGGTGCGGCTGATCTGAATGAAGATACCCCTTATATCTATCGCTTAGAAGACGCCAATTCTTCGGTTGAGATCAATGAGCTGATTTGGGCGTGCTATCGCCAGGTCTTCAGCGAGCATGTCATTCTCAAGAGCACGCGTAACTCGGCTTTAGAGTCTCAGTTGCGGAACCGTGCAATCACAGTTCGCGACTTTATGCGTGGGTTGGCTAAGACTGAGCGGTTCTATGACGCGGTTGTTTCAGTGAACAACAACTATCGTCTCGTGCAACTTTGCTTGCGTCGCTTCTTAGGGCGTGACTCTTACAACAAAGACGAAGAAATTACGTGGTCTATTGTGATTGCGACCAAGGGTTTCAATGGTTTTGTTGACGCTCTGTTAGATAGTGAAGAATACAGCGAAGCCTTTGGTGACTTCACCGTACCCTATCAGCGCAAGCGGATGGAGGGTCGCCCTTATAACTTAGTGACTCCTCGCTATGGTGAAGAGTTTCGCGAGAAAGTGGGTACTGTTCAGTACGACTGGCGCTTTACTTTGGACAAGTTCTACTCCAAGAAGTTCCAAGAGCGTCGCTTACCCGAAGGCGACCCCCGCAAGTATGCCGATATGGCGAATGCGATCGCGGCTCGGGGCAACTACGCTCAAAGCGTTCGTGCTTCTGACATTGATTACCTCAACAAAGTGCCACGCCGTCGTTAATTTGCGGTAGAAGGTACATTTGGGTCTGGCAGTTGTCTGCGTTTTTGAGTTAGCACGGGCTAATCAAAAAATGTAGGCGATCGCCAGACCCATTTTTATGGCGTTGTTGATTGGGCGGATAAAGTCTGTAATATAGCTGTCACCAATTGGTTTAGGACATTGAAAATAAAGAGGGTGTGGGAACTGCGCCCCCAGCCAAGGGTTCTACCCCTGCACCCCGTCCTAATCTAGATGACTACCGCTATACCAATTCTCTAAATCCCATTTACAGATCCTCGTAGGGGCGGTTCGCGTTCGTGTAGCGTTTCCGAAGGAAATACCGCCCCTACAGATAATCATCTGTAGCCCAGTTTTGAAGATTGGTATAAGGACGTTTTGCGGTTGCGTCACGTTCTATCGGAGATAACGCCGCTCGCATGGAGATGCTGATCCAAAAAGCACACATACATTCAGCAATGCCAAATTCTGTGAGAGCTATAGACAACAAAGGGAACCTAAAGATTTAGGCTCCCCATTGTTGATTCAAAGATTGAGCTGAAAACAGGATTTGTGCTGCTTCAGCCATTTTTTCGCAGGTTACTTGCCTTCTACTGATTGCAGCAGCGTCACTTTCAGCTTGTAGTTTCCTGCGGACAGCTCACCAAACGCCCGCACCCGAATGTAGTAGGTTCCGGTTTTGGTAATCCGCACAAATAGGAGTGAGTTAGTGGTGCCATCCGGCCCGTCATCATTTTCTGCAACGGTTGAGCCATCAGAAGCGAGCAAGGTGATGATCGTATCAAAGTTATCGGATGACAGATCGATCGCCAGTTGAGTACCTTCGGCCAGCTCTAGCACATAATCTCGTGCGAACCCACTTTGCCCAGTGGGAATATCTTTGCTCGTCAGCTTATCGGAGATTTGTTTGCCAGGGGCGATCGGAATCGGTTCGTAAACTTTACCCTGCGCCGCAGCTGGTAAAAGATGAGTGGTGGTCAGTAAAGTGCAGACGGATGAAAGACTAAACAGTAACGATTTGGAAATCCGGAGGCTAACCATTGAAAAAACAGGTATGTCGGGGGTCGATAAGTCAATTATGCCCTATGAAAAAAAAGCAATTGGATCTTAATTTTACGACGGGCTGGAGTTTAAGATTTTGCCTGAGACAGCAGCGCTTCTAAATCAGGGAACTGAATGTTTCCAGCTATTTTTTCCCCTGCAATCATAAAGAAGGGAGTGCCATCCACGCCAATCTCTTCACCCTGTTTCATATCAGCTGCGATCGCAGCTGTAGCAGCAGCACTTGCGCGATCGCTGTTGAATTTTTGAATATCGAGCTTGAGCGACTCTGCAACCTCCTTGTAGAGCGAATCACTCAAGCGGTTTTGTTGCTCAAATAGCGCGTTGTGATACTCCCAAAATTTGCCCTGTTGACCCGCAGCCCAGGCTGCTTTAGCGGCTGGCATGGCCTCAGCATGGATGCTGGTTAGTGGGAAATGCTTATAAACCAGAGTTAATCGGTTGGGGAAACGATTGAGTAACTGTTTGAGCGAGTCATGGGCTTTGGCACAGTAGGGGCACTGAAAGTCAGAATATTCAACCAGTATTGTTTTGCCATCCTTTGCGCCAGTTGTAGGTGATTGCCCAATGATCGTCGCGGGATTGCTCTTCAGCGCTTTGACATAGGTTTCGCGAGAAGTCTCTTGAGACTGCTGTTGCTTCTGTTGATAGTCACGCACTGACTCAAGAATCACTTCTGGGTTGTCGCGAATGACCTGTAGGACTTGCTCCTTAAATTTGGCATCAACCCCTGAACCTGTTGCTGAAACGCCAGAGCAGCCCCATAAGAAAAGGCAACCGATTAAGACTGCGATAGTGAGCGATCGCTGTCCATATTCTTTAAGCCAAGTTTGCAGCTTTGTGAGACCCCGTTGCCAGATGCTCATCATCGTCTCCTACAGTTTGCAACCCCAATTGTGACACAAGAAATTCCCTACTTGCCGAGCGTTAATTTGCCGAGGTTTTGGGGCGATCTCCAAATCCCAAATAACCGCGTGGGGTCAAAAACCATCCGGCATAGGTGCGGCTGCTTTGGTTGCCAATTAGAACGGTTGTGAGCATATCAATCGGTTGTTGCAACATCTCCGCCAGGGTCGTGAGGTTAATCGCTTGGTCGGGACGATATACAGATCGCACGATCGCGACAGGCGTATTGGGTGAGCGGTGTTGCAGAAAGATTTGTTGCGCGATCGCAATTTGCTCAGTTCGGTTTTGCGACTTGGGATTGTAAAGCGCCACAACAAAATCAGCCTGGGCAACTGCTTGCAGGCGTTGCTCAATGACGGGCCACGGAGTCAGCAAGTCACTCAAGCTGATGGCACAAAAGTCGTGCATTAGTGGCGCACCGACCCGAGAGGCAGCGGCTTGCAGGGCTGTAATGCCCGGAAAAACCTGCACCTCTGGGGTTTGTCCATCCCATTCGTGGGTTTGGAGCTGCTCTAATACCAGGCCCGCCATACCATAAATGCCGCAATCACCCGATGAAATGACAGCCACGGTTAAGCCCCAATTAGCCAGAGCGATCGCCCGTTCAGCGCGTTGCCGCTCTTGCGTAATCGGTAGCGCTTCGATAATTTGACCGGGGCGCAGTAAAGGACGAATTAGATCGACGTATAAGGAGTAGCCAATCACAACGTCGGCTTGCGCGATCGCGCCTTTCGCAGCGGGTGTGATTTGATCCAGCGCTCCTGGCCCAATACCGACTAACCAAAGCTTGCCTGTGCGATCGGTGTATTCTTGCTGAGCTTGAGCAATGGCAATGGTAACGGCTCCAGGTTGCCCTTCTGCACGAAAGATGGTTTTTGGCACGATGAGCTGCGATGTTTCATTAGCCGGGGGCTGGCTGGCCAGTAGGGCGGCGGCTTCCGCAACGCTGGGTGTCCCAACTTCGGCGGCAACAATGGCAGAAGGGGTCGGTACGGCAACGTTTTGAAGGGACTCTGCCGTAAAACAGCGGAGTGGCAAGTTGTACTGTTGGCAGACTTCGAGTAAACCGACTTCATCGGCTTTGAGGTCAATTGTGGCAATGCCTGCGATCGCCGCCATCGCTAACTGATGCTGCTGAAAAACAGTTTGGATGCCACTCGCAATCACACTGGCGGGAGTTCCCCGCTCGCAGCCAATGCCAACCCAAAGAACGCGGGGATGCCAGCACCCAACTGGAGCTGCGCGATCGCTCAAAACCTTTTCTGAAATCCAGACGGTCGGGGTGTTTGCTGTTTCCGCCATCGCAGGAGCGGTGTTAAAGAGAAAGGGATGCTCGGCTGGGAGATGCGCTTGCCACAAGGTTGAGCCTGCGGTTTGGACCACGTGAACGAGCTGTTGCTGGGCGATCGCGGCACTGAGCTGAGTCCAATCGCCGTTTCCCTTGCGCCAACCAAACGGCTCTCCCAATACATCAATGCCGGGTAAATTAGCGCGATTTGCTGCCCCTGTTAAAACCGGGGTTGCCTCTAGGGTTAGTGCAACTAAACGAGTCAGTTGGTCGGCCCCGGCCTGGTGTCCGCCACACAGGCTTACAACAAACTTACCTGTCTCATCCAGCACGACTACCGCCGGATCAGTCGCCTTGTTATTGAGGAGAGGCGCGATCAGCCTGACGACGGCACCTGTTGCCAGACAAAAGACGAAACTGGTGTGATTTTCCCAGAGCGTTGCCAGGTGTTCTTTAAGCGAACCAGCATAAACCTGAACCGCCAGGGATGAATCAACTATGCCATCGACGATCGCGGCATCAGGTACCCAAAGCGTTGCCCCTGACTGTTGCAAAAATGGTTGCAGAATGCGAACAGCGGTGGGATTAGTGGCGATCGCGGCGATCGGCGCAAACGACTGAAAAAGCGAAGACATCGGCAACCTATTCAAACGTACCCACCGATTTTGCCATTACTCGGCCTCTGCTTCCGCAGCCCGCTCTGCTCGTTCCTGGTCGTCGATCGCTTGCAAGGCGAGCAGCAGTTCTTCTTCACGGGTTTCAAATTCTTCTTCTTCAACGTCACCCATATCAAAGGCCAGTTGCAAGGCGAGCAGTTCTTTTTGTAAATTTTCTTTGACGTTCATCTCTGCGTCAACTCGTTCTTGGAGCTGTTCGGCAATCCAGGTAAGACCCGTAATCGGAGCGAAGAGGATGCGGAGAACCATAGACAGAGATGGGGCGAAAGGGCTGAAAAGCGCGAGTCTATCCGTTAAATCAAAGGAAACTCACATGCCTAAGCAGGACGGACAAGAATTTAGTCAAAGGCGTCGAGCTGGGCAAAGTTGTAAGGGGCTGTAAAGCTGTTATAGCGAATCTTGAGGCGATCGCTAAACTGCTGGTCTAGCTCCTCCACCTTAACACCAAACTCAGCTTCGGTTTCCCAGGGGATCAGGTAGGCGGCATTGTAGATCATCGCTTCGGTCATGGCGTCGTTTTCGACAATCTGGCTGGCTAGCGGATTCAGAGTGTCGCGAAAGGCTTGGATGATGGCATTTTTGCGGGCTTCGAGCGATCGCTCAATCGCTTGCCCGATCGAGACAACATCATCCATGCTCAGATTTTTGCCTTCTAAGCTGTCGCGCTGAGATTTTAGGGTTGGGTTTTCATCGAGCAGCATTTGCAGTTCGCTGTCCTGTTCCCAAAACACTTTGACGCCCACTTCGCGCTTCCCTTCGAGTCGGGTAAAGAGTTGCTTTAAGCTTTCACCTTGTGGCTGGATGAGTTGTTTGATCACTTCCTCCCACGTTTCGATGATTAAGCCAAACTGCAAAGGCAAGAGCGTGCGATAACCTGCTTCCATTGCTTGTTCTAAGACACGCTCATGCCCCAACAAATTTTTGCGACTGGCCAGGTAGCGCTCTTGTTGTGCCTCGGAGTAGAGGAAGACAAAGTCATCAACTGGTTCGACTTGCACGGGCTGTTGGTCAAGTCCGGTAAGGGCGAGGTCTTGGGGGCCTGGTGCGGGAAAAATGCCGTAGAGATAAAGTCCGTAACCCATAGGGCAATCAATATCCAAAGTTGAGCAATGAGGGAAAAACAGTCAGTTAAATCGGTTTTGAGGTCAGAACAAGTTGCAGTTTGGCGTGAATTAAGTTGAGATTGGCAAGACCCAGATCGACATCGCCTTGGAGGACGACTCCGGTGTTGAGCAGGCGATCGAGCAGTTCTAATATCGTTGGGCTAGCAGAGTTCTCACCAGGATAATAGTTGCCTGCTTTGGGTAGTAGAGTGCCAACTTCACCTAAATCAATATTGAGGTCTCTGGGGTCAATCTCAAACACGTCGCACAGCTGAATCACTTGTTCTTCTAACTTGCGAAGACTTTCAGCTGCACGCTCCAGGTCTGCTTCACTGAGTTCTTCAGCCTCCATACGACGAATCACCTGGGCTTCCATGAGTTGGCGCACCAGTTCGATCACGGTCAGCAATAAGGGAGCCAAACCTGCTTCCTTGCTGGATGTTTTAGGGGGCGTAATGGCCTGAACGGGAAGATCAGAAGTCACAAGGTTTTTAGGTTGAGTCACCAGCCTCTATTGTCTGCGATCGCTGCGGTAACGGCACATCCACTACAGGACGAATCACACCCGCCCCGTGACACCGATTGCAATACATCCCGGTGTTGGGGTTGCTGCCAGTGCTGTGGCAGTCGGGGCAAGAGGCGGTGCGATCAATCCGCGACTGCAACCCTTTGCCACAACAGGCTAAACAATAGCTCCGAGTTCCGGTAGGGGAGACTCCACCTCCATGACAGTAAGCGCATCTGACGACAGGCGGCACGATCCACTGAAAGCCTTTGCCATGACACGCAGCGCACTGGGAGAGGGGTGACATGACTCCGAAGCGATCGCGTCCCTTGCCCTGGCAGTAGGCACATGGGATCCGAATTTTGCCTGTCTTTTGGGTTGAGCTAGCCATGAATTAATTGTCTGAGCGATTGTTGCGGTGCCAATTGCGACCTGAACCTCCCGTTTGCTAATTTCTCAAACGAAATGAGCGAGCGTCACTATGACGCGACGCCAGGAGGCGAATGCCGTACCTTCTCAGCAACTACTCAAGTACCTATTGAGGTTTGAAGTTGTTGCCTAAACTTAGTTAACCCAACCACTCGAAGCGACTCAACAATTGCATCGACGTGTCGCTCCATTGAGTAATGTTGCATGGCAAAGTCATAACTCAGAGCTGCTTTAGCCTCGGCCTGTTGGCGATCACTCAAATGGCGAATGATAGCTTGTTTCAGTCCCGTTGCATCGCCTGGGATAAAGGAGTCAATCATTCCCGGTATCAAGTATTCGGTTAACCCCTGAGACGCTGAAGCAATGACTGGACGACGACAGGCGATCGCCTCAACCAGGGTTGTGACTCCAGCCGCGTATTTGTTGTCGATAGTGCTAACGACGACTAAATCGGCATCTCGGTAGAGTTGCACCAGCTCTCGCCATGCATAGAACTGGTGGGTCATATTGGCAGGCATCACCTTTGGGAAGACGCGTCCAATTGCCTTCGCATCTCGTGAAAAAGCACTGATTCGAACATCAACTTCCAGATCAGCCGTTGCTTCTGCTAATACCCGGTAGTCTCGTTGCTCTAGGCCGACACTGACGATCGTAGGGCGTGTTTTCAGGGAAGCCGGTGAGCCGGGAGTGAAAAACTGTTGATCGGCATGTCCGGGAAGTTGTTGTACACGCAACGCGGGGACACTCAGGTGCCGCTTGAGAAAATCGGCTTGAGGGGTGCAAAGTGGCAAAAACAAGTCAACGTGTTTGTGAATCTGCCAGAGTTTGAGCAATAGCCGTGCTTTGGGACGATCAAGGTTGTGGGTCACGATCGCTAATTTTGGACGATTACGCTTTTGGCTAAACAGGAACGCTAACGGAATACCGATATCTTCTCCGGTCGCAATCACGACATCTTCTTCAGAGAGTTGCTTGGCTAAGCGCCGTGCCATTGCCCAGGTTGCAGGTGTGCCAATTAGCTTGGCGTTGAGCCGATCTGTGAAATTCACGCGATCGGCTTCGGGTACGTGCATTGTCGTATTGAGCCGTGCTTGTAATAGCAACATGGCGTGCCGAGGACAGCGGCCCTGGCTCGACTCATGAGCAATGGTTTCTAAATTGGTCGGGCACCCAAACGCGATGTGATATTTCATAAAGCTTTCTTAAGCGCAAGTGGTCAGTGATAGGCAAATCTTTGGTAGCACTCCTTTTTGCTGGCTCAAATTTGATAGATAGCCATAAGCAGAAAACAATAGAGCATAAGTGTAAGTACTTATAAAAATAAACCAATGTGGTCTGAAAAATAATGATTTTACGTATACCCTTAAAAGTAGAATATCCTAGCTTTTGATGGTTTTTGTTGATTGTAGAGCCGGAAATAACCTTTGGGCGTTAAGGTGGAACGTTTGCGAGAGACATGCGTAGGTCTGTCGAGCTGATTATAAAATATTGCCCAGTTGTTGCGTTTTATACGCAACTTTGCGATCGCCTGCCCTGCTAACTGATTAGGTTTTGAGCTAGGGTGTAGTTAAGCTGGCTGTACTACGGCACCGTGGATTTCTTGACATTGGGTTTGCGGTTGCTCAAGGGCTTGTCAAAATAAAGCGAAAGAAGCAAAGTCTCAACCGTTATTTTCGATACACTTATGGAAGGTTTGCGATCGCCTTCACAGCTATGACATCGTTATCGGCAACCTGGCAACATTCTTTTATTGAAACCAATCACATTCGCTTGCACTCGGTGATGCAGGGTGAGGGTGATTTGGTGGTGCTGCTGCATGGATTTCCGGAGTTCTGGTATTCCTGGCGGTTTCAGATTCCATTTTTAGGCCAGCACTTCAAAGTGGTTGCGCCTGATCTGCGCGGCTACAACGATTCTGATAAGCCGCCGAGTGGCTATGACCTCGATACGCTGGCCGAAGATATTCGCGGGTTGGTGCAAAGTCTGGGCTATGCTCGCGCTCACATTGTCGGGCATGACTGGGGCGGCATTATTGCATGGCATCTGGCGCAAAAATTTCCTCACATGCTCGATCGCCTGGCTATTCTCAATGCGCCACATCCTCAACGCATGATGCATGAAATGTTCACCAATTTTGACCAGTTGCGCCGCAGTTGGTACGTTTTTGCGTTTCAGGTTCCTTTTTTACCGGAGTGGCTGATCCGTCAAAATTCACAGGAATTTGTACGGCGGCTTTTTCAAGATCAGGCCGTTCGCAAGGGCGCTTTCTCAAAAGAAGAAACTCAGGTGTATAAGGCGGCTCTAGAGAAGCCCGGTGCGCTTTCGGCGGCCTTAAGCTACTATCGCCAGCTTTTGATGCCCTGGAACTGGATGAAAGAGGTTGGGCGTGCCCCGCAGCCAATTACGGTGCCAACGCTGGTGCTATGGGGTGAGGATGATGCATTTCTCTCTCAAGAAAATACGAAGAACTTAGACCAGCTAATCGATGCACCTTATCGGTTAACGACGATTCCCAACTGTGGTCACTGGATCCAGCAAGAAGCGGCGCAAACGGTTAACCGGGAGTTGCTAAACTTCTTACGAGGTTAAGGCTGCTCGTCCTTGAACTGAGGGTTGCTGGTGGAAGTTTGAACTAGGGTTAACTTCTAAACAGGCGGGAATACTGGGTTTCGTGCCCCATTGCTGCCAGAGTTAATCCCCAGCTACAACTCTCAAGCGAGTCATCTGGTAAGTCCCAAATTTGCAGGGCGGCCTGATGAACAGAGGGGTTCAGGTCGAGCAGTAATTGTTGTCCGGCGGTTTGCCCCAGGGGAATGAGCTTGATGCCTGCGCTGATTTGGTTTGCAGCCCAACTGTGCAGGTAGCCGAGTAGGGTGACAAATCCTGTAATTTGCCAACTGGTTGCAATCACGGCGTAGGCGATCGCGAAGTTGCATCCTTCTTTCAGCAGTGTCTCGATCAGGGACGGGGGAAAGGATTGGGGCAAGGCTGGATCAGGTGTTAGCCCTTCTAAAAGACGGAGGAGCGATCGCCCCATCTGCCAGTTTTGTAAGCGGAGTTCTTCGGCTTCGCGGGTGGCTGAGAGCCAACGATTCCAGCGGAGAACGGTTTCCCAATCTTGCGCTTGAATGGCTTGATAGGCTCGCACCATGACCGCAGCATCCATGCGAATCGCGCCTAACATCAACTCGTCGTGCAGCCATTCTTGAAGGGCAGCGGCATTGGGCAATTGACCCTGGTGAACCAGATACTCTAACCCTTCTGAGTAGCTATAAGCACCAACTGGCAAAGCTGGACTCGTGAGTTGAAACAACCGCAAAAGGGCAGAATCGTCGTTCATGGTGGCGCAAATTCTCTCTCGTAGGCTCAATCAAGGTTCACTTTTGGGTTTTGTGGCTCTTTGGCGCACAGGCTAGTCATGGTGATGCTCGTAGGCACCGGACTCAGGCTGAAAAGGGGCGATCGCTGCGGTAACTTGTAACCCTCGATGCTCCAACATTTCACGTAAAACGGGGTCGGGTGAGAGGTGTAAGCGGTTGACTAAAATTTCAAGCGGAACGTGGCGGTTGCCGAGGTGGTAGGCTGCTTTGAGCAGAGCCAGGTCATTGGCTGCTTCTACGATGAGGATGGGTTCGGGTTTGGCAACAATTTTGACGCGGGTACCGTCCGCTGATTGCAACACATCTCCATCTTTAAGAGTTGTGCCGCGTGGCAGTTGTAAAAAAATGACTTCGCCGTTTAGAGTTTCAAAGCGATGGCGCGATCGCCCCCGTTCTTCAGCGGTTAAGGCGAGTTCTAAATCGGCAGTTACGTGTGGATCAGGCGATCGCTGACTCAAAATAATAGGCATATTTTCGACAACGAGAGGTTTTCCTTCAATGAAGCTTTAAATTTGTAGCGATTCACTCTGAAACGACGAAGACTCCTTAAAGGCTGCTTTACATAACAACCATTCAGGCGAAAGAATTGGTTACATCTGAATATACATCAGGCATTTAATCGGCTGTTTTATTTGTCGAATGGTTGGGCAGTATAAGAATGAATTGGACTCAGTTTTGAGCAGGCTCAATTGGCTCCACGATGGTTGATGGTGTGTTTTTAATCGACAAAAGTTGTTTTATTTAGTCTCATCCCCATGTCTTTACCGAGCCTTTCTTTGCCTCCGGGTTGCCCATTAATGGTAGTTATTGTGAACTACCGTTCGGCTAATTTAGTCGTAAATTGCTTACGCTCTCTGCAACCAGAGTTACCAACACTGCCAAATATGCGAGTGGTGGTAGTCGAAAATGATTCTGGTGATGACTCGCTTGACACGCTGAAAGGTGCGATCGCAACGGAGGGTTGGTCAGAATGGGCTACAGTTTTGCCAGCTGACTATAACGGCGGTTATGCTTACGGCAATAATTTTGCGATTCGTCCGGCTCTGGCTTCACCCAATTGTCCGCCTTACATTTTGCTGCTCAACCCTGATACGGCGGTGCGTCCGAATGCGCTGAAGGCCCTGGTTGACTTTATGGATAAAAATCCCAAAGTGGGTATTTCAGGCAGCAGTTTTGAAGATGGAGAGGGTAAACCCTGGTCGATCGCGTTTCGGTTTCCCAATGTATTGGGTGAGCTAGACGGTGGTTTGCGCCTTGGGGTTGTCTCAAAGCTGCTGTCAAATTTTGTGGTTGCGCAAGAGATGAAGGGCGTACCCTGCCAGGTTGACTGGTTGCCCGGTGCCAGCATGATGGTGCGGCGGGAAGTGTTTGACGATATTGGCCTGATGGATGAAGGCTATTTTCTCTATTACGAAGAAACCGATTTTTGCTTGCAAGCACGACGCGCAGGGTGGCTCTGCTGGTACGTTCCCGATAGTCGGGTCATGCACATTGCTGGCCAAAGTACGGGGGTAACTTCTAAGAATGGCCCACCAAAGCGACGCCCCCAGTATTGGTTTGACTCTCGCCGCCGTTACTTTCTGAAGAATCACGGCTTTTTGTATGCGGCTACGAGTGATGCTCTTTGGATCGCAGGCTATTCACTCTGGCAATTGCGCCGTGTAGTGCAACGTAAACCCCAGGCAGACCCACCAATGTACTTCAGTGACTTTGTGCAAAACAGCGTCTTTTTTAAAGGGGGCAAACCGCCGGAGCATTCTCCGTCTACTTAGGTGAGTAGAGCGACGCCTACCAGTTTTGGAGGTGTTCCCCTATTGTCTTTCTTCTAAAAAATCAAAGTCATTTCCCAATAGCCAGTGGATTGCTGAAGGGAAATGGCTTTAGTTTTTGAAAATTTAGGCTGGCTACTTCGAGAGGCCGTTGATTCTCTTGGCTAGCTCGACATCTAGGGAGGTAATCCCACCAGAGTCATGGGTGGTGAGGTCAATGGTGACGCGATCATAGACGTTTAGCCAGATGGGGTGATGCCCAATTGACTCTGCAATGAGCGCCACACTCGACATGAAGCCAAACGCCTCAACAAAGGATTTAAACTTAAACTCACGATGCAGATGGTCATCTTTTAGTGTCCAACCGCTTAGCTCATTGAGAGCGTTATCAATCTGGTCACTTGTCAAAACTGGAGCCGCCATTGCAATCTCTTCTTTAATCGAATAATCAGACGCAGTTGCTTGATGCCTAATCGTGACCACTGTGAGAGCCAGAATTAGCAAACAGGCTATTAACAGTTTCAGCATAGTAAAGTGATAGCTAGCTTGCAATCGGGCGATCGCAAAGCTAGATAGGAATAAGACCTATCATGCGGTTGCAGCGACTGAAATCGATGCGTTGCTTAAGCTTTTATCTTCTCAACAGCAGACTCAACAGTAGTGTGAAGTGAGAAAAATTGCTCTAGATGCACCATCTTCATGGTCTGAGTGACACGAGAGTTGGTCACAATCTGCAAGGATCCTTGATCGGTTTGTATTTTTTTGAACAGCAAAACAAGTGAACCGAGCCCTGAACTATCGACAAAATCAATCTTCGATAGATCAAGCACAATATTTTTAGGACCATCATCCACTAGCTTTGTCAGAACCTTTTTGAAGGTTGGCTCCGAAAAAGCATCTAAAAGTCCTGTGAGGCGAACAAGCTGATAGCTTTCCTTGACTTCACGGGTGCCTCTCAAACTGACCGTCAAGGTTAATGGTTCAGGAATAACGCCCTCCTCGCCCTATCGTTCCAAAACGACGATTTAGTATACACCTTAGTAAATGCCTTTACCAGGTTATTTTGATTCCGACTATCTTAACGGATCTGGGGAAAGAGGGGAAAGAAAATTCTGACAATCTTCTTGAGGGATTTTATAGGCAAAGCCAAAGCCGTATCCTCGCTTAAAATTCCCAAATCCGTAAGGGTTGTGTTTAATTTGCTGAGTTTGCTTGCTGTCGCGCTGCATACATTTGCTCGATAAATTTCTCAAACAAGTAATCAGCATCGTGGGGGCCGGGGCTGGCTTCGGGGTGATATTGCACTGAGAAGATGGGTAACGACTTGTGCCGTAGCCCTGCAACCGTGCGGTCATTCAGGTTTAGGTGAGTGATTTCAACCTGGGTCTGTTCTAGGGACTCTGCCGTGATCGCAAAACCGTGATTTTGGCTGGTAATTTCAACCTGCTGGCTTAACCCGCAAGGTTGGTTTAACCCTCGATGGCCAAATTTCAGCTTGAAAGTTTCGGCTCCCATTGACAGCCCTAAAATCTGGTGTCCCATGCAGATCCCAAACATGGGTTTTTGGCTTTTAAGCAGGGCTTTTGTCGTTTCAATGCCTTCGACGTTGGCGGCTGGATCCCCTGGCCCATTCGAAAGGAAAATGCCATCGGGATTGTATTTGAGAATTTCTTCAGGCGGTGTATTGGCTGGAACTACAATGACTCGGCAACCATAACTGGCTAATCGCCGCAAAATATTACGTTTGATGCCAAAGTCAACGGCAACAACGGTGAGGGGAGTTTCATCGGGCGATCTCCCAGGAGAACCGTATTGCCAGTCGGGGTCGGTGGTGTCTGACCACTCATAAATGGTTGAGGTAGTGACCTCTTTGACGAGGTTTAAACCGGCCATGCTAGGGGCATCTTGCACCCGCTGATGGAGCTCGACAGGGTCAAGAATCTCAGTCGAAATGCCACCATTCATGGCGCCGACCGATCGCAACCGACGGGTCAGGGCTCGTGTATCAATTCCAAAGATGGCGATAACTTTGTGTTGCTTTAAATAATCCGGTAGCGATTGCGTGGAGCGCCAGTTGCTTGGCTTGAAGCAAATGTTACGGGCGATCGCGCCTCTGACTTGAGGTTGGCCTGACTCTTCATCGTCTGGGTTAACACCTGTGTTGCCCAATTCGGGATAGGTGAAAGTCACAATTTGACCCCGATAACTTGGGTCTGTTAACACTTCCTGATAGCCTGTCATACCCGTGTTAAACACCACTTCGCCAATTGTCGTGCCTGTTGCGCCAAACGACCAGCCCTTAAAGGCGGTACCGTCTGCTAAGACCAGTAATGCAGGTTGTGTTGCCGCAAGAACCATACCACTCGCTTACCAATTCAATCGACCTATTATTGCACGACTCGATTGAGACCAATGTATCCCTAGGGCCTGTTTTAAAACTATAGCCACATCATGATAGAGGCTATAGTCAGCATGGCAAGGTAGTTTTCAGCTTTCTTCTCATAGCGGGTGGCAATGCGACGGAATTGCTTCAGACGATTGAAACACCGTTCAACCCGGTT